>NZ_JAMYOE010000036.1:0-61366 GCF_040319695.1 Mesorhizobium sp. M0898 | reverse complement strand
AGGCAGACGGCTAAGCTCGCCCACGCCGCCGGGCGCGAAGTGTCGATGACATTGTCGGACTCGTTCTGCGTCGATCGCTACCGCGTCGAATTCCTCGATCTGATGCGCTCCGGCATCGTCGACATCGTCTTTGCCAACAGCCACGAGATCAAGTCGCTCTACCAGACCGCTTCATTCGACGAGGCACTGGCCCAGATCCGCAAGGATTGCAAGATCGCCGCCGTCACCCGCTCGGAAAAGGGCTCGGTCATCGTGCGCGGCGACGAGACCGTCACCATCGAGGCGACCAGGATCCGCGAGCTGGTCGACACGACAGGCGCCGGCGACCTTTATGCCGCCGGCTTCCTCTACGGCTACACGCAAGGCCGCAGCCTGAAGCAGTGCGGCGATCTCGGCTCGCTGGCAGCCGGGCTGGTCATCCAGCAGATCGGCCCAAGGCCAAGGCAGAATCTGCGCCGAGAGGCCGAGCAGGCGATATTGCTGTAGGTGGGGAGCCAAGAACCAGCTGCCCACCCTTCTTAATCCAGCCCGAGCCTTTTCTTCAGTTCCGCATTCTCCTTGCGGAGACGATCGGCAAGCAGGCTCTTTAGCCGCTTGTTTTCTTCCTCGAGCGCGACGAGATCCTTCAGCCCGTCACTGTCCGCCGCCGGCGCCGCCGCCTTCTTCCAAAGATAATATGTCTGTTCCGAGATGCCGGCGTGCTTCACCGCACTCTTGAGAGTAGCGCCGCCGCCGATCGAGGTCTCGATCTGCGCCAGCTTCTGGGCACGATCCTTCGCGGAGTAGCTCTTTCGGCCTGTTCGCGCTGACGGCGGTGCTTCAGTGGCCGCGGATATCGGCTTGGCGCCGTTCTTGCGGGCAGGCGAGCTCGCCTCAGCTTCTGGCTTCCTCGACCGCCGCGCTCTCGCCTTCGGTTTTGGCGTTTCCGTTTTGTCTGCCGGTTCGCTAACTACTGCTGACTCGGTTTCCAGAGGATTGGCCATGAAATGCTCCACTCGCGGTTCGTGCAAAGGTTCAGCATCAAGGACCACTACAGTAGAGTCAACAAGCTGACGATTTAACGGCTCGACTTCCTTTGTTGTCTCGGCCATCGCCGCGGCGATGTCGAAATTGCCCCAGATGGAACGTGCGGATTTTTGATAATTGCGCTTTTGTTTGACTTCCACGGTGAATGGTCGCGTCTGCCGCCTCATAGTTCCTTCCTGAATAGGAGAATGAAGTCGCCGCTCGAATTTTTGGCGCTTCCTGCTTAGCGCGGAGCATTATCGTATAGCCGCTCAACGGGCAAGTGATGCCGGTCTTCGATGGCTGACCCATCTAGGGGATTTGAGCGGCTTCGCGCGTCCTGCGCATGCCTGTAAGGCCGCCAAGTTTTCTGGGTTAGCAGGCGCGCACTGTGGCAGCTTGGCTTGTACGGCGAGGCCATGGTTGAGTGAGGGCGAAATAAATCCAGCCCCGCGGTCAATCCCGAGGCTTCCCACAATGGCGAAGAGAACATCTTCACTCGTTCCTTTTGAGCACAAGACCTTCCGTTCGCTATGGTCGGCTGCACTCATTTCGAACCTTGGCACCCTAGTGGAAGGTGCGGCGGCAGCTTGGCTGATGACGAGCATCGCAGCAGTAATTTTTGATCGCCCATTCGTGCTGTGTACCAGCCCTGTGTCTTGCGCAAGTGGTCACGAACGGCTGCCGGAGCCTCGAAGACGCCCTAAAAACACATGCTGCGATTTTGAACACGCTTGATGTGTTAGATTAATTCATCCACAATGCGTGTGTTGAACACGCGAGGTGAGTTATGAACATGAAAGAGCTTAGGGTTCGACTGGGCATGACTCAAAAAGATTTGGCAGAGCAGATGGCAACGACGCAACAGACTGTGGCCCGTTGGGAAACAGGCAAAACGCAGTTGAACGTCGAGCAGATCAAGGACCTTTGTCTCACGTTGAAATGCACGGTCGAGGAGCTGCTGGGCTGGAAGATTGATGTCGAGGAGTGGCGCACGAGCCCGTTTGCAATTGCCGATGCCGAAACGCGATACGGCACGCTCAGAATCAAGACGACTGTTGGCAGCCGCCAATATCCTATCGATGAAAAGGCGCGTGAATCGATTTTACGTCAGTTGAAGGAACTTCATAATCTGCGTAGAAATAACACAAGCAGGCCATGGCTGTATTGTTGGAGCCTTGACAACAAAATACTCTTGATAAATCCGCAATATGTCCGCACCATTGAGCTTATCGGTGACGATGTAGAGGAGATGCCAGAGTATTATCATCCAGAAATCTATCGGGCTTTGGATGACTGGGATAAGGGTGAGGTTTCAGGAAAGCTGAAGAAAGAATGCGATGCCATCATCGCAGAGATGGGTGATCAGGAAGCCGTGCGCATGGCCTCCTATGTTCGCGTCACATATGACGACGGAGAAGATGAGTGGAACTTCTTGGATGAAGAAACCGCTACGACTTTCTTCGGATTGGAAGCTGCGACCTTTGACGTTCCCCAGTGTAGTTTCGCCGAAGTGGAGGAAGAAGGTTACTACCGAGCGCGATACGCCAACCTTGATCGCGTCGCGGTGATGGAGGTTCCAAGCGACCGTTATCATAGATTGACCGCGCCCGAGGAAGCTTAGAACCATCCACGAAGGGCGCATGTTACATCTCGACCTTGCGTGGTGCGTTTTCAGTACGAGATGACGTTAAGCGTAGGTAGTGGCAGGTAAGAGTGCTCGACCAGAAGCTCAACTGCCTCCTCAATATCGCTGCCGATGTGCCGCAGGACACGTCCACGGGAGCGTGGATAGGCGTGAAGTTCCTGCACTCCACGGTCCGCTCTCCCATCGCCGGTGTGTGCCCGACGCCATCTTGTGGACGAGCTTGGCCGCCTGCACCCGGTTGTATTCCGGCTTGCGGTCCGCCTGGGCGGTCCGCCGCGATGGCTATCTCCATGTCAATCGGCGCCGAACTTTGACTGCCCGCTGCTTTTGATGAATTTGGCGAGGTCCCGCGCATAATCACTCTTGGTCTTCTCCTTGAGGCCCTGTGTCGCGAACTTGTGGTCCAGCAGGGCAAACAGGTCAAAGTCCCCTTCCGCCTGTGGCGCTGGCTTGCCCTCACCGCCCTCGGCTTCCCAATTGGGGACCGCTTCTGCGCGCTGCACCGTGGCGATTGTCCGCCCAAGACGCATCACAAGATCGAACGCCAAACCGTGCGCGTGCACGACGATTTGCCGCTCAGGCCTCATTTGGACAGGACTTGAGCTGGCCCGGTGGTTTGAGCCGGGTTACCTTGAGCCGGTGGGCTGCGAACAAGCAGTTCGAGACATTGGCCTCGATCACTTCGCAACACGCCGCTGCGCCTGGCCTCGGTGTGCTCCCCCCGAAATCGTTGTGTCATATCACCGAGGGCATCACGGCCAACAGCTTCCACATGGGCAACAGCCTCGCCATTGAGCCGAATATGGTCGCGAGCAGATCACCAACGAAGCGGTCGGAACCTCGGAGCCGAAGTTCGACGCCGAGGTGGTTCGCATGATGCGCTAAGCAGCACCACGGCGCTTGCCGGTATGTTTGCTGCCGGCAGCCGACGAACTCCTATCCTCCTGGACAAGGGCGCCGTGCGTCATTGCTTTGATTTACCGGCCGCTCAAGGCTTCCACAGTTTTCGCTTTCGAGGCGACCTTTGGAACATGCCAACGGAAATTTAACATAACGACATAAACATTTCTTTATGCGGCGTTGACAGAGAAGCGAACTGCTGTAATTGTCTCCCGCGTCGTGGTTCTCCGTACGGCGCTGCCGCAGCGGAGCTAAGAGGGAAGCCGGTGCGATGCCGGCGCTGCCCCCGCAACTGTTAGCGGCGAGCCAACCCCACTCATGTCACTGAGGCGAATAGCCTTGGGAAGACGGGTAGAGGCTATGACCCCGCGAGCCAGGAGACCTGCCACGGCGAATTACGTCCACGGGCGGGGTGTCTCGGTGGCCGCTGCAGCCTGGCGTTCGTGCCGGCCTGCTAGCGCCTTCCTTGTCACCGACGCCCCAACCATCGGGGTCTGGCATGACTGTCTCTCAGCAAATTCCTGTAGCAACGCTCGGCGTGCCCCGCTTCGGTCGTCGGCGAGAACTGAAATTCGCGCTTGAAAGCTACTGGTCCGGAAAATCGTCCGCTGCCGACCTTCTCACGACGGCGAAGGCGCTCCGTGCCGCTAGCTGGGAGGAGCAACGCGATCGCGGCGTGTCGAAAATCCCGTCGAACGACTTCTCGCTTTACGACCATGTGCTCGACACCGCAGCCATGGTCGGCGCCCTTCCGTCCCGTTACGGCTGGAATGGCGGCGAGGTCCCACTCGACATCTACTTCGCTATGGCGCGCGGCAACCAAGGTCAGACGGAGGATTGTGGGCACGGTGGTCACCAGCATGCGGCTCATCGGCCTGGCGTAGCCGCGATGGAAATGACCAAGTGGTTTGACACCAACTATCACTACATTGTGCCGGAACTAGACGATGATCAGACGTTCGCTCTTTCGTCGACGAAGCCGGTTGATTACTTCCTCGAGGCTAAAGCCCTCGGCATTCACACACGCCCAGTCATCCTTGGACCGGTCACCTTCCTCAAGCTGGCTAAATCGCCTGCCGAAGGCTTCGATCCCATCGCGCTCCTACCACGGCTTCTGCCCGTCTACGAGCAACTCCTGCGGAGCTTGAAGCTGTCGGGCGCCGATTGGGTGCAGATCGATGAGCCAGCGCTTGTCCTCGATCTGAACCCGAACGAACGAGCTGCGTTCGAATTCGCCTATGGCCAGCTGTCGAAAGCCGCGCCCGAGCTGAAGATCATGCTGGCTACCTATTTCGGGCCGCTGGGAGACAATCTCGAAACCGCGGTTTCTCTGCCCCTGGCCGGGCTGCATATTGATCTCGTGCGCGCTCCCGGGCAGCTGGAAACGGTGGGTCGGCTCGCACCGAAGGATCTGGTGCTCTCGCTTGGCTTGATCGATGGCCGCAACGTCTGGCGTGCGAACCTGCCCGCCATTCTCGACCGCATCAAACCGATCGTCGCCGGCTGGCCCTTGGACCGCGTCGAGATCGCGCCTTCTTGCTCGATGCTGCATGTGCCGATCGACCTCCGCATGGAGACGGAACTCGACGCGGACATCAGGTCGTGGCTCGCCTTCGCGGCCCAGAAGACCCACGAGTTGGTGTTGCTTGCCCGGGCCCTGTCCCAAGGCAGGGATGCGGTGGCAGGCGCGTTGAAAGCGTCTGCCGAGGCTGCCGCCACTCGCGTGACATCCACGAAGATCCATGACCCGCTGGTTGAGGGGCGGATCGCCAGCATTGACGACAGCATGAAGCGACGAGAGAGCGCTTTTGCCGAGCGCTCCAGAGTCCAGGCCGGCACGCTCGGGCTGCCGCCGTTCCCGACGACGACCATCGGGTCCTTCCCGCAGACGCCGCAGGTACGCAGGGCGCGGGCCGCTCATGCGAAGGGCCAGCTGAGCTATGTCGACTACGAGACCTTCCTGAAGAAGGAGATCGAGGCTGCAATTCGCTGGCAGGAAGAGATCGGGCTGGACGTGCTGGTGCACGGTGAGTTCGAACGAAACGACATGGTACAGCATTTCGGCGAGCAGCTGTCCGGCTTCGCCTTCACCCAGCATGCCTGGGTGCAGAGCTATGGGTCGCGTTACGTGCGCCCCCCCATCATCTTCGGCGACGTATCGAGGCCCAATCCGATGACGCTGCGCTGGTGGCAGTTCGCCCAGTCGCTTACGGAAAACCCTGTGAAGGGAATGCTCACAGGCCCAGTGACCATTCTCAACTGGTCATTTGTTCGCGACGACGTACCCCGCTCCGAAGCATGCCGCCAGATCGCGCTCGCCATCCGCGACGAAGTGACGGATCTCGAATGGTCCGGCGCAAGGATGATCCAGATCGATGAGGCCGCGTTTCGCGAAGGATTGCCACTGCGCCAGTCTGATTGGAACGACTATCTCGACTGGGCTGTCGAATGCTTCCGGATCGCTTCAACGGGTGTAAAGGACGCGACTCAAATCCATACCCACATGTGCTATTCGGAGTTCAACGAGATCATCGACGCGATCGCTGAAATGGATGCGGATGTCATTTCGATTGAGACGTCGCGCTCGAAAATGGAACTGCTGGACGCCTTCACGAGCTCCAAATATCCGAATGAAATCGGGCCCGGAGTCTACGACATTCACTCACCACGGGTCCCGGAAGTCGGCGAGATTTCGGATCTCGTCATGCTTGCCCGCGAGCGACTGTCCGATGCCCAACTGTGGGTAAACCCGGACTGTGGCCTCAAAACCCGCAAGTGGGAGGAGGTCCGCCCTGCCCTCATGAACATGGTTGCTGCAGCACGCGCGCTCCGGGAGAAAGTGTAGGCCGGAAGGTTTCCTGGTTGCTCACCATGTGGTGAGTTACCGGCTGCCGCATGTCGGCTGTGAATGTGCCAAAACGCGATCACATCCTTTGAAATAAGTCACTCGAGTGAGAATGTGCACTTTCCTTCGGCACGTGTATTAATCGCGCAGGAGTAAAGGGTACCGTTTTCTCCCTGTGACGTGTCGAGTTCGAAGGGGATGTGATTGGCGTCGAGACCGCTCCGGCCATGGGTTATCAGCATGCCAAGTGCACTGTTCTCGATCAGTTCGTAGAGGACTTCTCGGCTCGGTTCATCGAAATGCGCGGGTACATACATGATAGTTCCTTTCACTGGCCGCCGGGTTCGCTATTCACCGGTTGACATCCGATGGCAAGCGTTCCAACGCGGCGGCGATCTGGCGCTTCGCTGCTGAGGGCAGAGGCAGGATGGGACGCGGGGGGTCGGCACGGCAAATCTCGAGCAATTCGGCAAGTGCATAGACGACGCGAAGGCTCGAGAACTCCTTGAAGAGGCTCCAGAGCGGCGCAAGCGTGGCATCGATCCGTCGCGCTTCGGCCGCATCGCCCTGTTGCGCCGCCGTGACGATCTTCACGCAGACCTCGGGCAGGATGCCGGCGAGGACGCTGTACCATGTGTCGGCGCCGGCGATCATGGCCTCTGCGGCGTTCCAGTCGCCGCTGTAGCCGATCGAGAACCCTTCCGGCACAGTGCGCCTCTGGTCGGCCAGATGGCTCTTGATCGCATCGCCCTTGTCTGTCGGATTCTTGATAGCGACGATCCCCCGCACCTTTGCCAGGCGGCTGACGAGTGCTGGGGTGAAACGGAAATGCGTCGTTCCTGGATTGTCGTAGATGACGATCGGAAGGCCACTTTCGCGCGCCACCGTGGAGAAATGTTCGAACACCTCGTCATCAGTGAGCGGGGTGTAAGAGGCGGCGGCAAGCAACCCCGCGGCAGCCCCAAGGGCCTTAGCGTCCTGCGCGAGCCTCACTGCTTCGTCGGTGCGCAGCGCGCCCACACCCACCACGACCGGCATTTGTCCCCCGGTTTCGTCCAAGGTCTCGGCGAGCGCCCGTCGCCGTTCCTCGCGCGTCAGATACATGTAGGTGCCGGTGCTGCCGAGAAGACCGATGGAGTCGACCTGAGCGGCGCCAAGCCGAGTAATCAGCCTGCGCAGAGCAACGGTATCGACGCGGCCGTCACGATCGGCGGGCGTGATGGGAAACGCGGAAAGACCGCTCAGGAATGCCATGGCAAGGCTCCAGGTTTGTGCGTGAGCGCAGGACTGGCCGGACGACAGGTCATCACAAGGCGTCCAGAGCCCGCCGCAGGTCGGCGATTAGGTCATCGACGTCTTCAAGACCCACCGAGAGACGCATGAGGTCCTCGCCGACTCCATCGGCCAGATGCGCATCCTTGCGGATCGGCTGACGAGCACGGGTCAGGCTTGCCGGATGATAGATGAGGCTGTCGGCATCGCCGAGGCTGACAGCCCGGGTGATCAGGTTGAGCCGGTCCATCATCCGCCGCGCGCCCTCGAACCCAGCGTGGAGGCCAAAGGCCAACATGCCCGACCCTTGGGACATCTGCTTTTGCGCCGTCACCTGATCAGGGTGCGAGTCGAGGAAGGGATAACTCACCCATGCCACCGCCGGGTGCGCCTCGAGCGCCTGAGCCACCGCAAGGGCAGTGGCGCTGTGCCGTTCCATGCGCAGCGTGAGCGTCTTCAGACCGCGCAGGATCAGGAAGGCTGACATGGGCGAGAGCGCTGCGCCGGTGATGTAGCGCAGGCCCGTTTCGTGCAGCGTGCGGAGCGTTTGCGCGTCGCCGAGAATCGCCCCGCCAAGGGCATCGCCGTGCCCATTGATGTATTTGGTCAGCGAGTGGAGCACGAGGTCTGCCCCATGTTCGAGCGGCCGCTGGAGCGCGGGGGAGGCGAAGGTGCTGTCGACTGCAATCTTTATACCGCGCGCGTGGGCGCGCTCGGCAATGGCAGCGATGTCGAGGATGCGGCTCAGCGGATTCACCGGCGTCTCGAAGAAAACAAGCCGGGTCCGCTCGGTGATCGCGGCATCGAGATTGTGAGGATCGGACAGGTCGACGGCGACGACCTTGATGCCGAAGCGGGGGACCGCCTGTTCGACCATGGCAAGCGTGTTCGCATAAAGCGTCCTGTGGACGATGAGTTCATCGCCTTGGGACAGGAGCGACAGGATCAGCGTCCCGAAAGCCGCCATCCCCGAGGCAACGACCAGACCTGCCTCGGCTCCTTCCAGATTGGCGAGCCGTTGCTCGAGGATCTCCGTCGTCGGATTGTATTCGCGCGCATAGAGCCTTCCGCCAAGCGCGGCGGCGGCCTCGTTCGCTGCCACGCTTTCGAATCCATAGGTCGAGGTCAAGAAGACTGGCGGCTGAACGGCATTGGAAAAGCCGGCGGGATCGTAGCCATGATGGATCGCCCGAGTGGCGAATCCGGGACCGGTGTCGTTGAGCGACCGCGTGAGAGCATCGGTTTCCGATTGATAGGAGCGGGTCATTCGGCCTCTAAGATCTTGCTTGGGTTTCCGAAAGATTGACGGCAAACTGGCCAATGTGAAATATCCAGTTGGCGATGAATGAAATGGTCCAGTCTTCAAGTGCCGGTTCTGCAGGTCGCACGCACGCGATGGGTGCACGCCAGATCTACGAGGCTCTTCGCGAGCAAATCCTCGGCGGCGTCTATGAAACCGGTAGTCAGCTGCCGTCCTCCCGAGGCCTCGCAAATAACCTTGGGGTTTCGCGAACGACGGTGACGGTCGCCTATGAGCAACTGACCGCGGAAGGTTTCATCGAAGTCCATCAAGGCGCACGACCTCGCGTTGCATCCTCGCTGAGCGGTCCTGAGACGAGCCGCACTGTCGCGAAACGAGTCGGCCCGGTTCATCTGTCCGCCTATGGCGAACGACTGCGCGTCACGCCGCCCTGGCCGGATTATCTGCCGACTGGACTGAAGGTCGATTTCCGCTATGGCGACCTGGCGCCGTCAGACTTCCCCGCATTGGTCTGGAAACGTGCGATGAACGAGGCGATGGGGCAGCGCCCGTTGCGTCTTGCCTATGACGATCCTCGCGGCTCGCGCCGGCTGCGCCAGGCGCTCCAGGGCTATCTCTGGCGCGCCCGAACCCTGAGCTGCGACCTCGAGCAGATCATCATCGTCAACGGTTCGCAGCAGGGCCTAGATCTGTGCGCTCGCCTGCTTCTCGATCCCGCCGACCGCTTCGTCATCGAGGACCCGTGCTATAGAATGGCGCGTCAGGTCTTTGCCAGTACGGGTGCCTCGCCCGTTCCGGTCACCGTCGACGAGGACGGGATGAAGACGGAGTTGCTGGCGGGGATCGGGGCACGACTGGCCTATGTCACGCCATCGCATCAGTTTCCGCTGGGCGGCGTCATGCCGATCGCGCGCCGCCATCAGCTTCTGGAATGGGCGCGGCACAACAACGCCTATGTGATCGAGGACGACTACGACAGCGAATATCGCTACGATATCAATCCGGTCCCTCCGCTGCACAGTCTTGAGGACCACGGGGCTGTCATCTACCTCGGCACGATCTCCAAAACGCTCTCGCCGATGCTGCGTATCGGCTATCTCGTCGTCCCGACGGAATTGCAGGAGGTCTTCGCTACCGCCAAACAATTCGCGGACCGGCATTCGCCGGTGGCTGAACAGGAGGCTCTGGCCTGTTTGATCGAGAGTGGCGGCTACGAAAGCCATGTGCGGCGTGTGCGCAGGCTGAACGGCGAGCGTCGGGAGACGTTGTTGGGCGCCTTGCGGCGCAGCTTCGGAGATCGCATCGCTGTCCAGGGAGCAGATGCCGGACTGCACGTCGCCGTTTGGTTCAACGACCTGCCGCGGTCGCAGGAAACGACCCTGGTCGAAGCCGCCCGAGGGGCGGGCCTGGGGCTGCACCTGATCTCGCCCCTTTACGAGCGGCAATCGGACGAAGGCCACATCGATCGCGTCGGGTTTGTCATGGGCTATGCCGCCTTGAGCATTCGGCAGATCGAGAAGGGCGTTGAGATCCTGCGAGCGGTTGTCAAGCAGGTGCAAGACGCGTTGCCGGGACACGGTGGCTAAAACGGCGGGGACGTGGCGTGCTGGCGAGGAAACCGACCCTTGGGCTGAACCGCATTTCGTTGCAAAGCCAACTGGACTGGGAATACGCCATGCAACTGGTGCTGTTGATCAGGCCAGTTTGGCGGCAGATTTTCGTGCGAGACAAATTTCCGAGAGCGATGCATGACCTGGCAAGGAAAGCTGCTTCACATCCATATCGCGCCTGCTGCCTCCTATGAAATGGAGGAGCTAGCGGAGGCGCAGCTTATTGCCGGCCGAGCGGGCTCGAGCACCCGCAAGACATAATCGACGATCTCTACCAGGCCTTGTCCACGGCCGAATGATGGAATTATCCAGCGCATGGTGCGGCATGCACTATGCCGATGCCAGAAGATCTGGACGCTCGACAAGCACCTTTCTTCAAACATTTCCCGAACGACCCGCAGCGCAAAGCCTCCCCATGAGAAAAGAGATGAGAAAAGAGCATCCCATGTCTTTCACGCCATTGATTGACCCCGAGATCAAGGCCCGCTACCCGGATTTTCATCTGATCAGCATTGCGGTGCGGAACGCTGAAATCGCCGTGCCGGATGCACAGGCGTTGAACGACACGATTGCGGCGGCGGAACAGGCGGCGCTTCGCGACGACGCCCAAAGGGACGCGCATCTTGCGGCGTGGGCCGTTGCCTACGAGGCTTTCGGCACAAAGGCCAATCGAACGCCGTGCTCGGCCGCCGCGCTTCTCAAGCGGGTGCGGAAAGATGGCTCTCTCCCGCGGATTTCCCCACTGGTTGATGCCTACAATGCCCTCAGCGTGTTGTATGGCGTTCCGATTGGCGGGGAAGATCTCGATCTCTACCAGGGGTCCCGAGACTTTTAATTGCGAAGGGAGCGGAGCCATTCGGCACGATCGAGCAAGGTGAAATGGTAACCGAGCATCCTGAACCGGGCGAAGTCATCTGGTGCGATGATGCCGGTGTCACGTGCCGCCGCTGGAACTGGCGGCAGGGGCGGCGCACCATGGTCACGGTCGATACCCGCGCCATGTGGCTCGTGCTGGAAGCCCTCGGCCCAATGTCAGCTAAACAGATGACGGCCACCGGAGAGCATCTGATGGGACTTATCCCAGCGTTGTGCCCGGGGTGCGCGAATCGAAACCGCGCGGATCGACGAGTCCACTACATCTCGTGTCCCTTAGGGCATGGCCCCACCTTCCGGAAAAACACCCCACTCAGCCCTGTCCGGATCTGGCGCTCCTTGCTCGCTCCGCTGGCCTACACAGTTGATTGCGAACGACCCAGAACGGCTCTCGAAAACGAGCGTCGAACGAAATCAGATCACTGCCTGTTCTTCCTTAGCGTTGTTTGGCGTACTTTTATCGCGATGCCTCCAGTGGGGATGGTCCAAATTGCGCAAGCTCGGTCGAGTGATCGCGGAGAAGCTTAATGTCGACTACATCGAAATTCATGGAGCGGTACGGACAACGGGTGCGAACCCGGGACGTCGTCCCGGTGTCGTCAGGCTCTCCCGTCCGACTGAGCCTCAGTTTTCTTCACGGCGCGAATACTCCTGAGGCCGCCCGGATTCTCGTTAAGAGACAGCTGCCGCTCAGGACGGCCCACGCGATACTCACGGAGATGGTCGATCACGGCAAGGCGTTCGTGACGGTTCCTTGCGTCGACCTATTGGCACTGAAGAATGAACTGTCGTCCGCAGGCGTGATCGCGAAGGTTCATGCGCCGCGGCCGATAAGTGTTCGCGAAGTCCGGGATCGCACGAAGCTCTCTCAGGAGGCATTCTCCGTGAGGTATGGCCTCGATCTGGCAACGCTTCGAAACTGGGAGCAAGGTCGCTCGAAACCGGATGCAGCGGCGAATACTCTCCTTTGGACCATCGCCCGGAATCCGGAAGCAGTCGAAGAATCGCTGGACATGGAGGACGGAGTGGCTGCCCCTTCGCCGTAAGGGGGCCGATCACTTCGGCGCGCGGCAATTCGGCCGCCAGCGCGATGGCCGGCCGCCGCGGTATCGACAGCGCGCGAGCCTCATGCGTCAGACGCCTTCCTTGGCATGTCGCACGCCAGATCCCAACATGATTCCATCGCAACCAGCTGGTGACGGAAGCAGTGTCTGCACTTTGGAAACGAGCCATTTGCGTTCTCATGGACGTCGCGACTCGTCTCGTCCAGTAAAAGTCGCAATCATTGTCAATTGCGATGTTCCGCAGTCAGCTGGCCGTTTATTTTCCTAAGATCTGCGTTATAGGCCGGGGTGTTGTCGCCGTTTCGGCGGGTAAGATGGGATAGGCGACCTCGGGTGCCTTTCCGGTCAGCGAGTTGAGGAAGGCAACAAGCAGGTCGACTTCTTCGTCCGCCAGTACCACGCCAAGCTGGGTGGTTCCCATGATGGCAACGGCCTGTTTCAGATCCCAAACCTTGCCCGAATGAAAGTATGGCGCGGTGAGTGCAACGTTGCGCAGCGGCGCCACGCGGAAAACATAGGAATCGTCGGCTGCATTGGTGACCGCAAATCGGCCCTTGTCTTTTTCCGGCAGGACCTCGGCGCTGGGCTGTTCCACGAGGCCGAATGGGTAATAGGCTTGCCCACCAACGTTGATACCGCCATGGCAGGACGAGCAGCCTTTGTCCATGAAAAGCGCCAGGCCCTGTTTCTGTTCGGAAGTCATGGCGGCGTCATCGCCATTCAGGAAGCTGTCGAAGGGGGCCGGCGTGACCAGTGTCGCCTCGAAGGCTTCGATTGCCTTGGCGAGGTTGTCGAAGGTGACCCGATCGGCTTCAGCCGGAAAAGCTGCATCGAACCACTCGACATATTGCGGCATGGACTTGAGCGTGGCGATGACTTGGCCCGGTGTATTGGCCATTTCGATGCCGGCTTGGACCGGTCCCTTCGCCTGAGCCTTCAGGTCTGCGGCACGACCATCCCAGAACTGGGCGATGTTGAAGACAGCGTTCAGTACAGTCGGCGCGTTGCGCTGTCCCTTCTGCCAACCATGGCCGATCGAGGTTTCATGATTGTCGTCGCCGCCGGTGGCCAAGTTGTGGCACGAGTTGCACGACAAGACGCCTGACGCCGAGACGCGTGGATCGAAGAACAGTGCCTTGCCGAGAGCGATCTTCTCCGGGGTGATCGGGTTGTTGGCGACTGCCCGCGTGGTGGGTGGCAAAGCCTTGAAAGTGGCCAGTGCCGTTTCTCTGAGGTCTGCGGGGATCGAATCGGCAGCAAAAGCGGTGGCTGTCAGCAAGGGGACAGCCATCGTACTGAATAGGATTTTCATAAATGATCTCGCTGCGTCGTGCACGCAGCCACTCTGGGATATGCGGCTCACGAACGCCCTGCGCTAGATCAGTTGCGGGAGAGGACGGGGTGGTCTGACACCTGTTTTTGCGGCAGAGCTTGGACCGTCCCGGAATTGAACGCTCTTCTCGATTGGATTTTGGGAGGCGGAGGATCGCTGCTCGGCAAGCGGCGGCGCCGGAGCCGTGCTCCGGTTCTCTCTGCGCCTTCTACCATGAAGAAATCGGGTCCGCCGCTGTCTCAGATTTCGGTTCGGGGTTATCTGTTCCGCTGCAGCTCTTGCTCGATTTCCGGCGTGCCTTCGCCAGATCGACGTTGGCCCAAACGATCCGCGATCGCGTCTTGTAGCACCCTTTGCGGGACAATCTTATTTTCGACTGTGGAGGGCCGTTTGGGGTGAGCGAAATTAGACGAATTTCAAAGGGCGCCCGAGTAGCTGTTTTGATTGGCTTGTGAGGCCTATAGCGTCCATCGAGCGAATATTGGCAGACGATGGAGCACAATTTTGGCTTCGTTATCATCTTGCTTCAATGGGACAACTGCTTTGCAATAACTACACGGCAATTTACCATCATGAATTTGAGAGAACCAAGTCCCACGCAGTGATTTTCACATCGGAAGCGTAGCAGTCCTGTCGCGATAAGCTGATTTAAAATACAACAAGATGATTAACATCGCCATAGGGCGCAAAATATTGTTTGTTCGCTATAGTACGCTTCAGATGCCGGCGAAATCTCGATACAATACCCTCGTCGGCGTCCCCGCTCCAGCCTCACATACGACTGCGACGCCTATATTTGCGCTTTTCCACTGCCCGACATGCAGGCAGCGAGCCATTGCATCGCGGAGGTTGCATCTTCCAATATGACGACCTGTTTCGCAAAGCGGAAAAGAGTCTTGCGCGCTGCGCTCGCAGGTTTTCGTCCGTTCTATGCATCAAAGCACGCCGTGAGGGCGGCTTCGTAGATCCGGTCTCTGCGATCTTCTGGCAATTCGTTGAGAAAATCAGCGGCCACTGCTCTGCCACCGATTTCACAGCCAAAGAGAGGATGGCGAACAGAAACAGCCCGCTTCGTTTCGAGATTACTGGTCGTCTGGCGCAAAGCTTACGGCCGAGACGCGCCTGAAAATGCGCAAGCACCGCGGCAGGTCGCCAACAACGGAACGCATCAACGGTCATGACGGCGCGATACCGCGCTATAGATCTCGCTGCTGGACGAGCATCGCAATAACCCTGTCGAGACCTTGGTTGCTTTCAGCGGCGACCGCCACTATGAAGCGACGCTTCGCCGACTGTGTTTCACGCCGCCTGGAGAGTTTCATGACAGAAGAAGCCGAAAAAAACATCGACACCCTCATCGAGCTCACGGCCGATGTCGTCTCAGCCTATGTCTCCAACAATCCGATCCCGGTGGGGGATCTCCCTGCCCTCATCGGCCAAGTGCACGCGGCTCTGAAAGGGACGGCGGAAGGTGTCTCTGCAAAAGAGCCGGTTGCCCTTACGCCTGCAGTCCCGATCAGGAAGTCGGTGACACCGGACTACATCATCTCCCTTGAAGACGGGAAGAAATTCAAATCGCTAAAGCGCCATCTGTCGACCCACTATGGGCTGACGCCGGATGGATATCGGGCCAAATGGGGCCTACCGGCGGATTATCCCATGGTCGCGCCGAACTACGCCGCGGCGCGCTCGTCATTGGCCAAGACAATGGGGCTCGGCCGCAAACCGAAAGCGCCGGAAGCGCCGGAGCCGGCGCCGACGAAGCGAACCCGCAAGAAGGTCGCGGCTTGATTTCGGCAATGGAGATTCGTTCTGGAGCGTTGCAGCCATCGGCTTAATCTGCGCGTCATATAAAAAGGCGGGGCCAACCCCGCCTTCCTTTCAAACAACTTTGTTTCATGAGGAATTCGCGACGCCTGCAGCAATCTGCTGCCCTCAGTTTTTGCTCGCTCCTATCGGCCGTGAGGACCTCCGGACCTACGCGCCCACTCTTGCCAGGACGTTTCAACCAGCTTTGCTGAGGCTGCCAGCGGAGGATTTGCCGGTGCGGCGATCCTGCTCGATCTCATAGTTGATCTTCTGGCCGTCAGCGAGGGTCGAGAGGCCCGCACGTTCGACAGCCGAAATGTGGACGAAAACATCCGGACCGCCATTGTCGGGCTGGATAAATCCAAACCCCTTGGTGCTGTTGAACCACTTTACCGTTCCAGTAGGCATATACGTGTTCCTCCTTAACAATTGCAACGTGGGCAGGCCATTAGGCCTGCCCGACTCATAGCCGAGACTTGGGCGCAGCAAAAAGCGAAAAATTGTTAAGCCCCGATCAGCTGGCGCACTCCATTTTGGCCGTAGTCGCCAGCAAGCAGTGTCCTTCACTACCGCTCGAGCATGGCCGGAAGCGCCCGATCCTTCCAACGCTCCTCAGCGCCACGTCTATGGCTGGTGCTTGGAGGCACGGGACGTAAGGCCGACCGCTGCTCGTGCCGCCAGGTCAAAGGCCGGGTGGTTCACGGAGCTACCTTCGTGCATAACGGCTTGGCAAGCGCTTGAAGGAGTTTCGAATTGGATTGTTTCAAGAGGGTCGAGGAGTTAATCGATGCCACCAGCGTGGAAGCGATCGATAACGCGCGCGTTTTGCTGGACCAGTTCAAGGGCAAGTCAGAAACAATCGCCCAAGCGATCGATGACTTCCTACTTGATTTCATGACCTTGCTGTTTGTGGTAGAAGCTACCCGCGAGCGGTTCCACAATCCGGCGAGGCGGTTGGCGCGTATCAGATTGAGCAGGATCAGGCTGTTACTCACCCGATGCTCTTGACCTAAGGGACCACGCCGCCAGCGATGCGTTTGCAGCCGCAAAGAAGGCAAAATCTGTTCGCCGGCAAACCGAGCACAGCCAGGCGGTATTTACGCAGATGAATTCGATCGCGACCGCCAAATTCTCCTGTTTGGTACCCAGCGACGACGGCAAGCGCGGACACCTTCCGTGCTGCTGTCCTCCAGCGACAAACGTGCCTGCATGCCCCCATCCACGGCGAGCTCGACGGTTGTTTCTTACGTTTGACCAAGGTCCCGCGCAAACACTCCCCTTTCCCGCAGCAACTCATCAGGCTCAACGGCCTCGCGGCAGGCGCATTACGCCAGAAGCGCGCAACCGCATCGTTTTTTCCGGCCCGAGTCCTACGATCTTCGTTTTCCAGCGCCTCGCGGATATCGCCCAACTCGCCGATCTTTGATCAGATCCGTCTTCGCGCGCGAGCAGGCTCCGCGCTCGAGTTGGCTGGGCTGCTCACGCCTCTGCCCTTCAGCATCGACCCGGTCTGGCTGTCGAGGACAGGGTTCCGCTGGGGCGACCAACATCTCCATTCTCACCGTCAGTGCAGCGGCCATTCGAAGCGCATCCTATACCCCTCCCCCGGCAGCGCGCCCAATCGTCTTCCGAACGAAGAAGATATTCTCAGCCGCGCGCGCGTCGCGTTCGGCCCTGTCCGATGTCCGACAATGTCGGATGCGCAACATGGCAGAGCCCGATTTGTCCACATGCCTCGAACGGTTTTCTGATCTGGCACGGTGCATGCTTGGCTTTCGCAAGGCCGTCGCGGACCAAGGAGAATCCGTCCAATGATCACTTCACCAAGAAATACTGCCGCAGGTCTCCTGGGTCCATCCAAAGATGAGGCTCGAGTAAGGCCTGGCACCATGAAGAGCTTATTCATCTGGCTCGGCGCTGCCCGCCGATCCTCCCACGCAGGGAGACGGGGACGCAGCGCCTTCATCAAAATGAGGAACAAATCACGTTGCCTCGAACCTTGCCTTTCGACCAGCCACCACAACCGGAGCCATCGATCGTCCGCCTGGCTGCGCAACGCGTTCATTGCCACCGCGCTGGCCCTGGTGACGACCGCTCCGGCTCTGGCCGCCACCGACGGCGGCAAGGTGACCGATTTCCTGCTCGACAACGGCATGGAAGTGGTCGTCATCCCCGATCACCGCGCGCCGATCGTCACTCATATGGTCTGGTACAAGATCGGCAGCGCCGACGAGCCACCCGGCAAATCCGGCCTTGCCCATTTCCTCAAGCATCTGATGTTCAAGGCGACGATCAACCACGCCGCCGGCGAGTTCGACCGAGCCGTCTCAGCCATTGGCGGCTACAATAACGCCTTCACCGCCTATGACTACACCACCTTCCTCGAGACGGTGGCGCCCTCGGCGTTGGGTGAGATGATGGGCTTCGAGGCCGATCGCATGTTCAACCTCATCCTCAACGAGGATGATATCAAGACCGAGCGCGACGTGATCCTGGAGGAGCGCCGTTGGCACAGAGAGACGAACCCGCAGGCTCTGCTGGACGAGGAGGTCAACGCGACGTTGCGGCAGAACCAGCCCTACCGCATTCCGGTCATCGGCTGGATGCAGGAGATGGAGAAGCTGAACGGCACCGACGCATTCACCATCTACAACAAATACTACCGACCGAACAACGCCGTGCTGGTGGTGGCCGGCGACGTAGAGCCTGAGACGGTGAAGGCGCTGGCCGAGAAGACCTATGGCAAGGTTGTGCGCGGGCCGGACCTGCCCCCGCGCAACCGTTCGGTCGAGCCGGAGCAGAACACCAGGCGCACAGTGACGCTGACCGATGCGCGCGTTTCGGTGCCGAGCTTTTCCACTCAATGGGTGGTGCCGTCCTATCATACGGCAGAGCCCGGCGAGGCCGAGGCGCTCGACCTGCTGGCCGAGATCCTCGGCGGCGGTAACCGCAGCCGGCTATATCAGGAACTTGTCGTCAAGCAAGGCATAGCCTCGGCGGCAGGCGCCTCCTTCCAGGGCACCATGCTAGACGACACCAATTTCACCATCTCCGGCTCGCCGCGCGGCGATGCAAAGCTCGTCGATCTCGAAGCGGCGGCCGTTGCCGAAGTCGCCCGGATCGCCAAGGATGGCGTCACCAGCGACGAGCTGGACAAGGCCAAAGACCGCTATATCCGCTCGGTGATTTTTGCGCACGACGAGCTGGACCACATCGCCAACATTTATGGCAAGACGCTCACCACCGGTGGCAATGTGAAGGACGTGCTCGAGAGACCGGACCGCGTCCGCAAGGTCACCACCGACGAGGTCAAGGCGGTCGCCGCGCGTTATCTGGTGCTCGACCATTCGACGACAGGCTATCTTTTGCCGCAGCAACAGGCGGGGAATTGATCATGAGCTCCATCACCATGCAAATGCGCCGGCCGGTCTTCCTTCGGCGCGCCTTCGCCACCCTGTTCCTCTCCATCCTCTTTCTCATCTTGCGGGCGCTCGCCGGGTAAACGGATCTGTTTAAAGCCGCGAGGAGCGGTTTCAGGCCTTGCCAGGCATTTGCCGGTTCAGGCGTCATTATTGGGGTGCGCTCCTCCTCAGGCCAGCCTCTCTTCGAGTCGATAGAGTCGCCGATTGGTGGTCCGCAGATTGTAGGCGCAGGCCACCAGCATCCACTCGGCGCGGCTGGCGAAGCCGACGTCCGTTGTTCAATCGTTCGACTAGTAGAACCGCGAGGCATCTTCTAGCGTATTCAGGTATTCTCCCCTTCCAGTTGGGTACCGTGGTCTACCAGCTGTCTGGCCGAGGCCCTATAAGGAACCCGGACGTCGCGGAGTACACACCGCACCTGCTATATATACCTGCTGCGTTGAGGAGGAATCCGGTATTGCCCCTGTGCCTGCCGATGATCCGTCACCTGACATCCCCCGACCTGTTTGGACCCATTGATCGCCTGCCGGCACTTGGCACGCGGATTAGCGAGCGGACATTCGAGGTCCTCAACCCGTCGACTGGCGAAGTGCTGGCAGAACTACCCGACATGGGTGTCGAGGAGACATGCGCTGCGATCGACAAGGCCTATGTCGCGCAGCCTGGATGGGCAGGGTTGACCGCACGTGAGCGCAGCGACGTTCTATGGCGATGGCATCAGTTGATCATCGATCACGCCGACGATCTCGCCGCGATTCTCACCGCGGAGATGGGCAAGCCGCTTGCCGAAGCCAAGTCGGAGATATCGCATGCTGCGGCGTATCTGCAATGGTACGCCGAGGAGGCCAATCGCGTCTATGGCGAGACGATCTCCGCACCATCGATGGACCGCCGAATGCTGGTAATCAAGCAGCCCATCGGAGTTGTTGGCACGATAACGCCATGGAATTTCCCGGCCTCGATGGTGGCGCGCAAAATCTCGCCAGCCTTGGCGGCGGGCTGCACGATCGTCCTCAAGCCCGCTGAACAGACGCCGCTCGTGGCGGGAGCAATGTTCGCCCTCGCCCATCAGGCTGGCTTTCCCGAAGGCGTCGTCAACCTGATCTATGCGTCCGAAGGTGACGCGGTCGGCCGCGAACTTTGTACCAATCCCAAGGTCCGCAAGATCAGCTTCACCGGGTCGACTGAGATCGGGCGCCTTCTCATGCGCCAGTGCTCGGACCAGATCAAAAAAGTCAGCCTTGAGCTCGGCGGCAATGCACCTTTCATCGTCTTCGATGATGCCGATATCGATGCCGCGGTTGACGGTGCGATCCAGGGGAAGTTCCGCAATGCCGGCCAGACCTGCGTTTCGGCGAACCGCCTTTACGTCCAGTCGGGCGTTCACGACGAGTTCGTCGAGAAATTCTTGCAACGGGCTCGCCAACTTCAAGTTGGTGACGGTTTCGCTCCCGGAGTGGACATCGGACCGCTCATCGACAAGCACGCTTTGGCCAAGATCGAATCCCATATTGCCGATGCCGTCGCAAAAGGCGGCGCAATTCAATGCGGGGGCAAACGTATCGGCACGAATGGCACGTTTTTCCAACCGACAGTCCTGACCGGTGTCTCCAGCGAGATGACCGTCGCGCAAGACGAGACATTCGGGCCGCTGGCACCGATTATTCGCTTCAAAGATGCGGATCAGGTCGTGCGTGAGGCCAACGACACGATCTACGGCCTCGCGGCCTACTTTTATGCCTCCAACCTGAAGCGTGTCTGGCGTGTGGCCGAGGCCTTGGAATATGGAATGGTCGGGGTAAATACCGGCCGGATGTCTTCAGAAGCGGCGCCGTTCGGTGGGATAAAACAGTCCGGCATCGGGCGGGAGGGATCCCGCCATGGCCTCGAGGACTACCTAGAAATGAAATATCTCTGCATGGGCGGCATCTGAATTTTCGGCTTGCAGGGTTCACAGCCGGGTAACCTAGCGAGCGATCTCCAAATATGTGAATTGTAGGATCGCTCCTCGATTGGGAACTGAGGGGCGGCTCCGTACCCGAGCAAACACGCAATCCTGAAGGAGCACCCTGGCTGGACTTATCTCTCGACGAGACAAGCGTCTGCATTGTCGGCGAAGAGGCGTGCATGTGACGGAGGATACGCTTGCGAGGGATTTGGCGGCCCTCGCCGACTATCTTCAGGCGACGGGCTGTCGTTGCGCGGGTATGGTTGGAAGCTTGTGCACCATCGCGATCGTGAACGCTGGTTGTGCGCAATATCCGGTTTCTGGGGCAGAATTTTGAACCTGCTACCTTCCGATTGTCAGTAGCTCAGTTGTTCTTCGGCCGACTGCCGCGCCGGTACAGGCTCGGACAGAATCGAAGATACCATCAGGCAGGCATTCGCATTCGACATTTCCGGTGATCGGCGCACGATCCAGGGCGCGCCAGGTTGACCAAGCGCCTCGAACCGCATGACAGTCTTGACCGGCTGGAGGACGGAAAATCCCGCGATGCCGAAGAGGTTGGTCAGCGCAGTCGAGCCCACACGGCATTTGCGGCACGAAACAGCAAGGGCTGGGAAGCGATCAGCCGAGCGGTCCTCGAAGGCGCGGGCCAGGGTGTCGACGATGCGTTGGTTCAGGTCCGCCAATCTGGTCTCTACCCTCTGATAGCGGCTTCGGTCGCCAGTGACAGCGAGTAAAGATATTTGGCATCATCGGCTTTGATTGCCGCGCAGATCTGGTCGAGATTGGGATAGCTCACTGGCGCACCTTTGGGCTCATAGTGCTTCCTCCTCATCGAGATGAGGATTGCCGGATTTGGCGTAGAACACCAACACGGGCCCGAGATCAAAGCGCGTCCCGGGCGCAAGGCGCTGGACGGACCGGGGCCATGTTTCGGTTGAGACGCCATCGATGCCTCGCGCCAGCGTTCTGGCGAATCGGGGCATCAGCGGAGCGAGTGTCGGTGCCAGGATCGCAGCGGCCGTCGTCTGAAGGGCTAGCGAAGTCCGATTGCGGGCGGGATAGAAACGTCGCGCCGCCGCATAGTCTTGCGCCCGACGGTAGATCACGCAATCGCGCACGAAATCGCAGACCTGAGCGGCCGCGCGCCGGACCGAGAAGCCTTCGTCCGAATAGGCGCGTTCCATCGCCGCGCGATAGATCTCTATCCGAGCAAAGAAGGCGCGGTCGACCGGGCTCCAGTCGCCTGCATCGGGTACACGGCCGGCAAAATCCTGCTTGATTTCCTGGTTCAACGCATCAAGCCAGTTCAGCCAAATCCCTTGGAACACCTCGTTCTCGGTGCGGCGCAGCGCGTCCAGCGTGAAATCGGTCCGCTCACCTTCCGGGCGTGTCAGGCCCAAATGGAGGCGCACGACGTCGACTGTCTTTGGGCTCAGAACCTCCTTGCCCCAGACCGCATGGCGGCAGCTGGTTGAGAACTTCTTGCCGTCGAGCAGGTAGAACTCGTTGACGTGATAGAGGATGCGTGGCGTCCAGTGGGAGAAGACCTCGGCGTAAAGAACGGGGTAGAGTAGCGCGTGGTAGAACGAATTGTCGAAGCCGAAGAAATGGACAATCTGCCAGTCGTTGCCGGGCATCTCCGCCTTCCAGTCGCGACCCAGCAAGCGGCCGAGCGCCTGGATGTTGTAAAGAAAACCGAACGCCATTTCCGGCCAGACCCAGATCACTTGCCCCGGGAACCCTTCGGCCGGCAGGCCCCAGTCCGAGGGATGGGTAATGGGCACTGAAAAGTTGCCGCGTCGGCGTAGGCGCGCGAAGAGATCCAAGATCCGTAGCGGGACGCCCGACGCCCTTAGATGCCGGTCGATATTGTCGTAGCATCGGTCCAAGGCAAGTTCCGGGCGGCGGACGGAGCCGACCAGCGGCGCCTCGGCAGACTGCCGTGACCGGGCTGCACCCAAGTCGTGGCAAAGGTTTGGGGCGCCGCATTCCTCGCAGATGTTGCCACCGGCGGAGCCGCCGCAATCGGGGCAAAGGCCGCTAACATCCGGCTCGTAAAGATAGTGGCCTGTCACACCATCGAAAAGCGCAGGGCTCTGGCGCAGATCTACCGCCGTGCTGCTCAGAAGACTGCGGAAACACGCGGCTTGAAACTCGCCGTAACCGTCATCGCCCATTGTGGGTTGGAAGCTGTGGACGTCACAATCGAGAAGTGCAAGCGTGGCGCGAATCTCGTCGGCGTAGTAGCGCGCCACGTTTGCAGGCGTCGATTGATCGGCGTCGGCGCGTGTCGTGACGTAGCTCTGGTTGTCATCGCTTCCAGTGAGGTGATATGCTTCGACTCCTTTCATGCGCAGGAAACGAGTGTAGACGTCGGCGCCGAAATAGGGGCCAGAAAGATGCCCCAGATGCAGATCGCCATTTGGCGTTGGCGGCGTGGAGAAGACGAAGATCGGCCCGCGTGGAGCCGTGGTGTTTGCAGCGGCATCAAGGGCGGCCTCGCCGTCTCGCCAGTAGACATCGACGAAATCTAGGTCTTTGTTTCCGTCGTTGCGCAGCACATGCGCTTCAAAAGGGTGGAACAGAACGACATCGCCCGCCTCGACCGAGATTTCCCCAAGGTCGGTCCTGACCTTGCCCGATCCTGACAGGATCACGAAGGCCTCGATTTCGTCGTGCCGATGGGGCTCGGATGTAACGCCCGGTGCCACCCTACCGAACGAAAACCCCGTGCCGGCGCTTCCCGTTCCAAGCGTGGCCATGTCGATACCGAACGCGCGCGACAGCCCGGTTCGAGAAAACTTGTGTTTGCGCATGACGAACCTAAGCTGTTGAAGCAGTGGGATCTTCGGCTGCCAACGCAACAGCCTCCCGTGCAATTTGTGGAGAGAAACGGTAGCCCGACCCGTTGGCGGCCCCGGCCAGGATAATGCAGCTCTGGGCCGCCAGGCGGGCGACGAGGGGGGCGCGAGTCGGGCTGTAGGCGTCATAGAAGACCGCCCTGCGACCACCTCCACATCCACGTGCCAAAGCGTCGTAACGGGCTGCGGTCGATGCTCCGCGAGCCCGCAAATCAGAACGCCATACCGTCCGCGCATTTTTGAGCGGTCGATCAGTTTCGTGTGCATGCCTCCGCCTGGCTGCGTGAGCTCAATCGCGATAAAAAATGCCATTTGGGGGCTTGAGATTGTCGAGATCGGCCACTTTGCCCTCGGGCGGGTTAAGGGCGCGCTTAAGCACGTTATATTCAGCGCGGGTCGGTCCACCGGTTGAAGCACGCTGGAACACCAAGTAGAGTGTCCGCCGCGAACGATTGCTTTTGTTCGGTCGTGAGTAGTGCGGTGCGTAATCGTCGAAGATGAAGATGTCGCCAGCCTTCCATACTACGGGTTCCCAGGAGAACATTTCGGCGACTTGAGGATCGATCACCCCACCTGCATCCATGGGAAACACCCCCTTCTTGTGGTTGCCGGGGCTGAAGAAAAGCCCGCCGTTTTCCGGGTCGGAGTCGTCGATGCCTATGGCAACCACCGCATGGACCATCCGGTCGGGGAGTTTGTGTGGAATGTGATAAATGTCTTGATGCGGGAGATAGCCGCCGCTGTCGGGGTAGTGGAAAATAAGCAACTCCTTGAGCCTGCGCGAATCTTCGCCAAGCAAATCATCGACCGCTGACTTTATGCGCTGATCTTCTAAGAGCAAACGACGCAATGGATCATGGAAGTCGAGAAAATTCTCGATCTTGGAGATGATCTTTCGATTGTCCGTCGTCTTCTCGAACCACATGAGCCATTTATCATCGCTGACATCCCAGCGTGACATATCTTCGACAAAAATAGAGATATCTTCCTGAGCCGCCGGAGCGAAGAACCTTTCGAGCCTGACGTATCCGTCTTTCTGCCACTTTTCTCTTTGTGCATCAGTCAACATACGAAAAGCCTCCTGTTGGAAAGACTGGTTGGTCGGACATCCCAATTAGGGCAGTCGGGCGCTGGTCAAGTTGCGGGTCCACAGAGACGGACTCACGTCATGTGGGACGGCGATGCTAAGTGCGTTCCGCTTCGGCGGATATTGCCCGCAGAAGCTCGGCGCGAGACTGCCTATGTCAGGCTCAGCCGGGTCCAGGGGTTCCGTAAACTGGGCCGGATCAATCGCTTCACCCGGTCCAGCCACGACACGCATTGCTAAAGGCCGGCACCATCCGCTGACCGCCGACCCAGCCATGGCCGGCAAGACCACGGCGCTCTTTCGAGTGAGCGACCTGGTACGGTCTTGACAACCGTAGGGGAAATGCACGCCCCCAGAATAATGCGATGCGCCGCTTGGTCCAAGGGCTTGTTCGGTCACGATGATTTCGGAGAAGCCTCCGGCCTTCGGCGCAGCGGAGGCGGACATCATTCCTAGGATGCCACCGCCGATAATCAAAAGTCTACGAGTCATATCCCGCTGCCCATTTCTTCGGCTACGGGGTCGGGCCAGCTCTCGATCCAGGTATGGCTGATGAAGCCCGGATGCTCGGGGTTCGCGCATGGCGCGCGCCCAAGAAGGCTATCGAGGATGCGGCGCGCGCGCCAGGCCAGCAGGCTTAGGTTCGGATCGGCCAGGCCGCGCTGCCCGAGGCTCGCGTTTTGTACGAAGATGCGTCTGTCACCCGGTCCGTCCCAGCTCACCGAAAAATCCTCGCGAATAGCTAATTCATTGTCGATCTGCTCCAGCCGGTGCGCGATGGGTGCCAAGAAGTCTGGCACCGCGTTCTCGTAACCGGTGGCCAGGATGACGATGTCAGCCGTGACTTCTTCGACCTCGTCCATGCCGTGCTGCAGGGTCAGTCTGTGACCCGCGCCGGCGTTGATGCAGTGCGAGACGGTGCAGCCCGGCCGCAGTGTGATGTCGCATCGGTTTGGCTCGAAAAATGCGTGGCGGTACAGCGCCTGATAGATCGCGCGCAATGTACTTTCCGAAATGCCGTCCGAGGCAAGCACGAAACGCCGCAGGAGCAGCTTGCGCTGCGACTCGCTCATCGCCGCGAAACGATCCGAAAAGCAGGGCATGAACAACTCGTTTGTGAACGGGCTGTCGTCGAGAGGCAGGTAGTTCTCACGCTGCGAGACCCAAGTGATCGAGGCAGGCCGCCGTTCTTTCGGCAGGCCGACAAGGTGCAACATCACCTCGGCTCCCGACTGGCCTCCGCCAACCACGCAGACATGCTTTCTCCGCACCTCAGGATGGATGTGCAATAAAACAGATGAGTGGAACAGGTTGCGTCCAGTCCAGCCCTGAAACTGAGGCGGAATTTGCGCCTGCTTGCCAATGCCGACCACGACGTTTCTGGCGCCGAGAACCGCCTTATCCGTTCGCACCCGAAACTCGCCGTCAAAGCGGGTTTCGTGCACGGTCTCGCCGCCACGGACAAGTGGGTTCCTGTGGAAGGCCCAGTTCAGGTACTGCTCAAACTCAGCTCTGAACACAGCCTCGAACTGTGCGTTCAGGAAGTGGTACAGACGCCCGTTCTCGTACAGGTAGTTTACGAAAGTGTAGGCTGATCGCGGATTCACCAGCGTGACCAGATCCTTGAAGTGGCTCACCTGGAGCTCCGAGGAATCGAATGCGATGCCTGGATGCCAGCGGAAGTCGACCTGCCGATCCAGGAACAGTGCCCCTTGCCCAACTTGCTCGTGTATCTGACACGCAAGGCTCAAATTGGACGGCCCAGCACCGACTCCAACGCAAGATAACTCCACTTGCTTTCCTCCTATAGAATCTTCCCACTAGGCGGCTTGTTCGCGGCTAGTATCGGCCATAGCCATTGGGCCCCTCGCGGACGTTTTCGAGCCCCGGTCCCGACCGAATTTGCGAGAATTTGTCCAGCGCGTTCGGGTAGTCGAATGTGGACCCCAGCATTCCAGCGCGGTGACAATCGACGGGTCATGCCCGCGACGTGGGGCAACGACGTATGTCCTTTCCGCCCGTCTGGATGCCCGCGTCGCGGTCACGCGAGACGCTTTCCAGGCCCATTAAGGTGTTTGAGGCCGGCGCAATCGCCCGCCTCAACCATGACGCGTAGGCCTTTCGGCGGCTTGATGGCAGGCGAGAGCGCGGTTTTCAGTGCGGTGACGGCATTTTCCGTTCGCATTATCATGGACGACCTCTCGCTGATGCATTCGCAGAATCCCGTGCATAGGCCGTGCCAGAGAAGGAAACCCTTATTAACAACGGGTTGGTGGATTTGCGATCCTGTCGGAAATCTGACATTGAGGGGACGCCTACCGGCGGCGCCCGATTTGCACGTCCCTGTCGTCTTTTCCGAATAGCTAGTCGGGCACCTTCTGCACCAGAATACTTCTCTCATGGAGACCAGCACGAAGTCTTCGTGAACCGACAGTGCAGAACCTGTGTCTCTGCCGGACAGATCGCGATATGCCTTCTCCCATCGAGGTCGACAGTTGCAAGAGCTGCCAGATCCTTCGCCCTATCGTGCCGTTGCACTGGCTCGATCCCGACATCCTCGGAGGCCGCGATCATGAAGGGCGACGCAATCTCGTGTCCGCCGCGAGGCCTCTCTCATGGGAAAGCAATTCTCTATGTTGGTGTCGGATCGATGCTCTTGATGAGATGGTTGCGGATGGCCGCATGCCCAGACCTGAGCGCATCAATGATTGTGCGATCTGGGACCTTCACCAACTGGATTATCGAATCTCTGTAAAGATAGCCGGAAGACAATTGCGTTATGACCACTCTGCCGGTTCAAAAAGCACGTGCGCCATTCGGTCCCTGCGACTCAATCCAGGCGGAGGGATGAGGCCGCAAAGCAGTCTTTTGCGCGCCGCGCCGGTGGCCCAGGATGGAGCCATCGTAAACGCAGTTATTCGATGATCGCCGCCGCGGAGTCCTCAGGCTGTGCCGCGCCCGACACCGGCGACGTAGTGGTCGTCGATCGCCCCGTCGCCGATGTCGATCCGAAGCTCGGCCAGTTTCGCAGTGAGCTTCACTGCTTATTCCACAGTGCCCACCGAGCTCGCACAGGAGGTCCTATCAGGCCGTCACGGCTGCATTCGTTGTCGGATCTTCGACGATGTCGGAGATGAGACACAGCGCCATCAGGGTGATCGCGTTGTTCTGAATGATTTTCTCACTTGGCACGACACCTGCAACGCAGTCCTCAAAACGCGCTGCGGCACGGACAGAGGAGAAATCATCCCATGATCATACCCGCCGAACATGCGGTCGCCGCCGCGAAAACAAAGCTCTCCCGAGCCTAAGGAGAACCTTGAAATTGTTTCCAGTCGACATCATTCTTCGCGTTATCCTGAGATGACCGCATTCGATTTCCGCCCAACGCTGAATGCTCGCGACGATGACCCCTATCTTTGGCTAGAAAATGTTGAAGGCGAACGGGCACTTGCCTGGGCCGCCAGCCAGTCGGCCAGAACCCTGGGGCACTTCGGCGTAACGCGGTTCGATCGCGACCACGACGCTCTGACAGCGATTTTCGATCGTCCTGACAGGATCCCCTTGAGCAGGCGCCGCAGCCAGTACCTTTACAATTTTTGGCAAGATGCCCGAAATCCGCGCGGACTGTGGCGCCGGACCACCCTTGCCGCCTACATGAAAGTTGATCCCCAGTGGGAGCTACTGCTCGCTCTGGACGCCCTCGCCGCTAGCGACGGAGAGGACTGGATTTGGGGCGGCGCGAGCGCAGATTTGCCATCCTCTTTGAACCAGCCGACAGGCGCTCCCTGCAGTCATTCTTCTGGAATAACGGGAAGCTCATTATCTCCTACCTCGTCAACCTCGATCCGAGTTTCGACATGTTCGCCCCGACCGCCAGGAATGGACGCGCCGAGCGCTCACCGTGCCCGCCGAAGCTTCTCCTATGAGACCTCAATGCCGCGCCGCCTTTCGGCCGAGGCCGCTCACCGCTTCGCCGCGCGTTCTGCTGCACGTTCGCAATCCCCGCTGACGCATGGCGGAGTGTCGAAAGATTAACAACGTCACTGTGTCGCTATTTGCAGGTCCGTAGAGGGAGGTTGATTGATGCGGCATACTGGCTGGCGCTCTCATGCGGGCGCGACCTTCACTTGTGAGAAACAACCGGTGACCGGTTCGCGTGGCATGGTGGTAACCAATCACCCGCTCGCTTCCGCCGCGGGGGCGGAAATGCTCGCCGCCGGCGGCAACGCGATCGACGCTGCCATCGCGGCCTTGTTCACCCTTTCGGTCGTCGAGGCGATGATGGTGGGAGTGCTGGGTGGCGGCATAGCGCATATCCGCCTCGCAAATGGAACGCATCATGTGCTTGACGGCATGAGCACCGCACCACTCGCGACCGGCCCCACCACCTACACGCCTGATCCGAAGGCTGCGCCCGGCACGATGGACGCGGTCGGCCGCCGGAACGCAATTGGCCCCACCGCCGTCGCCACACCCGGCAATCTGCGGGGCTGGTGCGAGGCGCTGCGGCGATTCGGTACTTTCTCTTTGGCCGACGTCATTGAGCCCGCGATCCGTCATGCCTCGCGCGGCTTTCGCGTCACTCCCTATCTACAGGAATGCGTCTCCGAGTCGGCGGCCGATCTCGCGCGCGATACCGAAATCGCAAAACTATATCTGCCGGGCGGCATGCCGATCCAGCCCGGGACCCGCCTTGTCACTGGCGATTATGCCGAGACGCTGCGATCGATCGGCTGCAAGGGGCCGGACATCCTGTATGGCGGCGAACTGGGACGTCACTATGCGGAGCACATCGCGCAGAAAGAGGGCTTTCTGAGACTCGAGGACCTGACGGGCTATGGCACCGTCGATCGCGAGCCGCTACGCGGGGTTTATCGCGGCTATGAGGTCGTCGGGCCGCCGCCGCCATCGTTCGGTCCTCTGCACATCATTCAGATGTTCAATATCGTGGAGGGTTACGACATCGGCACGCTTGGCTACGGAACGCCGGACACGCTGCACCTGCTGGCCGAAGTGCTGAAGATCGCTTTCGCTGACAGGGCCGCGGCGTCCGTCTATCCGGGGTTCGTCCAGGAGCCGATGGGCAAGCTGCTGTCCAAGGGCTATGCAGCGGAGCGCCGGGCTCGCATCACAATGGACCGCGCCCAGTCATGGAGCGCAGGGGTGGCACCAAACGAAGGTGCGCATACCACTCACCTGACAGTTGCGGATGGGTTCGGCAACGTCGTCGCCAGCACGCAGACGATCTGCTCCCTTTTCGGCGCCAGCTACATCGTGCCGGGCACCGGCATGATCCCGAACAACTACATGTCCTCATTCGATCCGCATCCGGGCCGCGCCAGCTCGGTCGCACCCGGCAAGCGCGTGACCTCGTCGATGTCTCCGGTGATGGTACTGCACGACGGTAGGCTACGCTACGCGATCGGGCTGCCTGGCGGGCTGCGCATGTTCCCCTCGGTAATGCAAGCGCTGTCGAACCTGATCGATCATGGCATGAGCGTGCAAGAGGCGGTGGAGGCGCCGCGGCTTTGGACGCGCGGCTATGGGGTGAAGGTCGAGGCTTCGGTGCCGGAAGGCGTGCTCGCGGCATTGCGCGACCGCGGTCACGATGTGGCGACGGTTAACAGCGTTGGCTGCGGCATGAGTCGATTCAGTTCGATGCGGACGGCACGATGACCGGCGCCGCGTGCTGGCGGGCCGACGGCACGCCGATCGGTCTCGGCGGCGGATTGGCGCGGCGTGGAGCGAGGTTCAGTCCGGACCAGGCGCGGGGTTGAGCGCGGCCGGCGTCTGGCCGCTCCGGCGCGCCGACGATCAGGTGATCTGCATGCAAAGTAGCACATGTCGAAGAGGCGCCTCCTGAAAGTTCTTCACGTCTGCCCAGAACGATCGCACGAAGCGGGTCTCGCGCGCGCTCTGGGACACTGCCCCCCGTCATCGGAAGCCTCTTTGCCCTATATCGATGGGAGGAGACTTAATGAGCGACCTCGCCACCGCGCTGGCCACCGCACTTTGCGCGACAGGCTGGCTGACCGGTGCGGATGTGGACCCGCCCAAACGCGATTGGCTGAACGTGCGACGCGGTCACATCCGTCCGCCAAGAGCACGGGCGCACTCGACAAGACCATATTGACGCCGCCGACTCTCATGGTTGTTGGCAGGCTGGTCGACGGTCGATTGGCGGATGTAGATAAAGGCGCCGCGCGCCAGGTGGTCAGACGTGATCTTCATCGCCGGCCTCCGTCGCTGCAGCTGCGCCGCATGCTTCCGACAGAAGCGCACTCACCAGTGCCACAGCTTCGTCCGCTCGGCCGGTGCTATCGGCGCCGATGTGGTCTTACGGTGACAGGATTGACGATGCTTCATGCTTGTCTCCTCCTTCGCAACGGGAATCGTCGCGTAGCAAGCTTAGACAGGCGTCGAGCATCAGACGAAGTTCGCGCGGATTCGTCAGTGGCAGACGGGGACTCTCCGTCACAATCATCGCCTCCGCACATCGTCCGTCATCCAGATCGGCAACTGTACCAGCGTGCTGTCAGACTGGCAGATGATCAGAGCGAAGACCTCGCCACCATGGCGATTGCGCCCGGCAACAATAACCGCTTCCCCGTAACGCGGATGAATCGATAGCGGATAGTCGCTTCACGCGACTGATAGCGGGCATTATGAAGTTGTTGCACCATGCCGGGAACGCTCATCAGCCGCCGACAGACCTCTTCCTGGCGACTAGAGTACGTCCTGACCGAGATACTTCAGAGCCTCGTCTTGCATATCTGACGGGCAGACCGCAGGCCAAGTTGCCATAGGGACCAGTCGCATGCGTCCGTTCGAACGCAGAAAACCGGAATGCTAGCTTGGCTTGCACAACCCCAGTTTCGCAGTGAGCTTCACTGCTTATTTCGCAGTGCCCACCGAGCTCGCACAGGAGGTCCTATCAGGCCGTCACGGCTGCATTCGTTGTCGGATCTTCGACGATGTCGGAGATAAGACACAGCGCCATCAGGGTGATCGCGTTGTTCTGAATGATTTTCTCACTTGGCACGACACCTGCAACGCAGTCCTCAAAACGCGCTGCGGCACGGACAGAGGAGAAATCATCCCATGATCATACCCGCCGAACATGCGGTCGCCGCCGCGAAAACAAAGCTCTCCCGAGCCTAAGGAGAACCTTGAAATTGTTTCCAGTCGACATCATTCTTCGCGTTATCCTGAGATGACCGCATTCGATTTCCGCCCAACGCTGAATGCTCCCGACGATGACCCCTATCTTTGGCTAGAAAATGTTGAAGGCGAACGGGCACTTGCCTGGGCCGCCAGCCAGTCGGCCAGAACCCTGGGGCACTTCGGCGTAACGCGGTTCGATCGCGACCACGACGCTCTGACAGCGATTTTCGATCGTCCTGACAGGATCCCCTTGAGCAGGCGCCGCAGCCAGTACCTTTACAATTTTTGGCAAGATGCCCGAAATCCGCGCGGACTGTGGCGCCGGACCACCCTTGCCGCCTACATGAAAGTTGATCCCCAGTGGGAGCTACTGCTCGCTCTGGACGCCCTCGCCGCTAGCGACGGAGAGGACTGGATCTGGGGCGGCGCGTCCCTTGAGCCGGAGAGACGGGAAAGAGCCGTTCTGCGCCTGTCGCGCGGCGGCAGCGACGCGGTCGTGCATCGCGAATTCGATCTGGGATCTCTTAGCTTTGTCGCCGACGGTTTCAACCTCGCGGAGGCCAAGGGCGAGGTTAATTGGCTCGACCCTGACACGCTTCTGCTTTCTAGTGCGTTTGGTGATGGCATGGCCACCCGTTCCGGCTACGCGCGCACCGTGCGGCTGTGGAAGCGTGGCGCGGATCCGCTCACCGCGCCCGTAATCTTCGAGACCGGTTCCGAATCTCTCGGCGTGGTCTGCCGTCTCGACCGCACCGCCGAGAGCGAGCGCCTCTGGTTCATCGAGCAGTCGACCTTCTTTGAGAAGATCGGCAGAATCGGCGACAGGAGCGGGCCGAAGATGCAGATCGACCTTCCTCGGGACGCCTGGTGGAGCGGCTTCGGCGACTGGCTGGCGATAAAGCCGCGCAAGCCATGGACAGTGAGAGGGATGACCCATGCCGCGGACGCGCTGATCGGCATCTCGCTTTCCTCCTTCATCGCCGGCGAGCGCAGTTTTGCCATCTTCTTTGAACCAGCCGACAGGCGCTCCCTGCAGTCATTCTTCTGGAATAACGGGAAGCTCATTATCTCCTACCTCGTCAACCTCGATCCGAGTTTCGACATGTTCGCCCCCGACCGCCAGGAATGGACGCGCCGAGCGCTCACCAAGCCCGCCGAAGGGACTATTCACCTTCGGTCGCTCGATGCGGAACGTCACGAGAGCAATGGAGAGGTCCTCTTTTCGGCTCAGGGCCCGATCACGCCTCGGAAGCTTCTCCTACTAGACCTCAACGTCTCGCCGCCTCTTGGCGCTCCAGTAATCCTGAAGCGCAACCCAGAGAATTTCGACGCATCCGGGCTGGAGGCCACGCGCCACGAGGCAGTCTCGACCGATGGGGCGATGATCCCCTATACGCACGTCGGTCCGGCGAACGGGAACGGGGATGCCCCGGTTCACCTCACCGCCTACGGCGTGCACGGCAAATCGGTCCTGCCCCACTACAACTCCTCCCTCGGCAAGCTGTGGCTCGAACGCGGCGGCACGTTCGTGGTGGCGAACATTCGGGGCGGCGGCGAGTTCGGCAGCCGTTGGCACGAGGCCGGGCGCAGGAAGGGCAAGCGTCTCGCCCATGACGATTTCGCCGCCGTTGCCGTCGACCTCGTGCGAAGGGGCATTACGATGCCGAGGCGGATTGCCGCCGAGGGCGTCTCGAATGGCGGCCTTCTGATCGCCAATTTGCTTACCCGCTATCCTGAGAGTTTCGGCGCGCTGTTCTGCAAAACGCCGCTTGTCGACATGCGCCGCTACACCAAGCTTTTGGCGGGCGCGAGCTGGATTGACGAATATGGCGATCCCGACAAGCCGGAGGAATGGATTTTCCTAAAGGAAATCTCCGCCTATCACGCCGCAACGCCGGGACAACACTATCCGCCGATCCTGCTCGCCACCACGAAGCGGGACGACCGCGTCCACCCGGGCCACGGGCGTAAGATGGCCGCAAAGCTGCAGGCTCTTGGCTATCCCGCTTACTTCTATGAGCCCGGCGCGGGCGGGCACGGCTACGGCAAGAACAATCGAGAGCGGGCCCCATTCATTGCCTTGGGCACCAATTTCCTTCGCAGTGCGATCGGTTGGCAAGCCGATGGCGTTCGATAGGTGGGCGGGACCAGACAAGAGCAACGTTTCTATAAGTGAGTACAGGTCGATGATTGCGAGCACGGCGCAAATAACGTGTGCGCGGCCCACGCAAACTGCGCATGAGCGCTCCGCCAATCTCACGCAATCGAGCAAGACTTTCGTAGTCCACTGCATCATTTCTAAACAGCAAGGAGAGAATATCATGGCGAGAAACCAAATGCGCGCGGCACGGGGAGTAACAGCGGCCGTTGTCCTCATCGTGATGGGACAGCAGGCCATCGCGGCGGACCTTGCGCAAGCGGCGAGCGTCCCGCAGGCGGGAGCGCCAAGCCCTTGGCAGATCCGCCTGCGTGCTTTGGGGGTCGTCACTGAGGATTCTGGCTACGTACATGCAGTGCCCGGCTCCGGTCTTTCCTATTCGGACACTGTGACGCCGGAACTCGATATCTCCTATTTCTTCACGGGCAACATCGCCGCCGAGCTTATCCTCGGCACCACCTACGCCAACATCGAGGGCCAAGGAGCGATCGGCGCGCTGGGCAATATCGGTAAACTTTGGCTGCTGCCGCCCACGCTCACATTGCAGTATCATTTTACCGATTTCGGCGCGTTCAAGCCCTATGTAGGCGCCGGCGTGAACTACACGATTTTCTATAACCAGGGTGCCGGCAGTGCCGATGCTCTCAAGGTCAAGAATACGTTCGGCACCGCGCTGCAGGTCGGATTCGACTACATGGTGGATCAGCACTGGGGTGTTAACTTCGACGTGAAGAAGCTGTTCCTCAAGCCAGACTTCGACGTAACGGTCGACGGCGCGAAGCTGACGGGAAAGGCGGAGCTCGATCCCTGGTTGATAGGCGCAGGTGTCACCTACCGCTTCTGATGCGCAACGCGAAGGCGGGCTGCTGACAGCCGATCTGAAATGAAGGGCGCCTCGGGCGCCCTTTCACGGCATATGATAAAGCGCATTTCACGACTTACCTAGACGCCTTCGCCGATGATGCGAGCGAAGAAGAGATGGCCCACGTCTCTTCGGCATCGATCCCGCACGCGAACCGGAGCGCGCCAGGAAGGCTCTTCGTAGTCATCTTGACCGTGCGAACTGGATGGTCACAACTGGCTACAAGGAATTGTTCGCCGGCTGAACAATCCCGCTGTGCCGCTCCGTTTCGCCTTTCAAGCAAGGAAACGCTCCTGAAAACGCAGTTTCGCAGAGGGTTCATTGCATGTAGTTCGTTGGCAAAGTCACCGTACATCGGGTGCAATAAGTTGCAGCATGATGGCGTCTGGGAAGGAATGGCCCTGCATTGGAGGCGAATGGCCAGCCGAAACACGCCTGTGTTCATGCTGAGGACGACCAAAGACGTATTCAGTTTCTCAGAGGATTGAAGATCGTGAGGAGGCCAGCAGGGCTACAGCCTGGTCTTTGGTGTGCACGCCGAGCTTCTTCTTCGCATTGTCGAGGTGGAAAGCGACGGTGCGCGGTTTGACGCCCAAGATGCAGCCCATAGCCCAGGCGGACTTTCCGCGCGCCGCCCATTGCAGACATTCATATTCACGAGGTGTCAACGAAACGCCGTCCACTGTTCGATTGCCGGACAGCTTTCGACGAGCATAAATGTGAAAAAATGTCGCCATGAGTTGGAGCGCCTGTTCATATCGCTCAGCAACGCGCAGGAATGCGGAATTGGGCTTATCAGCGGCAAAAGTCATCGCTGCAACACAGCCTCTACGATCGATAATCGGGATCGTCAAACCGCAGCGGATGCTGAACTGGGCCGCCTCATCAAAAAGCTTCTGTTGAGCCGGCGACATCTCAACGCCACGCAAATCCGATCCCCATGGAAACGGGCAGCCGCCACACCGCGCACGCATGATGACGGGATCGACTTTCTGATACTGGTTTTGCAGATAGTGCGCGGTCCAGGGAGGCGGATAATTCGAGATCAGCTTGGGCTCGTCACAAGATTGCAATGGCAACGCCAAATAGGCAAAGGTGAGTAGATCAAGTGCTGTGGCCGCCCCGGCCATGGCATCCCGGAAATCTGTTTCATCGACACTCTCCGACAGCTTTTCCACAAATGTCTCGAAGAGAAGCGGCATCTTCTTCGTCATTGTCCTGACTCGATTCCTCCATCCCTCTACTGCGCGCCACCCTGATCTGGAGACCCGGCCAACCCAGGCCGCACAACTGCGGCCCGGTTTTGCAGGCAGTGGCCGGGCTGACCGTCGTTACAAAATAAGACGGAGCTTGCATGATCTTCGCACCCGGCGTCGCCAACCGCAGCTGCGCTGGACTGTTTGAACGGCCATCACCGAGAAGCTACAGCATCTTCCCAACGCAATAGTGCAATCAGAGAATCAGAGAGGTTCTTGGGGCGAAATGAAATCCGCCGCCCTCGCATCATGCAATCGTGAGAAGTCATCCTGCGCCACCATGATCGGGGCCGTATCGAAGCCGTGATCAATCCAATGGCTGCCGCGTGAACGTCGGTCGACACGGAAGGGGACAACGGACAGGCGCATCTCGCCGCTTTGAGCGCTATGATCCGGACGTATTGTTGCGCCGCTTTCTGATTGTTGGTGGGCAGATCGACTCCAAACATTTGGCATGGATAGAGGTGCCGCTGTTCTCCGCTAAATCCAAATACCAATCTATCATCTTAAGCCGGGCCCAACCCAAGCCGGCACTATCGCTCGACACTGCTGCGGCGACATTCCATTGAAGGCTCTGAAGCATTTTGCGAAGTGCGAAGCAGACGTAAACCCGCAGGCCATGGCAATGTCGATAATGGGCATCCGCGTGCCTTCGATCAGGCGCTTCGCATGGTCTGTGCGAATCCGGAGATAGTGGCGCACCGGCGGAAGTCGGACATGGGAAGCGAACAAGCGTTCCAGCTGGCGCCGCGATACTCCGGCCTGTTGTGCAACCTCTTCCATTGTCAGCGGGAACTCCACGTTTTCTTCCATGATCCGCATTGCCATCAAGAGCTTGTCGCTCACGCCGGCAAAGGCCAGACCTGACGGCCCGGTCTGGCGGTTCGATCCTGAGCGCTGACCTTGGACAGTCGCGTGGCGGCAGACCTCCTGTGCAATGTACCCGCCGGCATGGCTGCCGATCAGATCCACCGCCAAGTCGAAAGCTGCCAGTTCTCCTGCGCAGGTTGAATACTGGCCGTCCTTGACAAACAAGGAATCGCTTATGCGGGGCTGGTTGAACACTTCGGCGAAAGCAGCGAGCCGCGACCAGTGTATCGTGCAGCGTGTGCCTGCCAGAAGGCCCGTCCGAGCGAGCAGCCACGTCGCTGTCCCAACCGCAGATATCGGCACCGCGCGGCGCGCCATCGTTCGGAGAAATCCGTTGAGTTCAGGCGTCAGTTGCTGTTCTACCAGCTCGCCCGTCACGATAGCGAGCTGGTTCGGTCTGCGATCGTCCGAGCCGCAAACCAGCTCGTCTATCGCGACATCAACGGCAACCGAAAGGCCGTTGGCGCCCTCGATTGGCCGAGCATCAAGCCCCGCGATTCGCCACCGGAACAGCGGCAGCCTGGATACCGTGTTGGCGATGCGAAAAGGTTCGATATAGGCGTGAAGCGCCAGGTGCGAGAACCCGGGTAACAAAAGAACCACTAAGTCAAACGGTCGATCGGCCGCCTCCGAAATATTCGGCGTGGCCAATGACGTCATTGCGATTATATTGGCGGGCGCGTTCACTAGGATCTGTACGTGACTACCGGCTCACCGAACATGCCGGGTTCCGGTTTGATGCCGAGGCCTGGCAGTTGCGGTACGGCGATGTGACCATTTTCGATGACGATCGGATTCTTCGCGTCAAAATGCCCTTCGATATATTCCTGCGCGATCCAGGCGCCCTCAAAACGCCGCGGCTCCACAGTGGAAGCCAAGTGCACGCAAGCCGCCGCGATTATGTCGCCACCCCATGCGTCATCACAGCTGTGCGGTAACGAGCGGATGGCGCAAAGGTCACGCATCGTCGCCATTTTGGTGAGGCCGCCGAGACGGGTGACCTTGGAGCCGAAGCCATCCGCGATGCCGAGGGAGATCGCCCTGAGTACTGCGTTCTGATCTTCGGTGTTCTCATCCAGATAGATCGGATGCGTGACCCTGCCCTTCAGAGTGGCGACCTCCTGCATAGTGTTGCAGGGCTGCTCGAAAACAAAGGGGATTGCCTGGCATAACCGATCGAGATGGATGGCGGCAGCGACCGTGAGGCCTCTGTTACCGTCTACCGCGATGCGCGACCTGTATCCGACCGCCTCCCAAACCTTATGGACCGTCGCCGCGTCCTCTTCGAGATCTTTTCCCGAGATCTTCACCTGAAGCCGCAGATACCCCGCCTTCACCTTCTCGGCAGCAATCCGAGCCGTCTCCTCTGGCGGGCCGACGATAAGCGAATAGTAGGCCGGAACACGGTCGGTCAGGGCGCCGCCCAAGAGGGTTGAAACCGGGACGCGCAGCTTCTGGCCGAGGAGATCCAGAAAGGCCATATCCAAGGCCGCCTTGGCATAGCCATGCCCGTTCAAGCGCTCGTCCATGCGTTTGGCAAGAAGCCCGATGGAGGCAATCTCCGCGCCAATAAGACCTGGCGCGATTTCGGCAATCGCCGCGCGTGCGCCGAGTGCATGATGCGGCTGATAAACCGGCCCGACCGGGCAGGTTTCGCCCCAGCCAGTCAGCCCCTCATCGGTCACAAGCTCGACAAGGGTGCTGTCAAGCGCGTCGACATCGTCGCTTGCCATTCGATAGGTGCCACCTTTAACAGGCAGCTGGACCTTATAGACGTTGATCTGGTCAATGCGCATGAGGATGCTCAGTATTCCTCATTGAGCGCGTCGACAGCGGGGATTTCCCGCGAGCGACGGTCGATATACGCGCGCAATTCCTCGTCCTTCGCGACGTCGAGCTTAGGTTCTTCATATTCGGCCAGAAGGCGGCGCGCATGCTCGAGGGCACGTTGCTTGATGTCCTTGGAGCCATCAGCGTACCACTGCTCGACCGAGTTATTGTCGAAGATCCTATGGGGATGGAAGGCGACCAGCGCTCTGCCAGAGTGAAGTCGCTAAACATCACCTGGAGGTCAGCATGCAAGCCAACACCACCAAAGCCCCGGCCGCTATCCGCGTCGATCTTGCCGCAATATTTGTCTCGTTAGAACTGTCTCGTTCAAAATGGCTCGTGACTTCGCTTTCGCCAGGTGGAGGCGAGAGAATGTCGAGACACCTCGTGTCGGGGGGCGACATTCCGGGTTTGCTCGATCACTTCGCAGAGCTGCAACGAAAGGTGGAAGTGCGGACAGGGCAGCGTTTCCGGGTCATATCAATCCAGGAAGCTGGTCTGGATGGATTCTGGATACATCGGGTCCTCGAACGCGAAGGCATCGAGAGTTATGTCGTGGACCCGGCATCCATTGCCACATCACGTCGCCGCCGGCGGGCCAAGACCGACAGGATTGATGGGGAAGCACTGGTTCGAGCGTTGTTGGCCTACAACCGCGGCGAGCCTCGGGTTTGCGCGATGTTGCGAGTGCCAACGCCGGAGGAGGAAGACCGTCGCCGGTTGGTGCGGGAGCGGAAGGCGCTGACGAACGAGCGGATCAGGCACGTCAACAGGATAAAGGGCCTTTTGTTCAGCCAAGGTGTGTCCGGATACGAACCATTGAAAGGCGATCGACGCAAATGCCTCGATGCGCTCATTACCGGAGATGGGCGTCCACTGCCGCCAGCGCTCATGGCGCAGATCAGCCGCGAGCTTGACGCATCGAGTTGCTGATCCAGCAGATCAAGGATGTTGAAGAGGCACGCGACGCCTTGCTCGTCGCGGCAGATGAGCCAACACCGGCCCTGCTGCTCAGCCTCAAGGGAATAGGTCCGGAGTTCGCGGCCGTCCTGTGGTCTGAGGGATTATCGCGCAAGTTTGACAATCCACGACAGGTTGCCGCCTACGCTGGTTTGGTGCCAACGCCCTGGCAAAGTGGGCAGATTAATTGCGAGCAGGGAGTCTCGAAGTCCGGCAATCCAAGGCTCCGGTCGACGCTTGTCCAGGTTGCGTGGCTCTGGGTTCGCCATCAACCCAATTCCGCAGTCAGCCAGTGGTTCAGGGCGCGAGTCATCCAGAATGGTGGCCGGTACAAGAAGACGGCGATCATCGCCCTCGCTCGGAAACTGCTTGTTGCGCTGTGGAAATACGTGAACGCCGGAGTCGTTATAGAAGGAGCTCTCCTGACGAAACCATCAGCGTAGACGCCAATCGATTCTAATAATCTCCAGGACCGACCAGGGCCTGGCAGATCCTCGGTAGACGAACCGACGAAACTCATGGCCTCAAACAGCCGCCGTTGAAGAATGGTTTCGTCTCTTGGGTTCCGAATCCGCCGCAAGCGGGATCATGGAACAGGTGCATGCGCCCTGACCGAATATAAGGTGGACTGGGTTCGTTCGCGAACCGCGTCACGCTAACGGACCCATCGAATGGATCTACGGATTGCCGCGGAGGTACATGACAATGTCGACGTGATGCCGTTTGTAGTTGACCATCCCCATATAAGAGTTTCGGAATAAAGAAGGCCTTCTCGAAGTTGGCCTGTGTATGGGGATGTCCAAAGTAATGGCCGCCCGGCCCGACATCACGGACCGCAGCCAGGGCTTCATCGAAATCGTCCCACTGGATGCCTTGCGTCATGCGATAGCCCATGGCGCAGACTTCGGCGTCGACGACGAATTTTGCGATCGAGCAGTGCATGCCGGCTTCATTCCAGCCAGCAGAATGCCAAATGTAGTTTGCGCCTGACAGCAGCACGGCCATCATCGTCATCGCACTTTCATAGCCAGCTTGCGCATCGAAGATCTTGGCGCCGCCAAGCAAGTTCGAAGTGCGCCAGGGCACGTTATAGCGACGAGCCATCTGGCCGATCATGAAATTCATGAGCGATATCTCTGGCGTTCCCGCCATCGGCGCTCCCGATTGCATCGACACGGTCGACAGGTAATGCCCATAAATCGCAGGGCAGCCCTTGCGCACCACCTGCGTGTAAGCGAGTGCAGAAAGCGCCTCCGCATTGAGCTGCGCCACTGCCGCCGCGGTGGATGCTGGCGTATTCGCACCGCCGAGAACGAAGGGCGAGCACAAGACGGGCTGGTTGCGCCGGCAGAAAGCACGCATGCCGCCCAGCATGACCTGGTCCCATACCAGCGGCGAATTGCTATTGCAGTTTCCAGTGGTGACTGCATGCGTCTCGAGCAAGCCTTCACCGAAAAGGATGTCGCACATGTCGAGCACATCCTCGGCATTGTTAGGCGAGGTGGTCATGCCCATGAAAATCTTGTCGGAATGCTTTATTGACGAATAGGTGATGTGCAGGTGCCGATGCGCGACGACAATGTCCATCGGCTCGACGATGTGGTGAGCCGACGAATGTAGCGCGGGCATCATGTGGGCGAGTTTATGAAACGTCCCCAGGTCCGCAATCGTCGGGCCACGCCTCACATCATCGAGATCACGCATATACGGTGCGCCGGTCATCGGCACGAAGATGGATTTGTCGCCTCCGAGCTCGACATTCTTCGCTGCGTCGCGCGCGAAATATCGACGTTGGGGGGAATGGTCTTGATGAGCTCCATAACCAGCCCGCGGTCGAGATGAACACGGTCATCCGCGCGTACGTCCGCTCCGGCTCTCTTCCAGTCCTCAATCGCGATCGGATCGCGAAACACCACGCCTACTTCTTCCAGGATGGCGAGAGAAGCCTCGTGAATGCGTTCAACCTGTTCGGCATCCATCGGCTCTACCACGGGCAGGCCGCGCTTCAGCGTCGGCAACATGTCAACCTTTGGCGCGGTGCGGATCGTCCGCCGCGCTTCCCGCCCTCCTCTACGAGAGAGCTGTAGTTGAGCAGTCATCCCGGCCTCCAGATAAATAAGTCGCGACACCGAAACCGGACCGCGTTCAAATATTGCCGGAGCTTTGAGCTTTTGACCTACTGCAAAAGTCTCACGCGCGTGTTGACTAAAGGGCTGCACCGCCGGCTCGCTCACCCGGACACTCGAGAGATGGTCCAGGTCGAGCAGGCGGAGCCGTTCCACGTCGCAGCCCCAGCCTTTACGGATATCGCGCAAACTTGGACGGAATCGCCAACCGTAGGAACCGCGACAGGCAGAGACGATGATGCATTGCGGCAAGCGAGCGAAATAAAGTCAATCGGGAGGCGACCTTTTTGCGTCGACTGGCTTTCGCGGTTCCGTGGTAGCACGTTTCTCGCTTGGTCTGGGGCAAGAACAGAACAGCCCATTCCCGGATCAGGCGAGGTGAACAAAAATGACAACCTCGGACTCATCTAGGCATCAAATGGGTATCGACAGGAGGATTTGAATGCCAAGGTCAAATCTCGTGAATGATGTACTCGGCGCGAGCACGTCGCGCAGAACCTTGCTGAAGGCCGGCGGCGCCGCCGCGCTGCGTGAATTCCTGCAAGCGGCCGCAGCTCAGCTCACGGCTTCGCGGAGATCAGCGAGGGTGGGAATCACCGTCGTATGCATTCCGGCCGAGATCATTGCAGTCGCCGGGCATTGCCAGTATGGCGGCTCGGGCGGGGCGTCATCCCGCCACAACAAGGAACAAAGCCAGAGCCCTTCCTCGTTCCGTGGCATCCTCCCGCGCCGCACCCGGCCCAGTCAGGTTCGATCCATTCGACGTGCAGGAGTGGCAGTTCGGGAATAATCGCGGCGTTTAAAGATCCTCACGACTTCCGACGCCCGTGCAAAGCTGCTTGCCAGCAACCTATAGAGGTCTTCACCAGCGCTGGTAAGCACGACGTCAGCGCCAGGCCCTACAATCAGCCGAACGCCAAGCTCCTCCTCAATGGCTTTGATCTGCCGACGGATCTCTCCCGATGTCACTTCAAGCTCGGAAGCCGCAAGCTTGAACGATAAATGGCGTGCCGATGCCTCGAATACCTCAAGGGCAGTCAGGGACGGGATGTCATAATGGAGATGGACCATTGAGCACTCCAATAGAGAATTGGCAATCGCGAACCGAACGACATCGTATCCCGTGTCCCACTGGTCTCCGTGACGGATTGCGGCCGTCCGCCGCGACCCCCGCAAATTGCGTGCCGAATTGGCGCGTTTTATTTGCACCACTCACCCGTACCGACGGCCCGGCCCTGGCATCGGTTTCGTCAGGTTTTCGACATTCTTGTCCAGCTTAGGACACGAGGTTTGTGGACATAGATGCGCGGGATCGGGGTCGCGCAAAGCCCATGGCAGCGTCGCACCAACGAGAGCACCAACGGGCTGCTGCGCCAGTACTTCCCGAAAGGCACGGACCTGACAATCCACTGCGCCGACGAGATCCCCGCCGTGGCAGCAGCCCTCAATGCCGTCCGAGAAAGACGCTCGGCTGGAAAATGCCCAGAGGCGTTGACGCGTTGCTGCCATTAGTGAACACAATCGGTGTAGCGACGACTGCGTGACTTCCGCAACGAAGTTAATCTACGTCGCAACAGATCCTTCAAATAAGTTTACAGAACCTTTGCGACCGCGGATCACTGACGATGGTAACCTCACTGCAAAGTTTGAGCTTAAGCACCCCTGAAAGATTGATGCCGGTTTTTCAGTGGAACGACTATGTCGAGCCAGCACGAAAGCCGTCGTCAAGTGAAATTGAGGTTGGACAAGCTTCGCCGACATCCATCTCGAAATATCGATGAGTTGACCGATGAGGCTGATGACGGAACGTCTAATATTACGTCCCTGGGAGGACAAAGACCGGGGCCCAATGGCAAGAATTTACGGTGATGCGCACGTCAGACGGTTCTCTCCCAAAGTGTTGACGGTCGAGGACGCGAATGTCAGGATTGACCTTGCGATCGAGCGCGCCCGGACCAACGGGTTTCACTATCAGGCGGCGGAGCTGAAAGGCAGCGGCGAGCTTATTGGTCTGATCGGGCTTGGCGTCCTCTCGGAAACGGTGCAGGCGGCAATTCCCAGCCATCCGCGCGTCGAAATCGGATGGGTGCTCGCAAAGGAGCATTGGGGCAAAGGACTCGCGCCGGAAGGCGCGCGGGCATGGCTCGACTACGCTTGGTTAATCGGTCTGCCTGAGGTCGCCGCCCGCACGGCCAGGGAGAACGCGCCGAGCCAAAGGGTCATGCAGAAGATCGGCATGATCTATGATCCAACCGGCGACTACGAAAACCCGACGTTCGGCGAGGGTCATTGGTTGCGGCCGGGCGTGGTCTACCGGAAACAGAACCCGACACGATGAGGCGCAGCATTCCGCTGTCGCGGCGTAAAACACGCTGTTTGCCCCCTCGCTCGCACAACCTCCTCGTTGGCACGCCGATTGCTTGGACACGGTGCAGGACCCGTTCCCCTAGCGGTGTCGCATGCTCCGACCGAGGAGGTCGGACCAAGCTCGGTCGCCGCTTGGCCAACCGATACCAGCGGGGCACGCGGCGCCAGACGAGTTGTTGTCTTCGGTCGATCGAATCCGAACGAATGAAGGTGACAGCAGAGCAAATATCCAAGGAGTAGCTCATGCGAATAGCTATTGTACGGAATGATGAAAACAGGGGTGTGATCAACCGGTTTGGTCAACTTTGTCCCGAGAAATTCGGCCGCGATACAGGCAAACGCGTGGCGGCGGCACTGCAAGAGGGCGGGCACGAGACGCTGCTGTGCGAAGGCGATAGAGGACTGCTCGCTACGCTCGAGCGGTTCATGCCACCTGCGTACCAAGCCTGCCCCTCGGGAATCGTTTTCAACCTGGCATACGGAATTCAGGGCGAGAGCCGTCTCGCCCACGTTCCGGCCATGCTCGAGATGGCTGGCGTACCCTACACCGGATCCGGCCCGCTCGGGCATGGGCTGGCGCTCGACAAGGTTATTACTAAGAGACTCATCCGCGATCGTGGCATGCCGACGCCGAACTTTCGCGTGATGCGTCGCGGCACGCAGAGTTCTGGCGACCTGCAATTCCCATTGGTAGTGAAGCCGCGCCACGAATCCGACAGCTGCGGAGTGCAACTCGTCCATGAGCCCGCTCAGCTAAGGCAGGCTGTGGAAGTGATCGTCACGCAGTATGCGCAGGATGCGCTTGTGGAAGAGTACATCGAAGGGAGAGAAATCTGCGTCGCGCTGCTGGGAAACGGAGAGCTTGAAGTGTTGCCTCTCGTGGAGCAGGACTTCGGCGATTGCGAGACCCGTCTTGTGACTTGGGAAGCGAAGCACATGGCGGTCGCGCCGCCGCCGAAGATTTGCCCGGCTCAGATCGGAAGCAGCCTTGCGACGGTGCTGCGGGATATTTCGGTTGCGACTTTCCGTGCCTGCCAATGCCGTGATTACGCTCGCATCGACTTCCGGATCGACCGCTCCGGCCAGCCGCTTGTGCTGGAGATCAATACCATGCCGGGGTTCGATACAGGCAGTGCTTACGCCTTAGCCGCGATGACCGCGGGATACAGCTTCTCGGGCTTGGTCAATCGCATCCTGGATGTCGCTCACGCGCGGTATTTCGGATCCGCACTCCCCTGACACGCAAACACTCCGCCAAGCGAGAGGCTTCTTCGCATGGCCGAAAAGCTCACAGGCCTATGTTGCGTTCGATCCTGTCGGCCGCGTGAGTAGGAGTTTCCCTCACATCGATAGCCATGATGACCGACAGGTCCTGACCCTCGATAGATGGTAAGCGCGTAGGCATCCCCACGTAGCGTGCAGGTGGTTGATCGCTCATTTTCAGCATGAATCATGCGGAGAATCCTGTGAGCGACAGTATGAGCCATCATCGAACATTCGAGATTTTGACGGCGGAGCCTGTGCCGTCCCGACGCAAGCCGCGCCATCGGTCGGACGAAGAGAAGGCACGGCTTGTCGCCGAAGCCTTCTCGCCAGGGGGTAATGTGTCGGCAGTTGCGCGTTCCGAGGGGCTGGACCCCTCGCAGCTCTATGCATGGCGCCGCAAGGCGCTTTCGTCGGGCATGGTTGCGCCACTGACGGAGGGAGCGAGCAAGCCGGCGAAGTTCACGCGCTTTGAAGCGATGGGCAGCGACATGGTGGAAATCGTCATTGGCGATGCCGTGGTGCGCGCCGGCGGCGATGTTGATCCCGATCGCCTGGCGAGGATCATCCGCGCGGTTCGCAAGGCATGATCGCTTCCGGTGTGGTGGTTTACGTGTCGTGCCAGCCTGTCGACTTCCGCAAGGGCGCGGCATCTTTGATGGCGCTGGTCAGGGATGGCGGCCTGGACCCGTTCTCGGGGGCGCTTCACGTGTTCCGCTCGAAGCGTGCGGACCGGGTTCGCATCGTGTGGTGGGACGGCAGCGGGGTTTGTCTTTATTCGAAGACTCTGGAAGATCACAGCTTCTGCTGGTCTGCGATATCGGCCGCGCGCATGCGTCTCGACCACGCCCAGCTGATGGCGCTTCTGGCCGGGTTAGACTGGAAAAAGATCCGTCCGGCCAGGATCAGGCGGCCGTTATCGACGGGCTGAAACCGGCCTGCGGCAAGATGAATCATGCGGCTGGAACGGTTGGGAAAGCGGCTGTTTTTGTGCTCTGTTGCTTGCCATGGTTCTACCGGGTCTTGCCCTTCCCGACGACGTTGATGCGCTGAAGGCGATGATCCTTTCCATGGCTCGCGAGCAGGCTGCGAGCCAGGCCCGGATCGCAGTCGCCGAAGCTCGGATCGCAGCATCCGAGGCGGAGGTCGCCCGGCTGAAGGCCGTCGAGAGGAGCGCCAACGAGCGGATCGCCAATCTCACGTCGATAAAAGTTTTACAGCGCACGCAACATGGCACGCGTTCCGAGCGGCTACGCCTGGCCATCGACGACGAGCAGGCCTCCTTTGCCTTCGAAGAGGTCGAGACCGGCCTTTCGGAAATCCGGAGCGAACTCGACCGCGCGGTCGGGAATAAGCCGAAGCGCGCGCCGCGTCCGCGCAAGGGTTTTGCTGCCCACCTCGAACGCATCGAGGAAGTTATCGAGCCGGAAATCCCTGGCGACTGCGAGGGGCTGGAAAAGGTTCTGATCGGCGAGGACCGATCCGAGCGGCTGGACGTCGTGCCGCCGAAGTTCCGGGTCATCGTCACGCGCCGTCCCAAATACGCTTTCCGGGGCCGTGACGGCGTGGTCCAGGCTCTGGCGTCGGCGCACATCGTTGAAAGCGGCCTGCCGACGGAGCGGCTGCTCGCCTACATCGCCGTGTCGAAATACGCCGACGGCCTTCCGCTTTACCGGCAGGAGACGATCTATCTGCGCGACGGTGTCGAGATCAGCCGGTCGCTGATGGCGCAGTGGATGGGGCATCTGGGCTTTGAGTTGCAGATGCTCGCCGATTATATCCTCGAGCGTGTGAAGGAGGGCGAAAGGGTCTTCGCCGACGAGACGACCTTGCCCACCCTTGCCCCCGGTTCCGGGAAAACCACGAAAGCCTGGCTATGGGCCTACGCACGGGATGATCGACCCTATGGCGGAACCAGTCCGCCAATGGTTGCCTATCGTTTTGAGGACAGCAGAGGCGCAGATTGCGTGGCGCGCCACCTCGCCGGGTTCAGCGGTATCCTGCAAGTGGATGGCTACTCGGCCTATACCAACCTGGTCAAGGCACGGGCCAAAGCCGGCAGCAATGAAACAATCCTGCTCGCCGGGTGCTGGGCTCACCTGCGGCGCAAATTCTACGACCTGCACATCAGCGGGATCTCGCAGGCCGCGACGGATTCGATCATCGCCATGACCGAATTGTGGAAGGTCGAGGACGAGGTTCGCGGCAAGGATGCCGGAAGCCGCGCCGCGCTCCGTCAGGAAAAGTCCGTGGCCATTGTCGCGAGCCTCTTCGATCTATGGGAAGCGGAACTGGGGAAGGTCTCCGGAAAATCCAAAACCGCCGAGGCGATCCGCTACGCGCTCACCCGGCGGGAGGCGCTGGAACGCTTTCTGATGGGCGGTCGCATCGAAATCGACTCCAATATCGTCGAGCGTGCAATCAGGCCCCAGACGATCACGCGAAAGAAAGTCTATTCGCCGGCAGCCAAGGCGGTGGACGAACCTGGGCGACGGTAGCCACCTTGCTGCAAACCTGCAAAATGAACAGCGTCGATCCGCTCGACTGGCTCTCGCAGACCTTGACCCGCATCGCTCAAGGATGGGCGGCATCCGAGATCGAAATGCTCATGCCTTGGAACTTTAGGCCTGACGTTATCGGCTGACCGCTTACGATAGATGGCTCGACTGAAAAACTGAAACCGATGTGGCTTGAACATCGCAACCCTCAAAAATTCGTCGAGACGCTCCGTACCACACGCTGGCAACGAAAAAAGTAGCAACAAAACCTTCAAGTAAAACTACAGACTCTCTGCGACCGCAGATCGCTGACGATGGTACCTTCATCGCAAGGTCTGAGGTCAGGCACTGCTGAAAAAGCTGGTGCCCGATGTTCGCTCACACCGCCGTACCGCACGCTTCAATAGAAGAGCGCTTATTCTGGTTGAAGGACACAGGTGTATCGGTCTGCTTTATGTGAAAGTGGCCCCGGGGTCTTGGGCTTCATCCAATCACCCTGTCATCTGATCCAGCTCAGTATCACTATCTCGCGGCCGAAAAGACTTGAGGCAATCCGTGTCGATACAGACAATCTCGATGACCTGATCCGCGAATGTTCCGGGCTACGTATTACCTATGACATTGCTTGCATTACTGGCTTCTCAGGGCTCGATGAGTTGATCTATGCGACGGTTGCTAAGCTCTGCCGGCATTTCCCCAAATCGATTGAACGATGCGGCGACAAATTCGTTCAACGTCGCTTCCTCGCGGAGGCCGACGTTCCAATGCCTGCTTATCGCTTGGCAGCGGATACGACGGAGGTGGAAAGCTCTGCCGCGGAGATCGGCCTGCCGGTGATTGTTAAGCCAGCTGTAGGCAGCGGCAGCAACGGTGTCCGATTGTGCTGCAACGTCGATGAGTTAGCCGAACATACGACCTGTCGCCTTGGGTGGGAAGCACATTTGGGGATCTTCGCCGAGGATACTGGTCGAAGAATTCGCACGAGGCCGCCAGTATAGCGCTTACGCAATGGGAAAGAGGTCATTGGGATCTGCGCCGCTAACTTCGGCCCGCCCTACCGCATTTCGTCTATCATAATTTTACCTTCCAGCTCTGCTGACTGAGGACGAGCAGGAACGTATCGCGGACGCTTAGCTGAGCTGTCTGCGGGCTCTCGGCCTTGGCTGGGGGCCAGCGCACATTGAATCCCGGTGGACGTTCCCTTCTTATTGTCTTGCAGATTTTGTGCCCCGACCCGTTCTCCACGGCTACGGCAACAGGCGCGCCTGCTCCTCTATGCCGAAGCATTCCAACCCTAACCCCAAGATTTGTTGCGCGTTTAACATCTTGTGAGCGAGATTAATTTCGAATGGGCAATAATACGAACTGTAGGGCATCGCGCGAGTCCGGGGGACGGTAACGGCAAACGGCTTATGATACCGGTGCACAGGGGCAGTCGAAAGTCCGCGATTTCGGCGATGCTTCGCCGGCCTCCTTGGGTGAGGAGCAGTTTCGAACAGCGAACCCCTTCCCTCCGCAAGCGTGCACAGAATCGAACGCGCCTCGCGATGTCGACGAGCGTGACGCGGTCGGCGCGACGCATGGCATTGGGTCGCATCTCTCCGGCAAATGATCCGCGAAGATTTTGGGCTGACGGTTTTGCGAGGCGCAGTTCTAGAACGTCTCATCAAGGCAGGATCGCTACAACTTCTCCTCCTACGGATGCCCCGCCCGTGGCGAGGCGAGTGAGGCAAGCAGAAGCTCTGGCTCTTGATGGGACCAGCGATAATCGATTTCACACGCGTCGCCCGCTCCCGACCAATGCATTGCGCGTTATGCGCGCTTCGAACTCACCGTGGGAGGTTTGTGTCACGACGAGCCCGAAATACTCATCAAGGAGCGCGAGCACGCGCTGCGTGTGGCTCCGGAGCTTCTCTAGCCCATACATCTTCACGACGTATTCCGCTAACAGTCGGAGAGCGCTCTCTTCGTCTCCTCCGTGGAAGACGAACGGGTCTGAGATTCGCTGCACAGTTACCTCATCGAACTGCGCAGCAGCGAACAGATCGAGCACCTCGCCCGCGGTAAAATGAGGGTAGTCATGTGGGGTCACTGAATAAGATGACACCACGTCAGCGAACCAGCGGGCAACGGGGGAGCCCTCTTCAAAGTCATGAAGAACGAAGATGCCACCGGGCCGGAGAATTCGCGCAGCCGCCCGGACAGCAGTGGCGCGCTCAGCGCGCGCGATGTGGTGCGTGCCGTAAGCCATCAGCACACCATCCACCGATCCATCTTTTATCCAGAACGGATCGGTCGCGCCCTGCCAGGTCGCAAACAGGCCATCTCGGATGCAACGGTCCACCATGAACTGTGAGACGTCAGAGTTGATGAAACTTGGGCAGCGCGCCGCACCCAAGAGCTGGTGCGCTACCTTGTTTACGTAGCCGTCACCGGCGAGAAGATCGCAGAAGATCAGTGATGAACATAGTCCGTCGCGACCATTTGGGTGCATTTTTCCCAATAGATCCATCACACCCTCCGATCGCGCCAGCAGGGACAGTTGGATGCTATCGAGGTAATCCGAACCACGCCCTTCCGGGGTGAACTCGTTGCGCGACAGTTTGGCAAGGCAGTCGAATGACTCTCTAGCGATTCGGGGCTCGATCGCCTTGAAGGCTACCGGGTTTATTTTTTCCAACTGGGAGAGGTGCGAATCTACACTATTGGGAAACATTGTGTTCTCCATGGTGACCAGGTGCCGGCGGGTAGAGCGATAGAACCTGTTCTTGGTTGAGTTTACGGCCACCGGCCTTGGAGAGACTGTTGCGGCCGTGGGTGTCTTGAGCACGCCGTATTTCATGCGCGCCTTTGGATCTCATCCTTCGGGCAGATCGTCCAGCCAACAGGCGCCCTCAAGGTGCGGCCGAGAAAAGATCTTTCCGATCTTTTCGGGACTCTTGTTTTGATGATACCGCATATAGATACGGCCATCGGCTCCAAGGTCGAGGACTTCGACCTTTCCTGTGTGATGGGACATGATGTATTTGAAGGTTTTTTGGATGCCGCTGAGGCGTTGGTTGATGCCGCGAGCAATCTCTATTCCTCGGCGCAGTGAAACCTGAAAATGGGAAGCGCCTTTCACTGGTCTGGCCTGAAATAGATAATACGGTCGGATACCTATTTGGTGACACTTGGCGAATGTGGCAGCCAAGATCTCAGGATCATCGTTGACTTTCGCGAGAAGCACGGTTTGGTTCAGGAACTGCACGCCCTGAGCGCGCAAGGATCGAACCTTGTGTTCCGCCTTAACGGAGATTTCGCCGATGTGGTCGAAGTGTGTAACGATCACTGCGGCCTTACCCGCTTCATCGATCCGTTTGAACAAAGCCGGTAAAGCGGGATCGTCGAACCGTTTGGGCTGATAGGCTAGTGTTTTTGTACCGAATCGAATCGAATCCAAATGTGGGATTGGCAGCAGACGATCAAGCATCTTGTCGAGCTTGGCCGTGCTGAGTACCAGCGGGTCGCCCCCTGTTATCAGCACGTTCGTAATCTCGGGATGGTCGCGAATATATTGCCCAATTTGCGCGAAATCAGCTGCTATTTCATCGGAATCCTTCCCGACAAGGCGTTTGCGAAGGCAATAGCGGCAATACGAAGCGCAACGGTCCGTGACCAGCAACAACCCGGTTTGGGCGTACTTGTGCTGAAACCCGGGAAAGACCGTGTTATCTAGCTCGCCGCTCGTGTCCAGGTTTCCGGGACTTTCGAACTCTTGGAATGAAGGTTCCACGATGTACTTAAGCTGTTCGTAATAACCGCTGTTGGTGATCTGCTCACGATAAGACTTTGTGACATGATAGCGCATGATGCTACTGGCTTGCAGTTCTCCCTCGGTAACGACGCGCGGCCCCTCGATGAAATTCATCACCGTTGTGTCGGGCCGCGGGGCCGAGTTAGTGGGTGGTGCTTGAAAAGGGCAAACGAGAGGCGCCGCGGCGGTCACCCGCACCTTCAGCTCTCCGTCGCTAAGGCTCTGATCCTTGTACACAGCCTCGATCGTTTTCGGATCCCGCTCCGTCTGCGCCCCAAGCAGTTCGTGAACCCAGGAATCCTGGGGAGAGGCCTTTTCCGTCGGGTTCGATTCAACCGCAAATCGACGTTCCTCCGCCAGCAGAAACGCCACCGACCAAACTCGTTGCCTGGGGTCGGCCGCCATCTGGCTCAGCGCCTGCTGCAAATAACTCACAAACCGCTCCACCGTGCTCCGCTCAAACAGAGACGTCGGATAGATCAGCCTTCCACAGATCACCTCGCCGATCTCGGAAAGGTTCAGCGCAAGAGCATGTTGCACGACACAATCGCCAACGCCAACATACTCAAGCTCGAGCCCCGGCAGTTCCGCCGCCTGCCCGGGATTATTTTCCCATGTAAGTATAACCTCCGGTTTGTGCGGCGGATCGACGAGTTCCACCGCCTGCTCAAATGGCAGGTCCTGATCATCCTGCGCCCCAGGCGCGGCGGCATTCGCCCGTTCTAGCAATGTTTCCAGTGTCGGGTCTCCCGACAGATCAATCCGCAGCGCCGAGGTCCTGACGAAGCAGCCGATCAGCCCCTCGATCTCGGAGTGGGTGCGGTTGGCGCTAGATGTGCCAATCACCAGCTCGTTGCGACCCGACAGCCGCGCCAGAACCAGCGCCCAGCCCGCCAGCAGGGTCACGAACAGCGTCGTTCCATTACGCTGGCTCAGCGCCTTGAGCTGTGCACTCAGCGGCTCGTGCAACACGAACTCAACGTAACTGCCGCTATGGTCCTGCTGCGCCGGACGCGGCCGGTCTGTCGGCAGCTCCAGCACCGCTGGCACGCCATCCAGCATTGGCAGCCGGTAATTCGACTGCCGCTCCAAGTTTTCACCTGCCAGCCAACCTCGCTGCCAAATCGCGTAGTCCGCATACTGCACGGGCAATCGCGGCAGCCGATCCGCGCTGCCTTCCCGGGCCGCGGCGTAGAGCTCGCTAAGGTCGCGGATTAGAATCTCCCGCGACGGCTCGTCCGAGACTATGTGATGCATCACGATCAGCAGCATATGATCGTCCTCCGCCAAGCGCGACAATCGTGCGCGGATCAGCGGCCCGGCTTCCAGATCGAATCCCGCCTGCTCTTCATAGCGCATCAGCTCCGCAAGGATCGCCTCCGCATCCGCTGCCGCCGTCAGATCGTCTCTTTTCAGCGGCAGGCCGACGTCCGCTGGTCCAATCCTTTGGAACGGCTCGCCGTCGTCCACCCCGAAGGTGGTGCGCAGCACCTCATGACGTGCCACCAACCCGTCCAAGGCCGACTGCAGGGCCGCCTCGTCCAACTCGCCGCGGAGCCGAAGCCCCACATAGATAAGATCGGCCATACTGCCGCCCTTCAGATGTGACAGGAACCAAAGCCGCTGCTGGGGGAGCGACAGTGGCACCCGTGACGGACGCGGCAAAGCTTCAATTAGCAGGACCGCACTCGATACTGCAGCGTCCGCCGCATTGAGTGGGATTGTTCGAGCAAGTTTCATGTAGACCTCCTGGGCGGCGGATTGCGATGCCGCTATGGTCGTGACCGTCCGTCACCGTGTCCCAAGCAATCGGCGTGCCACCGAAGAGGTCGCACGAGCAAGAGCCGCCACTCCATGTTTCGCGCCGCATACCGCGGAATACTTCCCTTAAGTGTGTCGCTTTCCGAACACAGAGTGTCTTCAACCCGATACGGCCGGGACGGAGTTACGGTCCCGTCGCTCCCCAACTCGCCGGCGCGCTTAGGGCTTATGCCGAACGACGTTCGGACCGTCCGCTGCCACAAGGGATAGCGTCCGCCTTCCTTGCAAACCGTGACGGAACGCAGGTGAGGAAGCACAATGTCGACCATGCATCGAGACGGCTGCTCGAGACCGCCGGAATCGGTCGCAAGGACGACGGCCGGCGCCCCCGGTGTCTGCACGCCTTGCAATCCGAGGCTGCACTCTTCGAAACGCGACTTCACTACCACAGGAAATCGCAGGTCGCCGGTACTCTCGGTGCCGCGACGCATCACGCGAAAGTTCGGCGTTGGCACGCCGCCATCGCGCAGAACACTCTTTGCGAGGACCTTGTCCTGCGCCAGCACATGCCCGAGCGGGCTCGATCCGGTTTACGGAAGGCCGGCCATCTCGAGCATGGCCGGAACGTGGGTGTAACGGTGATCGCCTTGAATTCCCGGTGCCATGTTGAAGACGATTCCCGACGGGCGGCTTTGCGGATCGGGTGGCATGAATCGCTCGAGCTCAGCAAGCAGTCCTTTATCGCCTTCACACATCAGCGTCTCGTGACCGCCGCCCTCTTGCAGCGCCGCCTGCACGTCTTCAGCTCCCCGTCGAGGCTATATTCCTGCGGACAAGGCTGACCGGACTGGTTAATGACGCCCGTATGATCATAATTCCGCACGACGGCTATTCGCATGGGTCTCTCCTTTGATGCTAGATGGCTAACATATTCGACGTATAAAGCTAGGAGACGGTGGTTCGCTCGTAGTTCTGCCAACCTGTCCGATCTTGACTATACCAATGTGAGTGACGATCACTCTCTGACGTGGGCATCACCTCGGGCCGCGCGAGAGATGAGAGGCGTGCGATTGATCTATTGGCCAAGAGGCGGATATGGTGTGATCGACCACTCGATCAAATCGACGGCGCGCTGAAGTATCGCCTCGGTCTGGGCAGGGCTGGGTGAAGTAGCGATGACATGTCCGATCGTGTCGCGGTAATCGCCTGTCCTGAGGATTGGGGACTTGGGTTCAACGTAAAATTTGACCTCGGCGACACCTTGTATAGCAGCTGCCCTGTCGCCATCGATCGAGTCGAGCATGCCATCGCGATCAGGAACTAGGAAGTGCGCGGCCGCATTGTGCGAGTGCCTTCTGCGCAAATCCCATTCCTCGCCGATGACAAACCTGATGTGCTCTGTGACGAGATCGACACCGTGCGCCAACTGAATCAGCCGAGGAGCGGTCCCACCTGGGAGGCGCGGATTGACTTCAATGACCACTGGGCCACGGTTCGTCCACCGGAATTCGATGTGCGCCGGCCCGCAGCCAAGACCGAGGGCTCGCAAACAGCTCAGCGACATGTGGGCGATACGCTCATGCTCGTGATTGGACAGCGGGGCCGGAAAGCTGAAATGTCGGTACACGAAATACGGTGGCGAACCGAAGTCTGCGGCACAAATGCCAACGATCGAATTTCCCATCGCGTAAGCGCTATACTGGGGACCTTGTACGAATTCTTCGACCAGTATCCTCGCCGAGGAGTGCGATGTGTGCTTCCGGCCCAACAGATAGGCCGCATGTTCAGTCAACTCATCGACCGTGCGGCACAATCGGACACCGCAACTGCCGCTGCCGACCGTTGGCTTAACAATGACCGGCAGGCCAATCTCCGCCGCAGAACTTTTCGCACCTATCAAATCAGATGCCAATCTATATGCAGGCATTGAAACGTCAGCTTGCGCGAGGAACTGACGTTGAACGAACTTGTCGCAGCATCGTTCAATGGATGCGGGGTCCGGCCCAAGTAGACCGAAATGTCGGCAGAGCTTAGAAACCATTATATATATCGACTCGTCGGCTCCCGTGAAGCCGGTAACGCCAGCAATGTTATGTGTATCACACAACCTAGAGCATTCATCGATAATGGCATCCAGATTGCTTGTATCGACCTTGACTGAGTGAATTCCCTCCGTCGAAAGATATCCGTATTGACTTGGATCTGATGCCAGGGTGATTGGATGAAGCCCAAGATGCTGAGCCGCCTTGATATATAGCAGACCAATACTCCTGTGTCCTTCAAGCAATATGAGCGTTCTTATTGCCATTGCTATAGACCCTCAGTTGGTGCGCAGCTTTCTAGTGTGCCTGGCCTCAGGCTTCTGGCGAAGGCAAGGTACCACTCTGACCGATCTGTCGTCGCAAAGAGTCAGTGAATTTACTTTAAAGGATTGTTGCAGCGTTTTCCTTGAGGTGTTCAGGGACGCCGGGCTCAATCAGTGATCCTGCTTTGCATAGCCTCAAGGGGCATCGAGCGATCTCTGCCAGTAGTCGAAAGCAATCCAATCTGGAACTTCAGTAAGGTGCCAGGGCATGTTTCGGCGCATAATGCCGCCGTTCGACAAGTCGTGCGGAGCTATTACCTCCGACGCTGGTGCCTTGCTTCTGAGTCATGCTGATCGGGCCAGAGGGCGGTTCGACGTGCTTCGTCGATTTCGCAATCAGGATCTCACGGTTCACCGCGTCTGCACGCTAGTCGGGCAACGCATCGCAGTGCTCGCGCTGGGATACTAGGACATCGACGACCACGACAGGCTTCGGCACGACCCGGTGCTCGCGCTTGTGTCGGAAGAAGATTGTGCGGTGCTTGCTGGCAAGTCGACGCTGAACCGACTGGAGCATGGCCGGGTCGGGGAGCCGAAACGCCTATCACAAGATCAGTTAGGACAAGGTCGCGTTGGAGGGTTTGTTCGTGGACCTGTTCCTGGAAGCCCGACAAGGCGCCGGCCGAGATCGTGCTCGACGCCGCCAATGATCCGCTGCACGGCCGGTAGGAAGACAGATTCTTCCACGGCTACTACAACTGCTACCTGCCGCTCTACATCTTCTGCGACCGGCACCTGCTGGCGGCAAAGCTCAGGCGTTCCACATCGACGCCAGCAAGGAGGTCGAGGACGTTGAGCGGATCGTGACCCAGATCCTCAAAATTGGCCCAGGGTCAGCATCATCCTGCGCGCTGATCCAGCTTTGCGCGCGAGGAACTGATGGCCTGGTGCGAGATCAACCGCGTCGATTACGTCTTCGGGCTCGCCCGCAACGAACGACTGGAAACCAAGATCGCCCCGGCCCTCGAGGAAGCCTGTCTGGTCTCCAGGAGAAGCGGCAAGACAGCCCGGGTCTAGCCACCGGAATGGCGCATGGTTCCATTCACTTCTATCGAGCTCAACAAACATTAATGACAATGGGTGTAGTGCGGAGTGGTAAGGGCAGGCGCGAGGCTAAGGGTCGACAGAAGTTTTCGATACGTCGGCTGATGGAGGACAGCCCTGATCGACACTATTCTTGTCCCTTGGCGATCGCATCGAGTTTGAGCTGCGCCCGCGCGAGCCACCCGAGGCGCTCGCCCGCAGGATCACCGAAGAAATCGCGATCCCGATGATCGGCATCGGCGCCTCCCCAGCCTGCGACGGGCAGACGTCGATGACATGCTTGGCCTGTCGGCGAGTTCCGGGCGAAATGTGTCAAGCGCTCCCTGTACTCGCCGATACCGCATCTGCGGCCATTGCGGCCTAGGCGCAGGACGTGCGCGCGCGCCGCTTTCCAGCTGCCGAACATTCGGCGAGCAACCAAAAACCGTCAGGGTAGCAGAAGCGTAAGCGCCCAGTGACGCCTTCGCCGGAGGCGTACGTTTGGCCACGTTGCGCCTCAGGCTCCTCAAGCCCGGCGCCAGCGTCATCGAAACCGTCTCGCGCATTCGCCTGGCCTTTGCCTCACCTGTCCCCAGGCCAGCGTGTTCCGGGCACTCGCCAGCAATCTGCTGCCCGCTGGACCATAACGGCCGGGGCAGCAGCCCGGGTCGAACCAGACAGCTTCGAACCCCCAGCGCGCTCACAAGTCACAAGTCCGGACACAGCACGGTGAAAAGCACGCCCGCAGCTGCATGACCAAAGCTCAGCGGCGCTCGAACCACAGGGCTCATGAATAGGACGGGCTAGAAGTGCATTATCGACGTTGAAGGCTGATCCCACGAAGCTCGATCATGTGCGACCTATGTCGACCGCCAAAACAACCGTGTACCTGGCATCACATCTCCAAGCGCCAAGATGCTTGCGTGCCAATGACGATCAGACGATCCTAGAGGTGGCTTGGTGCTCGTCAATGAGTTTTCTCACCCTTAACTTGCGATGCATGTCAGTATGCGTCCAGCGCTTTCGCACATCCGCGCATTTGACCTGCATGTCCAGAAATACCCCTTTTGCTGCAGAAAGCTGCTCCACGGTTGACCTTTTTCCGGGACCGCCTCCGAACTGCAGAGCGTCCCTGCACTCTTCAGGACTCGCTGGCAATACCTCACCGAGATATCTGATCAACTGGCTTCGGCGTTCACCGACGCTGCTATCCAGAGACAAGCGCCTGGCGATCTCGCCAATCTTTGTGTGCGCTTCTCTAAAAGGAACCCCTTGCGACGCCATCCGTTCTACGGCGACCGTCGTCATCGATAAACCATCCTCCAGATTTTCACGCATCGACAGAACGTTGAAAGACATGAACTTCACGACTAGCGACGTGAGGGTTAACGCGCGCTTTAGCGCTTCTTCTGCAAGGCTCAGTGAAGAGCAGCCGTAGTTGCTTACCTCGATCGAGTTGCTGAAAGGCGCTTTGCAGGTTGCCGTTGCTGCAGAAACATATGCGCCAATTACGGTGCTTGCCGACCCCTTGATATGTTCCAGCAGAAAGGGATTCTTCTTTTGGGGCAGCATGGAAGAGCCGCCAGCAAGATTGTTAGGAACATCCATAAGCGCGAACTCCCTCGTCGTCCAAACCTGCAGGTCCTGGGCCACACGACTGAGCAAGATTGAAACGCCAGCGAAGAGTGAAAGCCCATGTAGATGATGGTCACGGCTTGCGACCGCATCAAGAGAGTTGAATGACGGCAGTTTAAATCCTAAAAGATTCGCAGTCTTCAAGGGATCTATTGGGACGGTTGTGCCTCCGCCTGCCCCGGCCCCCATAGGGCAATTTCTGATGTCTTCCAGCAGGAAATGGAGCCGCTGGCGCTCGCGCGCCAGAGCGAAGAAGACGCCGAGCAGGTAGTGCCCTGGCGATCCGGGGAGTGCAATCTGATACTGACTGTACAACGGCGCCACAAGTCTCGATGCTTCATCCACTCGCTGAAGCAAGGCGTCTTGTGCAGTTCCGATCTGTTGAGAGATGGAACAGACAGCTTCCCGAAGCACCAGGAGAGAAATGGTCGCGTTCAAGTCGTTGCGGGATCTCGCAAGGTGCAGCCAGCCGGCCTTTTCGGGGCCAGCTCTCGCGGTAAGTTCTGCCTCATAAGCCAGATAGACACCACGCGGAGCATCACGGCCCTCCAAAGACTGAAAGCCCTCGTCCTGGAGGGCCAAGATGTGCTTGAGGAGTTCGGCAGCGTCTGCTTGGCTGACCAAGCCCTGGTCCGCGAGCATCACCAGATGTGCTTCGTCTATGGTCGCCTGGTACCGCAGAAGGCGACCGTCACGCGAAATCTCGATAGGCGGAGCGAGCAACTTCATCGCTTCGGGATGTAGGTTCCACCTGCCCTCGCTTGACCCAGCGACCTGCTTGTTGTTCGATTCGCCAGCAGCCGACTCGATATTGATCACAATGGAATCGATCATCCGTTGAGCTGCCGCGGCGGCGGCATTGAGTTCATCAGCGACGCCTATGACGTAGGCTACCCGGTCTCTGAAGTCGCCATTTATTTGAACTTCCACTCCCTCAGATTTCAGAAGACCCGCTTCTGGTACTGCCTCGTCTGGACTTCGAGAAAAGCTCAGGTGTTTGAGCTTTCCAGGCCTATCAGCAAGGCAGAAACGAATGGCTCCCGCCCTTGTGCTCGCGCGTGGAGGCGTGAACCCTTCTCCCGCATAAAGTCTAATCACCATGTCAAGGATTGGCGTGCCCAAGGCATGCGAGAGCATGACTGGAATCATTCCTCCAGCCAGCCTGGGGTTGACTTCGATGATGACGGGGCCCGATTTCGCCATCACGAACTCTACATGAGCCGGTCCGAACTTCAGGCCCAGCGCCGACACCGCTCGCGCAGAAAAAGAAGCCAGTTCCTGGAGGGATGGTTCCGGAAGCGGGGCCGGGAAGTCGTGCCCTACCTCGACGAAGCAAGGAGCCGGTCCCTTGTGCTTGGCAAGGATACCTAGGCAATGCAGCGCCCCATCGTAGGCAATTATCTCTGCAGAGTATTCTTTACCCTCTATATATTGCTGGATGAGGATGTCGGGACTGGGCAAAGCCACTTGATCCAACAATACGTCCTTTGCACTTTCAAACGCCTTGATGGCGGCTGTGGCACTATCGCACAACCGCACGCCGCTGCTACCGCTTCCGGAGACCGGCTTCACGACGACGGGCAGAGAAGCTTGGGCAAGAATGTTCTCAACGTCTCTGATGGATGTGGCCAACCGAGTTTCAGGGATCGTGATTGATTGTCGCTCTAACTCGGCCGCTTGCTTCCATTTGTTCCGGCATGTGGCTATAGCCTCCGGATTCGGCGCTGGTAACCCCATTGCCGTCGCTACACGCGCCGCTGCTTCCACAAAATAATCCGACGATGAATATATTCCTTCCAGCCCTCTTAATTTGGCGGCGACCTCGATGAGTTCATCCGGACTACGCGTTTCAGCTTCGATCACTTGGGCGAAGGAGCCCTTGAGAAACGGATAGCGCGCACGATTGCGCGTGACGAGATAGGGCTCAAAGCCCAGGACCCTGGCCCGCTTCATCAATAGTTCGCCAGTGCCCGTCGTGTTGCTTTCCACGAAAAGGAAGCTACCTCGGTTCATCATGAAGCATTCTCCAGCACGTTTAGGACAGCTTCCCGGCTTCTCCGATTCCAATGATATCGGTTCCATGGTGGGAGAGCCGTCGAAGGATGCTCTTCGCTAGAGGGAGCGTCCAGAAGAACACCTTCATGTAGACACCCGTTCTGCTGGAGCCACTCGTGGTCGTAAGCAGCTTCGACATAGCGGTGCCCTTCATCAGGACATATTACAACTACGATTTCTTTCGGATCCTGCCGAGCGCGCCAACGCCCAACGATGTAGCTCGCTCCTGAGGTCGGACCGGCGAAAACGGCATGCCGCTCGTGGAGGGTGCGAGTTGCCGCAAATGAGAGCGGAGCGGAGAGCAAATGCACCTCGTCATACAGTTCGTGCCTCACGTTCTTGGGGACAAGACTGTTCCCCAGCCCCCGCAGTTTCCGTTCGCCGTCCGGTTGGCCAAAGATGACGCTATTGAAGGTGTCAACTCCGACCAGGC
>NZ_JAMYOE010000035.1:0-61397 GCF_040319695.1 Mesorhizobium sp. M0898 | reverse complement strand
CGAGTCCGAGCAACCCCGCAAGAAGCGGCGCAATCAGCAGCAGCAAACAGAATCCGCTCCGGCCGAGCAGATCGCTCCAGCCGAGACCGAGCAACCCCGCAAGAAGCGGCGCAATCGGCAGCAGATCGAAGCGGCCCCATCGGAACAACCGGCCGAGCAGGCAGCGCCGGCAAACGACAACCAGCCCAACGTCAACCCGCGCAAGAAGAAGCAAAAACAGAACCAGCAGATCGAGGCTGCCCCGGCAGAACAGGCTCCGACTGTCGAGCCCGGACAAAAGCCGGGCAAGCGCAAGAAGCCTGCTGAATTGACCGGACCCGCCACGGAGGCGGAAGGCCAGCCGGCGCCGACCAATAAGGAAGCGACCCCACAGGCCCAACCGGCTCCGATCGAGCAGCAGGCCGCTCCCGTCCAGGGCGAACAGCCCCAGGACAAGATCAAGAAACGTGGCAAGAGGCCTGTCGGCGAACAGCCGGTGACAGGAGAGCAACAGCCCTCGACCGGCGAACAGCCTTCGACTGGCCAGGCCGCGCCGGTCCAGGGGGAAAATCCGGTCCAGGGTGAAGCCCAGGCCAATCCGAACGAGGCACCTGTTCTGGACAGCCAGAAGGATGTCTTGCGCAAGCGCAAGGGTGGCAAGGAGCGCGGCCAAAATGCCGGTAAGCAGCAGGGCAACCAGCCCGCCCAGCAGGGCGAGAACCAGGTGGAAGCCCCGAAGCCGGCTCCGGTCGATCAGGGGCCGCCACCGACCGACGACCGGGCAGCCCAGCGGGAGATCAAGCCTGAAAAGATCGTTCCGGTGACCGAGGAAAAAGGCAAGCGCGTCGAGCGTGCGCCGGACGTCGAGGATGTTCGTCGTCGTCCGCGCCCCCAGGGTGCCAACGTTGTCAGGGAATTCGGCGACCGCGTTATCCTGCAGTTCAACAACCAGACGTTCGTCGAAAGCAGTGATGCACCGCGCATGCACCGCGGCGCCAGGAATGTCTATTACGAGGACCTGTCGGGCGATCGCACCCGGGAAATCGTTGAGCGTGACAATGGTGTCCGGATCGTCACCATCCGCAACCGCTACGGCGACGTCATCCAGCGTTCACGCTTCGCGCCCGACGGCCGCGAATATGTGCTGAGCTATGTCGACGAGCGGAACTATGACGACGATGCAGACTGGCGCGACCCGGGCGACGACCTGCCGCCGATGCGCCTTACCATCCCGCAAGAGGAATACATTCTGGATTCCGAAGAGGTCGAGGATCCGGACGACTACTACACCTTCCTCGAACGGCCGCCGGTCGAGAGGGTCCAGCGCCTCTATTCGATCGACGAGGTCAAGCGCTCGGCCCGCGTGCGCGACATCGCCCGCCGCATCGACCTCGACACGCTCAACTTCGAATTCGGTTCGGCCTCGATTTCCGACACCGAGGTCCAGAAGCTGGAGGGTGTTGCCAACGCCATGGACAAGCTGCTGAAGAAAAACCCGGCCGAGAGCTTCCTGATCGAGGGCCATACCGACGCTGTCGGCACACCGGAAGCGAACCTTGCTCTGTCCGACCGCCGCGCCGAGGCGGTCGCCGAAGCCTTGACCAACGCCTTCGGCATCCCGCCGGAGAACCTGACGACGCAGGGCTATGGCGAGGAGTATCTCAAGGTCAACACGTCGGGACCCAACCGCGAGAACCGCCGCGTCGCCATCCGCCGGATTACCCCCCTGGTAGCGCCTGTGGCCAGCGCCCAATAAACCGCAATGTGAACCGCGCGATTTGATCAACCATTGAATCGCGCGGTCATCAATCTTGAAACGCGCGGTTACCCATCCCAGATTCTGGAAAGGGCGTTCCCTGCCCTGTCCCGACTCCAGCGGGACACACGAGCCCCGCCGGTTCCCCTCCCCGGCGGGGTTTCGTTTTTTTGAAACCTTGCAAACCGCCGCAGCCTGCCCGAAATACGGCACTCCGACAACGGAGCCCGAATCGCCGCATGAAGCGCCTCGAACTCGCCATCGAATCGATCATTCTCGCCTCGCGCTGGCTGCTGGTCGCCTTCTATCTCGGACTGGGTGCGGCACTTGCCATCTATGCCGTGTCCTTCGGCAACAAGCTGTTCGAGTTCGTCTCCGTTGCCTTCACGCTCGATGACACCGACACCATCCTGAAAATACTCGGCCTCATCGATGCCGCGCTGGTCGCCTCACTGGTGGTGATGGTGATCATCTCGGGTTACGAAAACTTCGTCAGCCGCTTCGATGAAAATGACGGCAAGGTGCATTGGCTGGGCACGATCGATGTCGGCTCGCTGAAGGTCAAGGTCGCCTCGACAATCGTAGCGATCTCCTCGATCCACCTCTTGCAGGTGTTCCTGAACTCGGTCTCCTACACGACCGACCAGCTGATGTGGCTGACCATCATTCATCTGGCCTTCGTTCTGTCGGCACTGATGCTTGCCTATATCGACCGGCTGATGGGTCTTGGCAAAGCCAAGAAAGCCGAAGACTGAGCACACGTCTGTGCCGGTCTTTAAGAGATATGCCTGTCAGCTAGATACTTTCCGTCAGTAGATACCTTTGATTTTGGTATCCGTCCGGCCGAACACCTCGTCCGGCACAAAAAAGTCGCCGGCGAGCGGGCCTGTCGCACCCGGCGCATAGGCCGAGAAATCGCTGACGCCCTCAGCGCGCAGCACTTCTTCGTCAATGTAGAAATTGCCGGTCGCCTCACGCGACGGCCTGACCAGGATGGCGTATGCCGCATCGGCCATGATGTCGGGCGAACGGCTCATCGCCGCCACCGTCGCCCCGCCCAGGAGGTTACGCACCGCCGCCGTGTCGATGGTCGAGATCGGCCATAGCGAATTGACCGCAATGCCGTCCCTGGCGAACTCGGCGCTCATGCCCAGCGTGCACATCGACATGCCGAACTTTGCCATCGTGTAGGCGACATGGTTCTTGAACCACTTGGCCTTCATGTCGAGCGGCGGCGCCAGATTCAAGATGTGAGGATTTTCCGCCAACCTCAAGTGCGGAATGCACATTTTGGAGACGAGAAAAGTGCCGCGCGTGTTGATCTGGTGCATCAGATCGTAGCGCTTCATATCGGTCTCCAACGTGCCGGTGAGCTGGATGGCACTGGCGTTGTTGACGCAGATATCGACGCCGCCGAACCGCTCCACGGTCTTGGCGACCGCCTCGGCGACCTGTTCTTCATCCCGAATGTCGCACAGCGCCGGCAGCGCCTTGCCGCCGGCCTGCTCGATCTCGTGCGCCGCCGTGTAGATCGTCCCGGGCAGCTTCGGATGCGGCTCGGCGGTCTTGGCCGCGATCGTCACATTGGCGCCATCGCGCGCGGCGCGCAGCGCAATCGCCAGCCCGATGCCGCGCGACCCGCCGGAGATGAAAAGCGTCTTTCCCTTGAGCGACATCCTTGCGCCTTCCTGCAACATGAAAGACACGATCCTTGCGCGGCTGAGAACCGCCGCGCAAGGCCCAACACACCGCATGCGGGTTACGCTGCGTCGGCCTTGAGACAATCTGAACTAGACCAGCACCAGGCCCTGCCGCATGGCGATGGCAATCGCGTCGGTGCGGTTGGCGGCACCGAGCTTCGTCAGGATCGCAGCGACGTGGAACTTCGCCGTGTGCACGGAGATGTTCAGCCGTCGCGCGATGACCTTGTTGGGCGCGCCCTCGGCCAGCAGCGCCAGCACCTCGCCTTCCCGCGGCGAAAGCGTCGGCCGGACGATATGCTCGTCAGTCGGTTCCTCTTCGAACCGGTCGCTGCCATGGAAGGTCAAATCGTGATGCAGATCGGATAGAGCATGACTGTCACGCGAAATCCGGTAGCCCGCAGCCGCGAGCCGCGCGGCGGCGGCGATCAGCAACTCGTCCGCTTGCACGGGCAGCACGGCAAACACTGTATCGGCTGGCCGTTCGCGGGCCGCTCGCGACGATAGCAGCACGCGAGGCATAGCCGCGTCGACGAGCCCGCCTTGTAGCCCATGATCATCGACGATGGCGACATCCGCCGCCTCACGCCCGTCGACTTCGCCGGCCAGAACCGGCCGCAGATCATCGGTCGCGGCGAGAATGGCGGACAGACTTCGCGTGCGCTCGGCGTCACCGAGCGCGATCAGCACCGTCAGCCGTCTGCCAGCGACCTCACCGCTTACCATCTATCCCTCAGCTCAGTGGCTTTTCACCGATGGTCAGGGAAACCTCACGATTCTCGCCGCCGCGCACCACGCCGAGTGTCACCAAGGCACCGGCGCTGTCCGGCCCGAGCTTGCGGATCAGCTCGCGCGGGCCATGCACCGTCTCTGCGTTCCACGACACGATGATGTCGCCGAGACTGAGACCGGCTGATTTCGCCGGCCCGTTATCGTCGAGACTCATCACCATGGCGCCCTGTGTATCACCATTGCGGACCGGATGCAGGCCGGCGCCAAGATAGCCGCGCGCCACATGACCCTTCTCGCGCAGCGTCGTGACTGCCCGCTCGATCGTTTCGTAAGGCATGACCAGCGCCCGCCGGCGTGGCCCGAACAGCAGCATGCCGATCAGTCCGCCCTTGGCATCGAGCACAGGGCCACCTTCGAAACGGCCGCCGGCATTGACGGCAAGGTTGATGCGCCGGTCGATCGTGCCGCCGCGCATTGAACGCCAGGCCGGGCCGACCTCGCCGACCGTGCCCAAGGTAGCGAGCGAGGTGCCGTCGCTATTGCCCGCCACGACCACCAGGTTGCCCGGCCGCACCGCATCCGCCTTTACCAGTGCCGGGGCGGCCGGCGCGCCGGCCGGTTTCAAAACGGCCGTGCCGGTGGACGGGTCGCGGCCGACCAGTTCCGCCTTGACGGCTTCGCCCGAAGAAAACGTCAGCTCGATCTCCTCGCCGGCCTCGACCGCCTCCTCGGCAGTGACGAAATAGCCGTCCCGCCAGTGGAAAGCAGTTGACGTCCGGTGGTGCGTCGCGAAGCTGGCCGTCGCTGGTGCCGCGGCTGCCGCGATGTCGGCAATGGCGTCGGAAAACGTGCTCAGATTGAAATCGCTCATGATTTATCTCCTGGGTTCTTCGTGACCCAGATATCGCCCGGCAGGGCGTTGGCGGATACTCGCCTGACGGCTAGTTGGGCATGTGACTGGCCATCTGGTCAGGTCGCGGCCGGTCCGGCCGCTCCGCACATATAGGCATTGTTCATCTTGTTCCAAACGGAGCCCTCGGATGGCCCTGCCCGCCCAGCAATTGCAATATGACGATGCCCTTCTCGATGCCTATTCGGCGACGGTCGCCGATGCCGTCGACCGCATCGGGCCCGCCGTCTGCCGCATCGAGCGCATCGGTGGCCCGGGTGGCCATGGCTCCGGCTTCGTCATCGCGCAGGACGGGCTGGTCGTCACCAACTTCCACGTCGTCGGCGATGCGCGCAGCGTACGCGTGTCAATGCCGGACGGCGCCTCCAGGGAAGGCCGCGTGCTCGGCCGCGATCCCGACACCGACATTGCGCTGGTGCGCGCCGACGGCAACTTTGCCGACGTCGCGCCGCTTGGCGATTCCAAGCGTTTGAGGCGCGGCCAGATTGCAATTGCCATCGGCAATCCGCTCGGCTTCGAATGGACCGTCACCACTGGCGTCGTCTCGGCACTCGGCCGCTCGATGCGTGCCTCCACCGGCCGGCTGATCGACGACGTCATCCAGACCGACGCCGCGCTCAACCCCGGCAATTCTGGCGGACCGCTGGTGTCCTCGGCTGGCGAGGTGATCGGCGTTAACACCGCGATGATCCACGGTGCGCAAGGCATCGCCTTCGCGGTTGCTTCCAACACCGCCAATTTCGTCATCTCGGAAATCATCCGCTTCGGCCGTGTGCGCCGTGCCTTCATCGGCGTTTCCGCCGATACCACCAACCTGCCGCGCCGCGCAGCCCTTTTGTCGCAAGTATCGAGCAGCACGGCGGTGCGCCTGCGCACCGTCGAAAAGAACAGCCCGGCGGCCAAAGCCGGCCTCAGGGAAGGCGACATTATTGCCGCCATCGACGGCCGTCCGGTCACCGGCGTCGACGATCTGGTGCGCATGCTCGACGCCGAGCGAATCGGCCGCGAGACACTATGCACGGTGGTGCGCCGCTCCGGCATTACTCAGGTCACCGTGATGCCGTTGGCGAGGGCAAGCTAGCGCGCCGCAGCACCCTGCGCATATTGCGCCATAAATTCTGGGCTCGGCGGGATTTGCCTGATCACGTCGATCAGCACGCCGTTGGGATCCCTGGTGATGAAATGACGCTGGCCGAAGGGTTCGTCGCGCAGCGTCCGCAGGATCGGCAGGCCAGCGGCGGTGATCCGCTTATAGATGGCATCCGGATCCCTGACCTCGAAATTGATCAGCAGACCAGATGTGCGGCCCCGCCCTTCCTCCGGGATCGTCTCATGATCGCCCTGGACGATGCCGAGGTTGACGCGACGGTCTTCGGCTGAGCGCAGATGCACGTACCAGTCGGCCTCAAACAGCGGCTTGAAGCCGAAATGCGCAACATAAAAGGCTGCCGTGCCGGCAACGTCGCTCGTCATCAGCACCGGATAATAGCTCGTCGTCCTCATCTTTCCTTCTCCCGGCAAATAACATACAGTCTGCATGTAAATGGCAATAACATACAGGCTGCATGTATGCAACAAGGATCCGCTCGTCGCTCCAACCGTGATCGCACCGAGGCGACACGCGCTGAGCTCATCGCCGCGGCTCGCAAACTGTTCACCGAAAAGTCCTATGCCGAGACCGGCACACCCGAGATCGTCGCCGCTGCCGGCGTCACGCGCGGCGCGCTCTATCATCACTTTGCCGACAAGCAGGCGTTGTTTGCCGCTGTGGTCGAACAGGAGGCGCAAGCCGTCTCGGAAGAGATCGAACGCGCGTCGCCGCCTTCGCTATTTGCCCGCGATGCGCTGATTGCCGGCTCGGATGCCTATCTGGCTGCCATGCGTGCGCCCGGCCGCACGCGGCTCTTGCTGCTTGACGGCCCGGCCGTGCTCGGCCGCGCCGCCATGGATGCGATCGACAATCGCCATGGCAACCGTTCGCTGCGCGACGGCCTTGTTGCCGCGATGCGCTCGCACTCCATGACGAGACTGCCTGTGGAAGCACTGACCGCTTTGCTCGCAGCCGCCTTCGACCGCGCAGCGCTCGCAATCGAAACTGGAGCATCGATCGAGGACTATCGCGCCGTTCTCATGGCGCTGATCGACGGCCTGTCTCCGGCTCCTCCTCAGGTATCTCACCCGGTTCGAACTCGTTGAAACAGCCTAGCTGGCGCTTGAACTGGTCGATCAGCCAGGCGGCCGCCGGTTTCGGGCTGCGATCGGCGCGGTGCATGGCATAGAGCGGCGAGCGGACTTCGCTGTAAGGCTCGAGATCGAGTTCGACGAGCCGGCCGGTCGCCAGATCATCGGCGATGAGCCATCGCGGCAGCCCGCCCCAGCCCAGCCCCTCGCGCATCAGCACGTGCTTGGTGCGCACATCCGTCAGCCGCCAGGTGCGGTAGGCGAAGACGCCATAGTCACGCCCGCGCGTACGCTCGGACTGGTCCGAGACGACCAGTTGGATGTGTTCGCGGACATCCTCTAGCGCCACTGGTCTCGGCAGCAGCGCCAGAGGGTGATCAGGCGCTGCGGCTGGCACCAGGGAGAAGAAGCCGATGCGAAGCAGATTCACGTCCGTCTCACCCAGAAGCCCCCCGATGCCGAGATCGGCCTGTCCGCCGACAACATGATCGAGGATAAGGCCAAGCGAGCCGATATGCAGACGCAGCGTCACGGCCGGGAACTGCGCCTCGAATGCCTTTAGCACCCGAACCAGCACCGGCGACGGTAGCGTCACGTCGACCGACAGCGTCACTTCCGCCTCCAATCCCTGCCGGTATCCGTCGACACGCGAGCGGATGCGTTGCAGCACGCCGACCATGCGCCGCGCATCTTCCAGCGTCGCCTTGCCGACATCGGTCAGTTGCGGTTCACGCGTGCCCTCGCGCTCGAACAGCTTCAGCCCGAGCTGCGCTTCGAGGTTGGCGATGGCGTAGCTGATCACCGATTGCGCGCGATTCAATTTGCGCCCGGCGGCCGAGAAGCTGCCGGTCTCGGCCACCGCAACCAGGATCTGCAGTTGGTCAAGCGTCGGGTTCGGTTGCATCGTTCAATCCACATTTTAGATGGATAATATACAAAATATACCAGTTTTTCAAATGGGTCTGCGCACACATATCTGCCGGGAGATTTTGATCCAACCCTGGAGACCCCATTATGTCCATCCTTCTTGTCACATCGAGCCCGCGCGGCGCTGCCTCACACTCGACCCGTATTGCTACTGAATTCGCCGAAAAGCTTGTTGCCGCCGATCCGTCGAACACGCTTGTCGTGCGCGACCTCGTCGCCAATCCGTTGCCGCACATCGATGCCGATTATGCGACCGGCATCTACACGCCGGCCGAAGCGCGCACCTCGCGCCAGGCTGAAGTCGTTGGCGTCTCCGATGTCGTGCTAGATGAACTGTTCGCCGCCGATTCGGTGATTCTCGCCACCGGCTTCATCAACTTCAACATCTCCTCGACGCTGAAGTCCTGGGTCGATCACATTGCCCGTTCCGGCAAGAGCTTTGCCTATGGCGAGAACGGCCCCAAGGGCCTCGTCACCGGCAAGAAGGTCTACATCGTGCTGGCTTCGGGCGGCATCTATTCCGAAGGTGCGGCCGTGCAGTTCGATCACGCCATTCCCTACCTGCGCAGCGTGCTTGGCTTCCTCGGCATGACCGATCTCGAGGTCATCCGCATCGAAGGAGTCGGTATGGGCGCCGATGCGGTGGCAGCAGCGCTGGCCAAGGCCTCGACCAAGGTCGACGCCATTGTGGCCGCGACCGGTAATGCCGAGCGCGTCGCCACCGCGGCGTAAAGCGTCAGCATCGTCTGAATTGTACAAGGGCAGGCGCCCGGCGCCTGCCCTTGTTGTCGTTGGCGACAACCTATTGTGGTGGGCCACACAACCGCCATTGGTTATTCCGCTTGTCTGCGCTATCGGTCGCGGATGTTCCTTTCCGTTGCCACAACGCACCGTCCGGCCACCGATCTCGGCTTCTTGCTGCACAAGCATCCGGATCGCCTGCACGAGACCGACCTGTCTTTCGGCAAGGCGTGGCTGTTCTATCCCGAGGCAACCGAAGAGCGTTGCGAGGCTGCACTCCTGCTCGACGTCGACCCGGTGGGACTGGTGCGAGGCAAGGGCCAGTCAGAAGGCTTGCTAGACCAATTTGTGAACGACCGGCCTTACGCTGCATCATCCTTCCTGTCGGTGGCGCTGAACAAAATGCTGCGGACGGCGATGACCGGTATATCGAAGGAGCGCCAGGAACTAGCCGACAGCGAACTGCCGCTGGAAGCCGTGGTCACGCCACTGCCAACGCGCGGCGGTGAGGTTCTGGTTCGAAGTTTGTTCGAACCCTTGGGCTGGACAGTCGATCTGACGCCAATCGAAGGAATCGGGGGTGCTGCGGGCGAGCCCCGATACGGCCATCTGAAGCTGACCGGCACGGGCCGGCTCAGCGCCTTGTTGAACCACCTCTATGTGCTGATCCCGGTGATGGACGATGCCAAGCATTACTGGGTCGGCGAAGCAGAGATCGACAAGCTGCTGTCCAAAGGCGAAGGCTGGCTGGAAAACCATCCGGCCAAAGACCTGATCGTGCGCCGCTATCTGGGCAATCGCCGGGCTTTGGCCCGCATCGCCCTGGAGCGGCTGGCTCCCGAGACGGCTGGCGAGGCACAACCTGCCGAGCCGCGCGTTACGCCCGAGGAAGCGCTGGAGACGCCTATCCGGCTCAACGATCTGCGCATGGACGCAGTTGTCCACGCCATTCGGGCGACGGGAGGAACCACTGTTGCGGACCTGGGATGCGGTGAAGGCAAGCTGCTCGACAGGCTGGTGCGCGAGCGATGGATTCACAAGCTGTTCGGTCTGGATCCGGCGGCGCGCGAACTGGAATGGGCCGCAAAGCGTCTCAAGCTGAACGAATTAGGCGGGCCGCCCGAGGGCCGGGTCACGCTGCTGCATGGATCGCTGACCTACCGCGACAGCCGTTGGGCCGCAGCCGACGTCGCCGTTCTGGTCGAGGTCATCGAGCATCTCGACGAGGACAGGCTGCCCCTGGTCGAACGCATCGTTTTCGGTGAGACGGCGCCCAAATCCGTCATTGTGACCACTCCGAATGCGGACTACAACGCTCTGTTTCCAAGACTGGTCCCTGGCGCATTTCGCCATCCCGATCACCGTTTCGAATGGAGCCGGGCTCAGTTCCAAGCCTGGGCGGCCAAAATCGGCGAGATCTATGGCTATGCAGCCACCTTCAGCGGTATCGGAGCCGAGGACCCGACCCTCGGCGCCCCCACCCAGACGGCAGTGTTCACCCGATGAGAGAACCTGATAAGACCAACCTCACCATTCCTGACTTCGCCCTCGTCGTGCTGATCGGCTCGACCGGATCGGGCAAGTCGACTTTCGCCACCAAGCATTTCCTGACGACTGAGATTATCTCCTCGGACCAGTGCCGGGCGCTGATCTCCGACGACGAAACCGACCAGGACGTCTCTGCGGATGCCTTCGATCTGGTTCGCGAAATAGCCGGCAAGCGGCTCAAACACCGCAGGCTGGCCGTCATCGATGCCACCAATGTGCGAGCCGCCGACCGCAAGCCCTGGATTGAGCTGGCGCGCAAGTGGCACGCTTTGCCCGTCGCCGTGGTCCTCGATCCAGGCGTCGAGGTGTGCGTCGCACGCAATGCGGTGCGAGCCGACCGGCAGTTCGGCGCCGGGGTCGCCCAGCGCATGACAACCGAGGTCCGCAAGGGTCTTGGGGGCCTCCAACGCGAGGGCTTCCGCCAAGTCTGGAAGCTTACCAGCGAGGCCAGCATCGACGCGGCCGAGGTGTCGCGACAGCCGCTGTGGACCGATAAGCGCGACGACCATGGCCCGTTCGATATCATTGGCGACATCCACGGCTGTTCGGATGAACTTCATATCCTGCTCGCTCGACTGGGCTACAGCGTCGCCTGGTCTGAGTATCAGGGCGACCGAACGGTCACCGTGGTTCCACCAGAGGGCCGCAAGATCGTCTTTGTCGGCGACCTCGTCGATCGCGGCCCCAACTCGCCCGACGTGCTGCGCATTGCCGTGAGCATGGTCGCGGCTGGAACGGCTTACTGTGTCCAGGGCAACCATGAACGCAAACTCAGCCGCTGGCTAGAAGGCCGCAAGGTCACTGTCGCTCACGGCCTCCAGCAGACTCTCGATCAGCTAACTGCACAGGACCGAGGCCTGCGCGAGGCGCTGCCGGCCTTTCTCGACGGCCTGCGCAGCCATGTCTGGCTCGATGGCGGAGGCCTCGCCGTCGCCCATGCCGGCCTCAAGGAAGAGATGATCGGACGCGGTTCAGGCGCTGTGCGCGAGTTCGCTCTGTACGGCGAGACCACAGGCGAGACCGACGAGTTCGGGCTGCCCGTCCGTGCCGACTGGGCTGCGGCCTATCGTGGCAAGACGGCCATTATCTATGGACATACGCCCACGCTATCGGCCGAATGGGTCAACAACACCCTGTGCATCGACACCGGATGCGTATTCGGCGGCAAGCTGACGGCCTTGCGCTGGCCGGAACGCGAACTGGTCGAGGTGCCGGCAATCCAGACCTGGTCGGAGCCGATACGTCCGCTGGGCGGGTCCGGTCCCGGTAAATCGGCACAGGCCGACGCCGACGGCGTGCTCGATTATCAGGATGTCTCCGGTCGCCGTTGGATCGAGACCGGACTGAGGGGCCGGATTGTCGTGGCCGAGGAGAACGCGTCGGCAGCACTGGAGGTGATGAGCCGCTTCGCGCTCTCGCCGCAATGGCTGATCTATCTGCCGCCGACCATGTCGCCGTCCGAGACCAGCAGCCAGGACGGCTGGCTGGAACGTCCGGAGGATGCCTTCGCTTACTTCCGCGAGCGCGGCGTTGCGCAGATCGTGTGCGAGGAGAAGCACATGGGTTCGCGGGCAGTGATCGCGCTCTGCCGGAACGCGCAGGCGGCACGCAGCCGCTTCGGGGTCCCTGGCGACGAAACCGGCGCAATCTGGACCCGCACCGGACGCTCCTTTTTCAATGACAGTGCCATGACGGAGGACCTGCTCGCCCGTCTTCGCACCGAGGTCGACGCGGCGGATCTGTGGAAGGAATTGAACAGCGACTGGCTGCTGCTGGACGCCGAGATAATGCCTTGGTCGGCCAAGGCCGGCAGTCTGATCGAAAGCCAGTATGCGCCTGTGGCGATATCCTCTGCCGCCGGTTTCAAGGCCAGCAACGAGGCGCTGGCCCGTGCGATGGCGCGCGGCGTCGATGCAGCCGGCCTGAACGCACGCCTTGAAGACCGGGCCGTCCGCGCAGCCAAATACGCCACCGCCTGGGCGCCCTACGTATGGCCAGTTTCGGGCGTCGAGGACCTTAAGGCCGCGCCTTTCCACCTGCTGGCCAGCGAGGGACGTGTTTGGTTTGACCAGGACCATGTCTGGCACATGTCGCTCGCGGACCGTCTGGCTGCCCGTGGCGGCGTGGTCACGCCGACTCGATGGCGTATGGTTGACCTCGCCGACGGCAGCGCGTGTGCCGAGGCCGTCGCCTGGTGGGAAGCACTGACCGGCTCAGGCGGCGAAGGCATGGTGGTCAAACCACGCGACTTCGTCAGCCGTGGCGAGAAGGGGCTCATCCAGCCGGCGCTGAAGGTCCGCGGCCCGGAATATTTGCGCATCATCTATGGTCCCGAATATGATGCACCCGACAATCTCATCCGCCTCCGAGAACGCGGCCTGGCCGGCAAGCGCAGCCTGGCGCTCCGGGAGTTCGCGCTTGGCCACGAAGCGCTAACGCGATTTGTCGCCAAGCAGCCGCTACGCCGGGTTCACGAGTGTGTCTTCGCCGTGCTGGCGTTGGAAAGCGAGCCAATCGACCCAAGGCTGTAGTAGCCGATCTATCCGAAGATCTTTTCGCCCTGCTCGTCGACCAGCTGGATGCCCTTTTTGATCGAGATGTCGACGGCATCATCAAGCCCGGCAAAGCGGTCGGCGCGGATGAATTTGTGCTCCTTCATCACGCCGTCGATCTCTTTCGAAACCACGCCGCAGGTCTGGTACTGGCCCTCCGCCTTGTAGGGCGTGGCGCTGATCAAAAATCCCTTGTGCTCGATCTGCTTTGCCGGCGCCGCTGTCTTTGGCTCGGCGGCTTCGTTGCCTCCGCCGAAAAGACGCTTCAGAAAAGACATGGGGTATCCTCCAACGGCAATCATCCTGCACCACATAGCGCGACGCAGGATGATTTTCAGTACCGGTCCTTGGCTGGACCGGCAAGGGCCGCCTGCGGCTTGCCGTTAGAGGTCAGTCGCGCGTCAGTGCTTCCAGGGCTTCCGCGGCAGCTTCCAATATGCTGATTGCCTCGGCCTGCTTTGCTTCAGGCGCATCGACGATCTCGCCGAGCGCGGCGCGTAGCCGGTGGCGCACGGCGCGAAACTCGTCGCGCTTTTCCGAGCGGCCGCGGCCGCGCCGGCCACCGTCGCCGTCATCGTTCCAGCCGAACCAGTCGCGCGCCTTGGCCATCTTGCGGCCGAAGCGCTCGAGATGTTCGAGCACGTGGTCGATCATCTCGCGATTTTCGTTGAGGTGCGCCTGCCCAGCCTCGGTGATTGAAAACACCTTCTTGTTGCCTTCCGCCGCAGAAACGGCGTAGCCGGCCTCCTCCAGGAAGGTCAGCGTCGGATAGACCACGCCGGGGCTCGGGCTGTAGACGCCGCTGGTGCGCTCCTCCAGCGCCTTGATGATGTCGTAGCCGTGCCGCGGCGCCTCGGCCAGCAGTGACAGCGTGATCAGCTTGAGATCGCCGTCGGCCAGCATGCGGCCGGCGCGGAACATGTCGCCCGGCCCGCCGCGTCCGCCGCCTCTCATGCCATGCCCGAACGGGCCAAAGCCGCCGCCACGTCCGCCGAACTTGCCGGCCATATGCATGAAGACGCGCTCGGCGCGTTCGCCGAAACGATGATGGCTGAAATGATTGTCTTTGTGCATTGTCTGCTCCTTGAGTTATGTCTTACGATATATCTCAACTAAGTGCCCGCCACGGCCGAGTCAAGATATATCTTACGATGTATCTGAAAATGGCACCAGCAGGATTGATTTCGCCAGCGAGGGCAGCTAGACGGTGCATGAGGGCCGAAGGCCGCTCCGTAAGCGTCTGACGTGAAGCAACGCATCCACCCCGGTCGTTCCGGGCAGTTACGCCGACAATACCGGCGAATGGGTGCAAGGCGACGAACCGGATGCTTCAGGGAAATCCAAATGACCATGAAAACCCCGCGCAGCAGGCTGCCTGCGCGCTATGCCGCCGTGCTCGGCCCGCTGGTGCTGTCGTTGCTGACGACGTTCATCGTGTCGTTCATCTCGACACTGAAAAGCCTTGGCTTCCAGCCCGACATGCTGGCCACTTGGCTGACGGCTTGAGGCCTGTCCTGGCTGGTGGCCTTTCCGACGCTGCTGCTGGTGCTGCCGGCGGTGCGCCGCATCGTTGGCTGGCTTTGCGAGCCCGTGGCTCGATAGCAGGGCACGCGAAAGGCCCGGAAACAATCTCCGGACCTTTCGGTGCGGAGCGCATAATACCCGTTACCAGCGGCCTTTGCGCCGGTTCCAGGCATAGAGCAGATCGGCAAAGCGATCATAGCCATAGCGCGTCAACGGCAGTGCGCCGGGATTGCCGAACAGTGTTGCGAGCCAGGCTTCGCCGGGCGTCGTGCGCCATACAGCAATGGCAACATCGGCGCCGACCAGCAATTTGCCGTCGGCGTCGATCGCATGCAGCCGGCGCCGGATGTCCTCCAGGCCGATGCCGTACCCGGCCAGCGCCGCCGGTTCGGCATTGATGTCGCGAAATTCGATCCGCCCGGCCTTGACCGCCTCGATCAGCCGCCGCTTCTGCCGGCTGATGCCGGCATCGCAGACCGGACAGCGCGTATTGTACCAGACAGTCAGCAGAGGCTTGGCCATGTTTCGAAACGGCACCAGAGGACACGCACGGATTATCCGAGAAATGCCGTTGCGCCGCAACGTGACACGATACCGGCGGAATGGCCGGCTTCGCTGATCCAGGTCGCCCAAAGGGTACGCAGCGGTTTTACGATAACGACATGCATAAAAAGAAGAGTTTAAAGCGCGTCGCAAGGGCCGTTCAGCGCGACGCGCTTCAGGCGCCGCGGCTCAGCCGAGCGAGGTGATGATCTCGCGATAGGCATCCTCGGGGAAAGCCTTGAGTGTCCGCGTCCTGACGTTTCCGCCTGTCGCCAGCATCAGCGAGAAACGAGCCAGGACAGCATCGTCGGGCGCTTCGAGCACGGCCACCATGTCGCAATCCCCCATGGTGAGATAGAATGCCTTAAAGGACCCGCCCATGTCTCCCAGCAGCTTCTTGGCGGCATCGAGCCGCTTCGGCGATTCGCGCACATTTTTGGCGCCTTGCTCCGTCCAGTTGATCAGCACGATGTAAGTTGTCATGGCACACCTCCCTCCGGTGCCACGGAGCACGGCGTCAAACCGCCGGGGCGGGCATCCGGGTTTGTCGCCCAGAGAATGCGTCCGTCGCGGAATTATCCTCTCGTAGGGCACGACCCGCAAGAGCGGCGCGTCCAATCGTGATCGCCTGTGTCCAAACGGAAAAGGGCGCCACCGGCGCCCTTTAAACTGCTTGTCCGTCACCCGGCCTCAGCTGTCGAGGAAGCTTCTGAGCTTGCGCGACCGGCTCGGGTGCTTGAGCTTGCGCAGCGCCTTGGCTTCGATCTGGCGGATGCGCTCGCGGGTGACTGAGAACTGCTGGCCGACCTCTTCAAGCGTGTGGTCGGTGTTCATGCCGATACCGAAGCGCATTCTGAGCACGCGCTCTTCGCGCGGCGTCAGCGAGGCCAGCACGCGCGTCGTCGTCTCGCGCAGATTGGCCTGGATCGCCGCGTCGATCGGCAGGATCGCCATCTTGTCCTCGATGAAGTCGCCAAGATGCGAATCCTCCTCGTCGCCGACCGGCGTTTCGAGCGAGATCGGCTCCTTGGCGATCTTCAGCACCTTGCGCACTTTTTCCAGCGGCATGGCGAGCTTTTCCGCCAGTTCTTCCGGCGTCGGCTCGCGGCCGATCTCATGCAGCATCTGGCGCGAGGTGCGCACGATCTTGTTGATCGTTTCGATCATGTGCACCGGAATGCGGATGGTGCGCGCCTGATCGGCGATCGAACGGGTGATCGCCTGCCGGATCCACCACGTCGCGTAGGTCGAGAACTTGTAGCCGCGGCGGTATTCGAATTTGTCGACCGCCTTCATCAGGCCGATATTGCCTTCCTGGATCAGGTCGAGGAACTGCAGGCCGCGATTGGTGTATTTCTTGGCGATGGAGATGACGAGGCGCAGATTGGCCTCGACCATTTCCTTCTTGGCGATCGCGGCTTCGCGCTCGCCCTTCTGCACCTGGTTAACGATCTTGCGGAATTCCTGGATCGAAATCGCCGTCTCGGTGGCGAGGTTCTGGATCTCGGCGCGCAGGTCGCGGATGGCGTCCTTCTCGTTCTTGGTGAATTCCTTCCAGCCGCGCGAGGTCAGATTGCCGATCGAGCGCGTCCAGTTGGGATCGAGCTCCGAGCCCTGATATTCCTTGAGGAATTCCTCGCGGCGCACGCCATAGCTTTCGGCCAGCCTGAGCAGCTTGCCTTCGTTCTGCACCAGGCGCTTGTTGATGTCGTAGAGCTGCTCGACCAGCGCCTCGATGCGCGCCGTGTTCAAGGACAGCGACTTCACCGCCTTGATCAGCTGGTCCTTCAATTCCTTCAGCCGGCGGTCCTGGCTGGGCGACAGCGTGCCCGCGGCAGCCAGCCGGTTCTCGACCTGCTGGTCCTGCAGCTTGCGCAGTTTCTTGTAGGTGTCGGCAATGACGTCGAGCGTCTCCATCACCTGCGGGCGCAGTTCCGCTTCCATCGCCGCCAGCGACAGGCTCGCCTCGTCATCGTCTTCCTCGTCGTCGTCCACCAGGCCACGCGTGTCGCCGCCGACATTGGTAATGTCGTCCTCGTCCTCGCGCGAACGGCGCGACTTTTCCTCGGTCTTGGCTTCCTCGATACGCTCGACAACCGGCGCCTGCTTGGCCTCCGGCCCGGCATAGGTCGCTTCAAGATCGATGATCTCGCGCAGCAGGATCTTCGATTCGTTGAGCTCGTCACGCCAGATGATGATGGCCTGGAAAGTCAGCGGGCTTTCGCACAGGCCCGCGATCATCGTCTCGCGGCCGGCCTCGATGCGTTTGGCGATCGCGATTTCGCCCTCGCGCGACAGAAGCTCGACTGAGCCCATCTCGCGCAGATACATGCGGACCGGATCGTCGGTGCGGTCGGTCGGCTCTTTCTTGGTCGTGGTGGCGGCGACGGCGGTGCCGGTCTGCTCGGCCAGCTCGTTGGCGTCTTCCTCGGCGTCAGCGGCGGTGTCGGCGGCTTCGGGCTCCTCGCCCTGCTCGTCGTCCTCGACCACGTTGATGCCCATGTCGGAAAGCATGGCCATCGTGTCCTCGATCTGCTCGGAGGTCACTTCCTCCGAGGGCAGCACCGAATTCAGCTCGTCCATGGTGACATAACCGCGCTTCTTGGCGGCCTTGATCATCTTCTTGACAGCATCGTCGGAAAGGTCGAGCAGAGGGCCATCGGTCGCGGCCTCGCGTTCGGTCTCGACTTCTTCCTTTTCTTTTGTCGCCATAGTCTTTATTTTCTCCAAGCGGCTGAGTATCAAAGCCGCGTAAGCTGCCGGTCCGGTCAAATTGGATGCGCTCTTTCCAGAACGCGCTTTACCGGGCCAGTAACTGCATCTCTCGTTAAGTCCAGATTAACCCTGATATCTGTGGCAAGCTGACTGCCTGTCCAGTGATCAGTACCTTACATCGCTGCATTCCCGTCGATGCCGGGGCGGGTTAACGTTTCGAATCGACCTGATTCCGCCATTCTGCCGGAAGGTCAAGCGCCTCTCGCATGATTCGCATGAAAAAAGCGAATCAATTACCCGACTTAGAGCACCGCACGCTTGATTCAACGCGCAAGCACGTCCTTACATTTCAGTCTTCTGGAGGCTTCAATCTAAACGCGCCCAGCTCTGCCCGACGATATGCCAAACCCTTCGATCAGCGCTTCCGTTGCCTGCACATCACGAAATTGCGCCTGGATTTCGACCAGGTGCCGGTAATTTTCGTCCGTGGGATCGCTGGCGAGCGCTGCTTCCGCCTGCTTCAGCTCCTTATGTAAGGTGCGCGCGCTGCGCTGCAAGTGGAGAGCTTGGCTGAACGCATCGCGAGCATCGTCGAGCGCTGCCGTTTCCAGCGCCGGCCATTGCCGCGCACGCTTGATCAGCGCCACCGCGCGCTGCCAGATCTCACCGCAGCCGGCCCGCTCGATCGTCGCGATTACAGCCTCGCGGTTGTTGGCCATATCGTGCGCCATGGCGTCGAGGATGGCCGCATGCAGCCGCTTCAGATCGGAATTGGCGAGATCGAGGAACTCGACATGGGCGAAATTCTCGTCGATCAGCACGGGATGGTTGACGAGGGCCGCAATGATCGTCGCCTCGCGCACCGACATGCCCTCGCCGCCGCGTTTGACCAGCGCCGAGCGGCCGAGGCTTTCGGTGATCGCGGTGCGCCCACCGGCATTGCCGCCACGTGCAAACTGTCCGCCGGGTGCTGAGACCCTGCCCGGGAAGCGCTCACCGGGCCGTCCGTCCTGACGTCCCTGGCGTCCGCGCTGGGCACCGAAGAAGCTCTGCACGCGCTCGCGCATTTCCTGTTGGTAGTGGTAACGAAGGCTCTCGTCGCGGATGCGGCTGGTCAGTTCGCGTAGCGTCTTTTCGAGCTCCGCCCGCCGTTCAGGCGTGTCGAAGATGCCGCCGGCGGTCTCGCGCATCCACAAGAGGTCGGCCAGCGGCCGTGCCTCGGAAAGCACGGCGCGGAACGCATCCGGCCCGTCACCCTTGACCAGATCGTCGGGATCCTTGCCCTCCGGCAGCAGGGCGAAGCGCACGGAGCGGCCTGCCTGGACCGCCGGCAGCGCCATGTCGGCGGCGCGCCACGCTGCCTTCAACCCGGCCTGGTCGCCGTCGAAGCACAGCACCGGCTCGCCAGCCATGCGCCATAGAAGTTCGAGCTGGTTTTCAGTCAACGCGGTGCCGAGCGGCGCCACCACGTTTTCGAAGCCGGCCTGCGCCAGCGCGATCACATCCATGTAGCCCTCTACGGCAATGACCGTGCCGCCCTTGGCCAGCGCCCCCTTTCCGAGCGCTTGGCGCGCACGGGCGAAATTGTAGAGCACGTTGCCTTTGTGGAAGAGCTCCGTATCGGGCGAGTTCATGTATTTGGCCGGCGCATCCGGCGCCAGTGCCCGCCCGCCGAAGGCGATGATCTTGCCCCTGGAATCCGGGATCGGGAACATGATGCGGTCGCGGAACCAATCGTAGGAAACCGGGACGTCGTCGCCATGGCGCACCAGCCCGCACGCCTCGATGTCGGCCTTGGGGACACCCTTGGCGGCAAGATGCTCCTTCAGCGCATTGCGGCTGTCGGGGGCATAGCCGAGGCGGAAAGACTGCTGCGTCGCCGGTGTCAGCCCCCGGTCGCGCAGATAGGCGCGGGCCTTTGCCCCTTCCGGTCCCTGCAGCCGTTCCTGGAAGAACGCCGTCGCCATCTCCATGACGTCAGTCAGGCTGGCGCGTTCCTTTTCGCGCCGCTCCTCCTGGGCATCGCGAACCGGCATCGGCACGCCGGCCATGTCGGCGATCTTCTCAACCGCTTCAGGAAAGCTCATCCCGTCAAGTTCGGTCAGGAACTTGAAATGGTCGCCCGAAACCGAGCAGCCGAAGCAATGGTAGCGGCCCTTCTTGTCCTCGCAGTGGAAGGACGGGCTCTTCTCGCCATGGAAGGGACAGCAGGCCCAATAGTCGCCGCGCGGCGCGTTAGTCTTCTTCCTGTCCCACGCGACGCGCTGGCCGATCACCGAAGAAATCGGCACGCGGTCGCGGATCTCGTCGAGGAAAGCAGGCGGAAAGCGCATGGGGGACAGCTCGTTTGGCCTCCATATAATCACGCCGGCGAAGCCCGACGACTCCTAATGCGGAACCATACCCGGTTTTCACAGGGCCAAGGGGTCCAGGCGCCTGACGTTGCGTGGCCGCCACACCGCAGCGGGAATAGTCTCAAGCTTACCTGACCCGTGGCTTCAAGATTGACTTTGCATGAACTCGCCAATCTAGATGATCATAAGCAAAGGCGACTCGTCCGGAATTCAGCGCCCGTAGAGAGCAGGCCCGCCGGTCGGGGGATTTTGGGGGACGGGGTGACCGTAGCTCTGGATGCGCATGTCACCATGCGGCTGCGGCGTTTGCCGTTGTCCGCACTTTCCTTTCTGTTGTCGTCGATTTTCCTGCTTTTGTTCGCAACGCTGAGGCGCGCCCTCGCCGCCATTCTCGTGCTCGTGCTCGTGCCGACCGCGGCGTTCGCGCTGCCGACGGTGACCATCAACCAGGCAGCGGGCCAGAGCGATCCGGCGGGTTCGTCACCAATTCGGTTCGACGTGGTCTTCAGCGAGCCGGTGACCGGCTTCAATGGCAGCGACGTCGATCTTTCCGGCACCGCCGGCGCCACCACCGCGTCCGTTACCGGCTCCGGCAGCTCCTACAGCGTTGTGGTCAGCGGCATGACGGGTTCAGGTTCCGTCGTGGCCACAATACCGGCCGGCGTGGCAACCAACGCCAGCGTTGATCCGAACGAGCCCTCGACCAGCACCGACAATACCGTCACCTACAATCTGCCGCCGCCAGCGCCGCTGACAGTGACCATCAACCAGGCTGCCGGCCAGAGCGATCCGACCGGTTCCTCACCAATTCGGTTCGACGTGGTCTTCAGCGAGCCGGTGACCGGCTTCAATGGCAGCGACGTCGATCTTTCCGGCACCGCCGGCGCCACCACCGCGTCCGTTACCGGCTCCGGCAGCTCCTACAGCGTTGTGGTCAGCGGCATGACGGGTTCGGGGTCCGTCGTGGCCACAATACCGGCCGGCGTGGCGACCAACGCCGCCGTCGATCCGAACGAGCCCTCGACCAGCACCGACAATACCGTCACCTACAATCTGCCGCCACCGCCGCTGACAGTGACCATCAACCAGGCTGCCGGCCAGAGCGATCCGACCGGTTCGTCGCCAATCCTCTTCGACGTGGTCTTCAGCGAGCCGGTGACCGGCTTCAGCGGCAGCGACGTTGTGCTTTCCGGCACCGCCGGCGCCACCATCGCTGTCGTCACCGGCTCCGGCAGCACTTTCAGCGTCGCGGTCAGCGGCATGACGGGTTCAGGGTCCGTCGTGGCCACAATACCGGCCGGCGTGGCAACCAATGCCGCCGTCGATGCGAACGAAGCCTCGACCAGCACCGACAACACGGTCACCTTTACACCGCCCGTGATCACGGTCTCGCCGCCGTCATTGCCCAGTCCGGTCTACAACCAGGCCTATTCGCAGCAGCTGACGGCCAGCGGCGGTATGACGCCCTACACTTTCGCGCTGACGTCCGGAACCCTCCCGTCGGGCATCAGCTTCGACGCGGCCGGTCTGCTCTCCGGAATCCCGACTAATACCGGCACGTTCAACCTGGTCGTGGCGGCAACCGACGCAAACGGTTTCATCGGTTCGAAATCCTACACGCTGATCATTGCCGAGCCGACCGTCGAGCTGACGCCGGCATCCTTGCCAAACCCCGTATACAACCAGGCCTATTCGCAACAGCTTGCGGCCAGCGGCGGCGCGGTGCCTTATACTTTCGCGCTGACGTCCGGAACCCTCCCGTCGGGCATCAGCTTCGACGCGACCGGTCTGCTCTCCGGTACCCCGACCAATACCGGCACATTCGACTTCACCGCAGTTGCAACCGATCAGAATCGGAAATCCGGTTCCAAGGCCTATTCGGTGACCATCGACAAGCTTGGCACCACCACCTTGGTCGTTTCCAGCCTCAACCCTTCCAATCAGGGCGATCAGGTCACTTTCACGGCAACGGTTTCGGCTCCCGGCAATCCGCCGCCGGCCGGAACGGTCACCTTCAGTGTCGACGGCTCGCCCGCTGCTACGGTCGCGCTCGCCGGCGGTACCGCCGCCCTGACGACGTCCGCCCTCCCGGTCGGCACCCGTCAGGTCGTCGCGACCTACAATGGCGACGCGAACAACGCGACAAGCACCTCCAGCGCGCTCGCCCAGGAAGTCCACGCCCTAGGCTCCATCACCATCCGCCAGACCACCGACAGCGGCGACGGCTCCTTCGGCTTCTCCTCGCCGGCGCCCGGCCTCAACTTCACCATCGCCACCAGCAGCGGCTCCGGCGACGGACCGGCCGTTTCGCTGCAGACCGGCTCCTACAGCGTCACCGCCGCCGACATGACCGCCGCCGGCTTCGCCTTGACCTCGATCAGTTGCAACGATGGCGATTCCGTCGGCAATGTGGCGAACCGCACGGCCGTGATCAACCTGGCGCCCGGCGAAAGCGTCGTCTGCACGTTCGCCAGCACCAATTCACGCGAAAATACCACGGCGCTCATCAAGGAATTCATGGAGACACGCGCCAGCCTCATCCTGGAGAACCAGCCCGACATCCAGCGCCGCATCGACCGGCTCGACGGCGTCGCCGGCGGCGGCAGCCCAGTGGCCACCCTGCTCGCGTACCTGCCCGGCATGGCCGACACCAACTCGGTCAATGTCAGCGCAAGCCTTGCCTCCATGCGGCGGCTTGGCGGGGAAGATGCCAACAGCCTGTTCGACATCTGGTTCGAAGGCACTTACAGCCGCTTCGACATCAATGACCAAGACGGCAAATTCGCCCTCGCAACCTTCGGCGCCGACTATCTGGTCAGCCGCAATCTGCTTGTTGGCGCCTTCGTCCAGATCGATCGTACCGACGGCTTCACCGGCAGCGGCGGCGGAACCGCCGAGGGCACCGGCTGGATCGCTGGGCCTTATTTGACCGCTCGGCTGACGGACAATCTGTATTTCGATTTGCTCGCCGGAGCTGGAAAATCCTCGAACAGCGTCAGCCCCATGGATACCTACACCGACGGCTTCGACGCCAGCCGTTGGATGGTCAGCGCCACGCTGCAAGGGGAATGGCAATATGACGCCTGGACCTTCTCGCCGCGGGCGCGGTTCTCCTATTTCGAGGAAAAATCGGGAGCCTATGTCGACGGCCTGAACGTCCCCATTCCCTCCGTCACCGCCGGCCTCGGCCAGATCGCCTTCGGCCCCGGCGTTTCCTATCGCCATGTCACGGATGACGATGTTACCCTCGACTTTAACCTGCGGCTCGACGGCGTCTTCGACATAAGCGACACAGCGACCGAAAGCGGCGCCGACAATTTCCATGGCCGCGTCGGAGCCGGCGTCGATACCCGCATGCCGGGCGGCATGCGTCTCGGCCTCTCCACCAGCTATGGCGGCATCGGCTCCGATTCGGCGAAGTATTTCAGCGGAACCGTGAAACTTTCGGCCGCGCTGAATTAGGATCAAGATGGGCCAATGAAAAAAGGCGGCCTTGGCGGGCCGCCTCTCTTTCATTGACCAGCGCCGTGCCGGTCAGACGTTCCGCGGTCACTGCGTGGCGATGGCGCCGAAGATCAAGCCGGAAAGAACGCTGACCAGCAGATAGTCATTGCCAACCCGGATCCATTCCTGCCCGGGACCCGGACGGCGCAGGCCATAGTGGCGATAGTCGCGGATCGGCTGGTGACGCTTCCAGCTGGAATATCTCTGGCCGTTGCGCCAATGGCTGCGCTTCACAACGATCTTCTTCTTCACTAGGACGCGCTTGTTCACGTCGACATGCTTGTTCACGTCGACATGCCTGCCAGGCTTCTGCCAGTCGACCTGGCTGTAGTTCGACTGCGGCGCGTTTGGTGTGTTCAGAGGTGCGGCCTGGCCCTGCCAGGTGGTTGCAGCCAGCATCGAGAAGGCAATGGCGGAAAGAACGATGCGTTTCATGGCGGGTACTCCTTGGTTGTCGATGCCTACGGAATAGAGCCGGAAGGATGAACCGAAACTGAACACCGAGATTACGTTTTCGTAATGATTTCTTACATTTAGAACGACTAATTCAGCGCTACCTTTAAAGCGGACGCCCGAGAATGGACGCATGACCCGCCGCAACTCCGCAGGCTATGCAACCATTTTGTCAGCCATCCATTTCCGACACGCCCCGTCGCGTGGCAACACGCGTCCGAACCGGGCAAAATTTATTATTCGGCTAAAATAAATCGGAGTAATATCAACGTCTGCAATGTCCACGATTCGCGCCCACTTTTGCCTCTTTGACTTCACCGCGCCCGCGTCGCTGGCACCTGTCGCGTTGCGGGGCCTGGCATGAGTGGCTCGGTCGTCTTGCTGCACCTGGCCGGTGCGGTCGCACTGATGCTGTTTGCCACCCGTCTGGTGAAGACCGGCGTCGAGCGCGCCTATGGCGATGTGCTGCGCCACAAACTGCGCGCGACAATGCGCAATCCGTTCATGGCGGTTCTGGCCGGCTGCGGCCTGGCTGTCGCGCTGCAAAGCTCGACCGCCGTCACCTTGCTGGTCGGCTCGTTCGCCGGCTCCGGTATTGTCAGCGGCATGTCGGGCCAGCTTGCGGTGCGCGGCGCCGAGATCGGCTCGGCACTGGTGGTCAAGCTGCTCACCTTCGATCTGTCGCTGCTGGTGCCGATCTGCCTGGTCGCCGGCACCGTCATGTTCATGGCCACCGAGCGGCGCGACTGGCGCCAGTTCGGCCGCATCCTGGTCGGCATCGGCCTGCTGCTTCTGTCGCTGGAGATGATCGGCCAGGCGTCGGAGCCACTGCGCCAGAGCACGCTGATGCCGCTCATCGTCGATTACTTCTCCGGCGATCCGGTTACCGCCTATCTTCTGGCGGCGTTGGTCACCTGGCTGTTCCATTCCTCGATCGCCGCGGTGCTGCTGATGGTGACGCTGGCCGGCCGCGGCTTCATCCCGCCCGAACTCGGTATCGTGCTGGTGCTGGGTGTCAATCTCGGCTCTTCGATCATCGCGCCGCTTCTAACCCGCAACGCAGAACCCGGCGTTCGTATCGTGCCGATCGGCAATCTCCTGATGCGCGGCATGGGTTCGCTGATCATGCTGATCCTGTTCCTGACGTTCAAACCGCCGGTCGCCTTCTTGGGCAACACGGTGCCCGAGCAGATCGTCAATGCCCACATTGTCTTCAACATCCTGATCCTGATCGCCGGCCTACCGCTGGCGAGCCTGGTCTATCGCGCCTCGGAAAGGATCGTGGCGTTGGGCACCAAGCCCCAGGCCGCCAACGCGCTCGACGTCGTCGAGCTTTCGGCGCTCAACGAAAGTGCGCTCGACGTGCCGAGCCAGGCATTGGCCAACGCCACCCGCGAGGTGGTGCGGGTCTGCGAAACGGTCGAGATCATGCTGAAACGGATCATCGAGCTCTATGAGAGCGCCGATGCCGACAAGATCGGCGCGTTGGCCGCACTCGACGACCGTGTCGACAGGAAGCACGCTGCGATCAAGCTCTATCTGGCCAGGGTCACCAAGAACCCGCTGAGCGAGGACGAGGCGCTGCGTTGCCAGGAGCTGATCGGCGCCTGCGTCAAGCTGGAGCAGGTCGGCGACATCATCGTGCGCAACATGCTGGTCCACGTGAAGAAGAAATTCGAGCGTGGGCTGGAGTTCACGCCGGAAGGCTGGCGTGAGCTTTGCGCCTTCCATGCCTTGGTGCTTGCCAATGCCAGGCTTGCCTTCAACGTGCTGGTGTCCCGCGATCCGGAGACCGCTCGCCAGTTGGTGCTGGAAAAGGACCGGCTGCGCGACCGCGAGAAGGAAACCAGCCAGAGCCATTTCGTGCGGCTGCGCGACGGCACCCCCAAGAGCGTCGAGACCAGTTCCATCCATCTCGACACCATTCGCGACCTCAAGCAGATCAACTCGCTGCTCGCCTCGATGGCCTATCCCGTTCTTGAAGAGCGTGGCCTGCTCACCGGTTCGCGGCTGAAGGCCGGATAGATTGCATCCACAGGCCGGGAAGCTTCACAACATCGCCTATGAAAATTGCGGTGGGCCAATGCGCAGAAATTATCTTTGCGCCACCTCCTGTCTGTCGGCTAAAGATCGCCGCATCTACCGGAAGGAAAGTCGATGGACACCCATTCTCGCAGCTTCGCCAAAGCGCTTTCCTGGCGCATCACCGGCACCATCGATACGATGATCATTTCGCTCGTCGTGACCGGAAGCATTAAGCTCGCCGCTGCCATCGGCCTGACCGAGGTCGTCACCAAGTCGCTGCTCTACTATCTTCACGAACGTGCGTGGCTGAAAATTCCTTACGGGAGGAAGGCAGCCGCCTAGCTCTTGCCTCCGCGCGGACGCCTGACCGGCGATCAAGAAAAGCTAAAGCGGCGTCGACAATTTCTGGATTGCCCGCTGCCCTCATCCGTGGTTTGAGGCGACCTTATCTGAGGATCGCCTTTCCGCCATGCTCCCCCTCATTGCCCTGTTCATTGCCGCCTTCGCCTTCGGCACTACCGAATTCGTCATCGCCGGCGTGCTGCCGCAGGTGGCGGAGGGCCTTGGTGTCGCGATCCCGACCGCCGGCTATCTCGTTTCCGGCTATGCCGGCGGCATTGCAGTCGGCGGCCCGCTGCTGGCGCTCGCCACCAAAAGCTTCTCCCGCAAGGCCCTGCTGCTTGGACTGACTGCAGCCTTCACCATCGGCCAGGCCGCCTGTGCGCTGGCGCCCGACTTCGCCTCGATGCTGCTGTTGCGGATAGCGGTGGCCGTCGCGCATGGCGCCTATTTCGGCGTTGCCATGGTGGTGGCCGTCGGCCTCGTGCGCGAAGACCAGCGCGGCATGGCGGTGGCGCTGATCCTGTCCGGCCTCACCGTATCGAACGTAATCGGCGTTCCGGCCGGCACGGCAATCGGCAACATCTGGGGATGGCGTGCGACATTCTGGGTGATGTGCGCGCTCGGTGTGGTGGCCTTCACGGCAGTCGGCGCCCTGCTGCCGCGCAAGACGGGATCGTCGAGCCCGTCGGCGAGCCTTGGAAGCGAGGTCCGTGTGCTCGCACGCCAGCAGGTCTGGACCTCGCTCATTATTATGCTGATGCTGATGATCGGCCAGTTCGGCCTGTTCACCTACATCACGCCGACGCTGCTTGAGGTCACCGGCCTCGACGAGAAATGGATACCTTGGGTGCTCTTGCTCAACGGGGTCGGCGCAACGATCGGCGTCTTTGTCGGCGGGCGGCTCGCCGACTGGAAGCTGATGCCGTCGCTTATCGCCATGCTTTTCCTACAGGCGGCAATGCTCGCCTTGATCTACGCTGTCGGCCCTTACCCGCTGCCGATGGTGATAGCGATCTTCGTCTGGGGCGGCCTCAACTTTGCCATCGGCACTCCGATCCAGACCCGCATCCTGACCTGGACCGCGGACGCCTCCAACCTTGCCTCGTCGCTCATCCCGTCGGGCTTCAATGTCGGCATCGCGCTCGCCGCATCGCTCGGCGCGGCGATGCTCAATGCCGGCTATGGCTATCGCAGCCTGCCGGTGGTTGGCGCGATCGCCATGCTGGTCGCCGTCGCGGTTGCGCTTGCCTCGCATGTCTGGGAATGGCGCAGCCGGGCTGCGCCGCCGCTGCCGGCTGCCGCCGAATAGGGCTACAGATCGATCCGGTAGCGCAGGCTTTCCGCGCCGCCATAGGCGGCGTCCTCGAAGAAACGCCCGACGAGCCGGCCGCCATTGGCCAGAACGACCTTCTGCGAGGGCACATTGTGAGGCTTGCAGGTGATTTCGACGAAGGGCAGGCCAACCGCCCTCGCCTCCACCAGCATCAGCCGCAGCGCCTCGGTCGCATAGCCGCGTCCCCGTTTCCACGGCACCACCGCATAGCCGATGTGGCCGAGCACATGCGACGGCAGCGACGCGGTGCCGTGCTGCCAGCGCAGGCCGATTGAGCCTGCGACTTCCCCGTCCCAGATCCAGCGCCGGAATCCGGGCAGCCGCGGCACCGTCGAACCGTCGGGCAAGGTGATCGGCGGTCCCTTGCCATCGGAATCGTCGAGATCGCCAAGGAAAGTCGCTGGATCCTTTTCGATAGCCGCAAGCTGCTCGCGCGTCGCGTCGAGCAGCCGCACATTGTCCGGCGACCAGCCGCGCTCGAGGGCCGCCTTGTAGGACGGCAGGTGTTCAAACGCCGGTTTGACGAGTTCGATCACGGGCGCGAGCTTTTGGCTGCCGGATTGCGGGCGCGACGGCAAGGGCCTTCGGCGGCTTACTGCAGCAGGCTCTTGACGATGCCGCTCGCCTTGGAGAAATCCATCTGGCCGGCGTATTTTTCCTTGAGCGCCGCCATCACCTTGCCCATGTCCTTGACGCCGCTGGCACCAGTCTCGGCGATGGCGGAACGGACGGCGCTTTCCGTCTCGGCCTGGCCCAGCTGCGTCGGCAGGAAGTCGCGGATGATGGCCATCTCGTCGCGCTCCTGCGCTGCAAGCTCCGGCCGCTTGCCGTCATCGAACGCCTTGGCCGATTCTTCGCGCTGCTTCACCATCTTGGCCAGTATCTGCAGGATCTCGTCATCGCTCGCCGGCTCCTTACCGGCGCCACGATTGGCGATGTCGCGGTCGTGAATGGCCGCCTGGATCAGCCGCAATGTCGGCAGCCGGCGCTTGTCCTGCGACTTCATCGCGCTCTTCAGGGATTCGGCGACTTTGCCTCGCATGGTGCTTTCTCCTTCGAATGCGGCGGACAATAGCCGTGCCGAAAGCCCAAGGCAAATGCGAAACTACCGCCAAATCCCTGATATTGTTCGACGAAATAAATCCGGGCTCGCACTTCCTGGAATCATTGACCGCCTTGGCGCCTTCCCCTATGTACTGGGCCTTGCATGAATTGAATTCTAGTGCACGTCGCCCAAAAATGCGTAGCGGTTTTGGGCAACGACAGGCACAAATGAAAACTTAGCGCGCCGAGGCTGTGAGATCGCCGCTTCGCGCCTTTTGTTGCGCCGACTGAGGGCGCAACCTTTAGGAGTGCCGCCATGGCAACGATGACAGCCGCGTCGACCCCCCCTTGGGCCAGCGAGAGGCCGACAGCCCTGCTGGTGCTGGCCGACGGCACTGTCATAGAGGGCCGCGGTCTGGGCGCCACCGGCTCCGCCGTCGCCGAGGTCTGCTTCAACACCGCGCTGACCGGCTACCAGGAGATACTCACCGACCCATCCTATGCCGGCCAGATCGTCACTTTCACCTTTCCGCATATCGGCAATATCGGCACCAATGACGAAGACATCGAGGACCTCAACCCGCTGGCCCGCGCCGGCGCCGTCGGCGCCGTGTTCAAGGCTGATGTCACCAACCCGTCGAATTACCGGGCCGGAACCGGTCTCGACCAGTGGCTGAAGAAGCGCGGCATCGTCGCACTTTCAGGCATCGACACGCGGGCGCTGACCGCGCTGATCCGCGAAAAGGGCATGCCCAATGCCGTCATCGCGCACGCGCCCGACGGTATCTTCGACGTCGATGACCTCAAGCGCCGCGCCGCCGCATGGTCAGGGCTTATCGGGCTTGATCTCGCCAAGGAGGTGACCTCCGGCCAGTCATCAGTCTGGCGCGAGACGCCTTGGGTCTGGAACGAGGGCTTTGGCGAACAGGCTGATCCGTCGATGCACGTCGTTGCCGTCGACTACGGCGTCAAGCGCAACATATTGCGCCTGCTGGCCGGCCTCGGCGCCAAGGTCACTGTGGTGCCGGCAAAAACCGGCGCCGAGGAGATCCTGGCGATGCGGCCGGACGGCATTTTTCTATCCAACGGCCCTGGCGATCCGGAAGCTACCGGCGACTACGCCGTTCCGGTTATCCAGGATCTGTTGAAGACCGAAATCCCGCTTTTCGGCATCTGCCTCGGCCACCAGATGCTGGCGCTGGCGCTGGGCGGCAAGACCGCAAAAATGCATCAGGGCCACCACGGCGCCAATCATCCCGTCAAGGACCACACCACCGGCAAGGTCGAGATCGTCTCGATGAACCATGGCTTTGCCGTCGACGCCGACTCATTGCCGAGCGGCGTCGAGGAAACCCATGTCTCGCTGTTCGACGGTTCGAATTGCGGCATTGCGCTCACCGGCAGGCCGGTCTTCTCGGTCCAGCATCATCCCGAAGCCTCGCCCGGCCCGCAGGATTCGCACTATCTGTTTCGCCGCTTCGTCAATCTCATCCGCGAAAAGCGCGGCGAGCCGGCACTGGCCGAGCGTGTTTAGCGCATTGCGTAAAAACGGATTTGATTGACGGCGCCGGCCGGGCTCCCGGCGCCGATCAAGCCCCGTCCGTCACGGCTTCCTGCGTGTGCATGCGTTTGACTTCCTTCGGCGTCGGCTTGGCCACCCTGGTGACGAAGACGACGAGCGCCAGCGTGAGGAAAATCGCGCCGAGCAGATAGGGGGCACCGCCGAAAACCACGGGCGCGTTCGGGCCCGTGAACCAGGAAAAGATCGCCGTATAAAGCAGCGGTGTGATGATCGAGGTGATCGAGAAGATCGAGGTCATTGCGCCTTGGAGTTCGCCCTGGGCGGAAGGTGGCACCTTGGCGGCCGCCAGGCTTCTGAGCGGCGGGTCGGCCAACGCCTCGAGACATCCGACGACGATCACTGCATAGATCATCCAGCCTTGTGACGCGAAGGCGTAGCCGAAGGCGCTGAGTGCGGTAAATGCCAGACCGATTACCGCCGTCTTCCACTCGCCGAGCTTAAGGATCACGCGCGGCAGGACTGTCGCCATGACGATCGCTCCGCACAGGCCGAAAGCGCCGAGCGAGAAGCCGATCTGTTGTTCGCTCCAGCCATAGCGATAACTGGAGACGAACGACCAGACCGCAGGATACATCATGTGCCCCAGCGTCATCAGAAAGAAGACAAGTCCGGTCCAGCCGATACCTTCGTAGTTGCGCATCTGGACGAGCGTGCCGACCGGGTTCGCGCGTTTCCACTCGAAGCGGCGACGGTGCTTGTTATCAAGTGTTTCCGGCAACAGAAACAGCGCGATCAGAAAGTTTGCGAAAGCAAGCCCGGCAGCGAAATAGAACGGCACACGCGGCCCGAACGTGCCGAGCAACCCGCCCAGAACCGGCCCGATGACGAAGCCGACGCCGAAAGCAATGCCGAGCAGCCCGAAATTCTTCGCACGATTTTCGTCGGTCGAGATATCGGCAATGAACGCCGATGTCGTGGAATAACTGGCGCCGGAAATGCCGGCCAGCACGCGGCCGATGAACAGCATCGGATAGGACCAGGCGATAGCGCAGATCAGATTGTCGATAGCGAACGTCAGCACCGAGGCGAGCAGAATTGGCCGCCGCCCGAACCGGTCGCTCAACCCGCCCATCACTGGTGCGAAAACGAACTGCATCGCCGCATAGACGAAGAACAGCCAGCCGCCCTCGATAGCCGCCTCGCTGATGCCGACGCCGGTCAATTCCCTGAGATAGGCCGGCAGCACCGGCATAATGATGCCGAAGCCGATGATGTCGAGCAGCAGGGTGGTGAAAACAAGCGCAAGGCCCCGCCTGGCGGTTTTGGGGTCTATCATGATGGTATCTCCTCGGGCCGCCCGAGCGAACGGGAACACACCTTATAGGCGAGCACATCGCTGGGAACAATGAGGGAACGGGCAGAGTGCTTTCATCCTGACATCCCCTGACTGCGATCCAGTCTCTCGGATTACGAGAAAACCGTCGGCTCAGATCGGGTTGTTGAACGTGTCGCAGTCCGAAAGCTTGCCGTTCTGGAAGCCTCGCGCCAGCCAGGTCTGCCGCTGCTGCGACGTGCCGTGGTTGAAGCTTTCCGGCACGACGTAGCCCTGCATCTTCTTCTGCAGCGTGTCGTCGCCGATCTGCTTGGCGGCGTTCAGTGCCTCCGCCATGTCGCCCTGTTCCAAGATGCCTTTCTGACCGGTGAAATGCGCCCAGATGCCGGCAAAGCAGTCGGCCTGCAACTCGACCTGCACCGACATGTGGTTGGCGTCCGCTTCGCCCATGCTCTGCCGCATCTGGTTGAATTTGGGCAGGATGCCGACGAGGTTCTGCACATGGTGGCCGACCTCATGCGCGATCACATAGGCCTGTGCGAAATCGCCCGAGGCACCGAACTGCTGATCGAGCTGCTGGAAGAAGGTGGTGTCGAGATAGACTTTGCGATCGTTGGGACAGTAGAATGGTCCGGCCGCTGACGAGGCAGAGCCGCAAGCAGAGCCGATCCGTCCGCTGAACAGGACCAGTTTTGGATCTTGATAGGTCAGGCCCTCGGACTGAAAAATACCGGTCCACGTGTCCTCGGTCTCGGCCAGCACAGTCGACACGAACTGCTTCATCTCGTCGGAGGCGGGCGCACCGGTGCCGCCGCCTTGCTCGCCGCTATTGTCAGTGATCTGGCCGCCGCCGGGCTGCAAGCCGCTGTTATCGAGGATCTGACTCGGGTCGAAGCCGAAATACCACCCTGCCAGGAAAATCAACCCTACGATGATAATGCCTGACATGCCGCCGCCGCCGGCGCGACCGCCGATCGGGATGCGAAACTGCCCCGGCCCGCCGCCAAGCCCGCCGCTCTGGCCGCGCTCGTCCTCGACATTGTCACTCTGACGACGGCCCTTCCAGAGCATGGCAACCCCCGTGATGCAATTTTCCGGCCGATCGGGCCGTGTCCCGGTTCGATCGGACACGACAACAATTATCTCAACGGTTACGCCAAGTCACAGTATTTTTCGTGCGAACAAGCAATGCTTGCTGACGCTTGCCTGCTCTGGCCGAGACATCGCAAGGTCTGTGCCGTTCACCGTGCTCGTGGGAAGCGAGTCGCGCGAAGAGATACGCTGGCCATGCTTTTCAGCGGGCGGCGATTATTGCCTTGCGAAAGGCTTCGAGCGTCTCGGCGCTGACGTGATGCTCGATGCCCTCGGCGTCGATGCGCGCCGTCTCGGCGCTGACCCCGAGCGAGCGCAGGAAGGCCTCGACCGTCTGGTGGCGAATGCGGCTCTCTTCCGCAACCTTGCGGCCGGCATCGGTCAGGAACACGCCGCGATAAGGCTTCCGGGAGACCAGCCCGTCGGCGCACAGCCGCGTCAGCATTTTCGCCACCGTCGGCTGAGCGACGCCGAGCCGTGCCGCGATATCGACCTGGCGCGCCTCGTTGCCATCCTCGATCAGGTCGGCGATGAGCTCGACATAATCCTCGACCAGCGCGCTGCGGCGCGCTTCACGCGTCTGCCTGAAGCCTTCCGAGTGGATTTCTGCGTCAGGCAGCGGCTTTTCGCGAGGAACCGGTCTTTTCTTCAGCGCCAATACGCGCTCCTCCCGGCAGTTTGAATCGACATTGCGGTCATAACACGGAACCCTATTGGTTCTGGCCGTTTATTTCCATTCGGTGGCCGGCGCAACCGGCGTTCACTGCCGTTCCGGCCGCACGCCAAGTGGCCACAAGAAAAAGCTCAGACAATGAAATATAGCATATTGCATAATGTTCAGCCGTGGCATAGATAAGGAGACAACATCGATCGTTCCAGTGGAAAGCCATTTCATGTCGGAAGCCGAAGCCACCTCAGCCCCCCGGTCCATGTGGCGATTTGCCCGCCCGGAGGACGACGAGCAGCCCAGCCTTCGCGAAGTCAACGCAACGATCGCGGTGCCGCACTCGGGGATCTGGCTTCGCCGGCTGTTCGCCTTCATGGGGCCGGGCTACATGGTTTCGGTCGGCTATATGGATCCGGGCAATTGGGCGACCGACCTCGCCGGCGGGGCCCAATTCGGCTACACGCTGCTTTTCATCATCATGTTGTCGAACCTGATGGCGATCCTGCTGCAGGCACTCGCCGCCCGGCTCGGCATCGCCACCGGCCGCGACCTTGCGCAGGCGTGCCGCGCCTATTATCCGCGACCGGTCAATTTCATGCTATGGGTCGCTTGCGAACTGGCCATCATCGCCTGCGACCTGGCCGAGGTCATTGGCACAGCGATCGCCTTGCAACTGCTGTTCGGCATTCCGCTGATAGGCGGCGCCATCATCACCGCGCTTGATGCCTTCCTGCTGCTGTTGCTGATGAACAAGGGCTTCCGTTTCCTCGAGGCCTTCATCATAGCGCTTTTGATTATCATCTTCGGCTGCTTCGCCATCCAGATCTTTGCCGCCGCCCCGCCGGTCGGCTCCATCCTGCATGCGATGTTCGTGCCGTCGTCCGAGATCGTCACCAATCCGGCCATGCTCTACATCGCCATCGGCATCATCGGCGCCACGGTGATGCCGCACAATCTCTATCTGCATTCCTCGATCGTGCAGACCCGCGCCTATGAGCGCACCGATCGCGGCAAGCGCGACGCCATCAAATGGGCGACGACCGACTCGACCATCGCGCTGATACTGGCGTTGTTCGTCAATGCTTCCATCCTGATCGTGTCGGCGGTGGCGTTCCACGGCACCGGTCATCATGACGTTGCCGAGATCGGCCAGGCCTTCGAGCTTCTGTCGCCGCTGCTTGGCCTCGGCATCGCTTCCATCCTGTTTGCCGTAGCGCTGCTCGCCTCCGGCCTGAACTCGACGGTGACGGCGACGCTCGCCGGCCAGATCGTGATGGAAGGGTTCTTGCGGCTGCGCATCCCGCAATGGGCGCGCCGCCTGCTGACGCGCGGCATCGCCATCATTCCGGTGGTGGTGGTCACCGCGCTCTATGGCGAGAAGGGAACCGGTCAGTTGCTGGTCTTCAGCCAGGTAATCCTGTCGATGCAGCTCCCCTTCGCTGTCGTACCGCTGGTGCAGTTCGTCTCGGACAAGCGCAAGATGGGCAATTTTGCCATTTCCCGCGCCGTCGCCGTGCTGGCCTGGGTGGTTGCCGCGCTCATCCTGGTGCTCAACTTCAAGCTGCTCTACGATACGGTCGTTGGCTTGGGCTGAGCGTTCTCGGCTCCAAGCTGAGACGATAAGGTCGGCAGTCACCTGCCCCCGGTCCTAGAAATTTGCCGGCCGCTGTCGGACAAATGTCCGTTCGCCCGTCCTTGGCTCGAACTCCGGCCATGACGGCACGGATCAGGGAAAGGGAGCTCCAATGAGGAAGATCATCGCCGCAACATTCGTCAGCCTCGACGGCGTCATGCAGGCGCCCGGCGGCCCGCAAGAGGACCCTGTCGGCGGCTTCAAATTCGGCGGCTGGACGTTTCATTACTGGGACGATGTGATGCGCGCCGCGATGGGCGAGACGTTTTCAAAACCGTTCGCGCTGCTTCTCGGCCGCAAGACTTACGACATCTTTGCCGCCCACTGGCCTTATCAGAAAAATGATCCGATCGCCGACAGCTTCAACGCCGTCACCAAATATGTGGCGACGCACAGGCCGGATTCGCTGTCCTGGCAAAACAGCCAGCCGCTCGGCAGCGATGTCGTGGCGACGTTGCGCCGGATGAAGCAGGAGGACGGCCCCGACCTGCTCATTCAGGGATCGAGCGAGCTGATCCAGACCTTGCTCGCCAATGACCTGATCGACGAGATCAGCCTGCTGATTTTCCCGCTGGTGCTGGGCAAGGGCAAAAAACTGTTCGGCAGCGGCACAATACCCGCCGCCTTCAAGCTGACCCGTTCGCAGGCATCGACCACCGGTGTCATCATGGCGAGCTATGAACGCTCCGGCGAGATCAAGACCGGGTCATTTGCCACGGAGCAGCCGTCCGAAGCCGAGATCGAGCGGCGCAAGAACTGGAAGTAGATGCCGCAGGGCGATCAAGGACGGCTGAACACTGGCCGTCCTTTTTGCTGTTTTTAAGCCGCCTCTCGTCGCCCTGCCAACCCATCGCGGAGGTGGCCCGCGAATGCCAGTGCAGCCGGCGCGACGTCGTGCTTCGGCAAATGCAGATTGATCGAAAAATTCGGCAATGACGGCAGCTCCGGATCGTTGGCCAAAATGTCGAGGTCGACAGGCACGGTCGACGCCAACCAGGTGGTGACGGCCAAGTCCGAACGCACTGTCGCCGTCGTCGCGTCAATGCTGCCGTTTTCGAATACGGTGCGCCATTCCAGCCCATGCTCGTTAAGCGCCTCCAGCACCACCGGGCGGAACGCACAGGTCTCGGCGACCATCGAAACCGGCAAGGGCCGCTTGCCGCGGGCGGCGCCGCCTTTGGCGCCGACCCAGACCAGCCGGTCGACAACAAGGCATTCGCCGGCCGACCGACCGATCGGCTCCTCGATCACCGCGAGTTCTATCGTGCCGGTCGCCAAGGCTGCGGCCAACTCTGGCGACGAAGCACAGACAAGCGAGATCTCGACCTGCGGATAGGCCTCGGCATAGGCCTTCAGCACCGGCGCAAGCAAGGTGCCGACAAGGTCGTACGGCACGCCGAGCCGCACCTGACCGGCAACCGCATCGCCCGCCATCTCCGCCAAGATCTCGTCATTGAGGGAAAGCAGGCGCTTGCCCTTGCCGAACAATCGCTCGCCGGAGCGGGTCAATCGCAATCCGCGCCGATCGCGATCGAACAGGCTGCAGCCGAGAACCTCTTCCAAACGCTTGATCTGCTGGCTGACGGCACCTTGCGTCAAATGCAGCGCGTTGGCCGCCGCCGTCATGCTGGCCTTGTCGGCAACGGTGACGAAGGTTCGAACCAGGGCAGTATCGAGGTTGCGGAGCATCTGGCTATTATATTTGCTAATACAGATCATAGCAAACATTGCATTTACTGATGAGCCAAACAGCCTACCGTGCAGGCTTCAAAGGAAGCAGCATGTTTGAAACCGTCCTTCCCCTCGTCCTGTTCGCGCTGGTCTCAACCTCAACGCCCGGCATGGCCACGACCTTATCGACGGCGTCCGGCGCGCAGTTCGGCTTTCGCCGCTCTATCCCGCTGATGGCCGGGAGTGCGGCCGGCTTGGCCACGGTGGCTGCGGCAGGTGCTGCCGGGCTCGCCGGTCTGCTGGCCGCCGCTCCTTCGCTGCAACTGGCAATGAAAATGGCCGGTACCCTCTATCTGACGTGGCTTGCCCTCAAGATCGGCCGCAGCGGTCCGCCCAATCTGGACGTGGCCATGGCAAAGCCGAACAGCTTTTTGGGCGGCGCCGGCCTGCAATGGATGAACCCCAAGGGCTGGGCCATGGGGCTGGGAGCGGCGGCATCCTTTGCCGCGCTCGCCAACGGGCCGCTGCAGCTCGCCGTGCTGCTCGGCACGGTCTTCGGTCTTGCAGCGGCCCTATCGCTGGCGGCGTGGTGCGTGGCGGGCACGCTGCTCGCCCGGTTGCTGCGAACCGAGCGGCAGTGGCGCATGCTCAACGCCGTGCTTGGTCTGCTGCTGGCCGCCTCGATCATCCCGATGTGGCGGACAGCGTAGGGTCAGTCTTTAGCTATGTCAGGCAGCGTAACGCGCCGCCGGCTTGCCGGCCAGAAGGCTGCCGAAGAAGCCTTGCGGACGCGAAGAAAGGCACCTCCCCCGGCAATATCGGCAAGACCCGGTACCGTGAATGCTTCACCCTTTGCCAGGCCAACCAGCGCTGCATCGACCAGATCGTCGGCGGTCATGACGATTTCTTGCGGAACGTTGGCGCGCTCGCTTCCGGCTACTTCCCAGAATTCGGCACTGGACGAAATCGCCGCGCTGGATTTTGACGCATCGCCCGCCGCGACTTGAACTATCGGCGGCGGGCAGCCAAGCTCCACTGACAGCCTTATTCGGCCGGCATCGCCACCGGACGCGCCGCCAGATGGCCCGCCAGTACTACGCCCAGACCGATGATCGGGAACGCCGCCGCGACCACGCCGAAGTCGGCCGGTGCGCCATAGCGCAGCACAGCGGCGCCGACCACGGCACCCAGTGCCACGCCGAGATAGAGCGCCGAAGCGTTCAGCGATAGCACGATGGGCGCGGCATCGGGCGCCAGCTTGATGATACGGCTGGCCTGCGCCGGCGGGAACGCCCAGCCGACGATGCCCCACGGCACCATCATGGCCATGAGCGCCGGCCCGGCGATCTCGCGCGGCAGAAACATCGGGATCAGCGAAAACGTGACCAGCATGGCGGCACTCAGCGCCAGCGACCAGCAGACGGTGCGCGTCGCGCCGAAACGGTCGGCGGCCTGCCCGCCGCCGATATTGCCGATGACCGCGCCAACGCCGAAAGCGAGCAGCATTCCGGGAAGCGCGATCGGGTTCAGTCCGCCGCCTTCGATCGCGAGCGGCGCGACAAAGGCAAAGACGGTGAAGGCGCCGATCAGGGCCAGGATGGTCGTCACCAGGATAGGCATGACGCCGGGGCGAAGTGCCGCTGCAAGCCGCATCCGGAGCGGCAGCCTGGTGCCGACGATGCCGCGCGGCAGCCGGTACCACAGGATCGCGCCGGCGAGCGCACCAAGGCCGGCGATTGCAAAGAAGGTGCCGCGCCAGCCGGCAACCGTCGCAACGAGCGCGCCGAGCGGTGCTCCGACCGCGACCGCAACCGTAGTGCCGCCGACGACCACGGCAATGGCGCGGGCGCGATGATGATCGTCGACAAGCGCAACGGCCGTTCCCTGTGCGGTCGCCGCGAACAAGCCTGACGACAGCGCCATGACGATGCGCGCGATCAACAGCAATTCGAAGGAGGAGCTTAGCGCCGCGGCGACGTTGCCCAACACGAAGAACACCAGCGTCCACAGGATGACGCGGCGCCGGTCCCATTCGCCGGTCAGCGTTGCCAGGATCGGCGTGCCGATCGCATAGGCGAGCGCAAACGCGGTGATCAGCGTGCCGGCGAGCGGAACGGAGATGGCGGCATCCTTTGCGATGTCGGGCAAAAGGCTGGAGATGACGAAACCTTCGGTCGAAATCGTGAACGATCCGAGCGCAAGCCAGATTAGGCGCTTATCCATGGCAATTTCCTTAGTTCAAAGGTTATTGAACAATTGGACATAACAGGGCATGATGTCAATAAAGCCGCTGCAAAATAGCCGAACCATCCTGACAGCCCGGTGTCAGGACGGGGCGACGGGACGAAACTATGTGTCCTTGGCCACGAGAGGAGATGCGTTGAAATCGGCTCCGAATGTGCTTAATTCCTGGGCATGACCTTGCCCCATCCGACCGCCGACCAGATCAGCCTGCCGAACGTGCTTGCCGTGCTCGGCGACCCGACGCGGCTGGCCATCGTGCGCTATCTCGCCAGCAAAGAGGGCGTGCCGCTGAATTGCAGCCGGTTTCTCGATCTCTGCTCGAAGACCAATCTGAGCTACCATTTGGCCAAGCTGCGTGAGGCCGGCGTCACCCGCACCGAGGCGGTTGGAACCAGCCGGCTGATCACGCTGCGCCGTGACGATCTCGACCGCCGCTTCCCGGGCCTGCTCGACAGCGTGATTGCCGCGGCCGGCGACGACGCATCGTTGCCGGCGGTCGGCGGCCACGAGATCGAAGTCCGCGCCTGAACGGCCCGAAGCTGGGTTCCGCTCTCGCCCGCTTCGCGAGGCGGGCAAAATAGCTTCACCTGCCCTCCAGCCATTCCAATTAACGGAGCCTGCCATGCGCATTGCCGTCCTCGCCGACATCCACGGCAATGTCCTGGCGCTCGACGCCGTGCTCGATGATCTGCGGCAGCGCGGCGGCGCCGACCTCATCGTCAATCTCGGCGATTGCGTTTCCGGCCCGCTCTGGCCGCGCGAGACCATGGAGCGGCTCGAGACGCTCGACCTGCCGACGGTGCGCGGCAACCACGACCGCCGCGTTGCCCGCGACACCGCCGACGAGACCATGTGGCCGTCCGACCGCTACGCGCAGGAACGGCTGACCGCAGGCCAACGCGAGGCGCTATTTGCGCTGCCCCTCACGCTGAAGGTGGCGCCCGGCATACTCGCCTTCCACGCCCGGCCCGACCACGACGAAAAATACCTGACTGACGCGATCCTCGACGGCCGGCTGGTGCGCGCGCCGCTGGCCGCCATCGAACGGCGGCTCGGCGCGATCGATGCCACCTGCCGTATCATGCTTTGCGGCCACAGCCACCGCAGCGAGCTGGTCCGCATTCCCGGCGGTCCGGTCATCTTCAACCCGGGCAGCATCGGCTGCCCGGCCTATCACGATGATACGCCGCCGGCGCATGTCTCCGAGCAGGGCTCGCCGCACGCCCGCTACGGCATCGTCGACTTGCATCCTGATCGTTTCGAAGCCATCGCCGTCGACTATGACCATGAGGCGGCGGCGTATCAGGCCGAGCAGGCGGGACGGCCCGAATGGGCCCACGCGCTGCGTACCGGCTTCATGCCGGGCTGAGCTTGCTCATCCCGGGCTGAGCCTGCTCATGCCTAGCTGAACGGATGACCGCCTTCGAGCGGCAGAAGTCGCGACCGGTCCAATCTTCAGTCGTCAGACGCCGATCGCTTCGATCGCTTGGCAGGATGTCGGGCGCTGGCCGCCGAAGTCTTGGACGCCAAAGTCTTGGACGTCGAAGTCTTGGTCGCCGAAGCCTTTGGCCGTGACGTCTTGGGCGCCAGTTGCGTTGGGTTGAAACTCTGTGCTGGGGCGGATTCGGAACCGGCCCGAATGTCGGCGTCGCGCACCTGCTGGCCAAAGTTCAGGCCGGTCAGCTCTTCAATCTCGGCCACCGTCGAAAGGAACTCCGATACCCTGGCAATTTCAAGCGGGTCATCGAATGCCTCGGCACGCTCGCCGAACGCTTCGGGCATCACTTCCAAAACCGGCTTCTGGTCCGCCAGCAGCGCGATGGCGCGCAGGCCAGCTTGATCGGACCACAGCGCGATCTTCCAGAACTTCAGCGGAACATGGCTTTCGAAGCGGTAGGGAGGATCGTCCTCGCCGAACACTGGCCCGGCAAACACCGTGACACGGCCTCGCATCGTATAGGCGTTGCGCAGCACATAGGTTTCTACCGCGCGCCATCTCAACTTCCCTTTGGAGCCGGGATGGTTAAGCGAGCTTCCTTGATTGAAGAAGCCGACTTGCGGCGCAGCATTGGTATAAAAGAACGTGTCGCGTTCTGCCGCGACCGCCTCCTGATCGACGCCCCATGCGGGGTCGCCGCGAAGTGTAATATGGCCCTTCTGGAACATTCGAGCGATTCGTTCCTTGGATTTTGCGACGGGAAATCCAGGCACATTCTGGCTCGAATAGAATTCCTGGGTCATCTGCTCGCCAAGGTCGATGCGCCGATCCGGCCGGAAAGCATCGCTGGCTTCCGAACCGGAAATCGACTCCACCCCCAATTCGACAAGCGACGGGTTGTCGATGACCGTCTTGTCCTCACGATTGACCGCCTTGGTGCGGGATCCATCGATATTGCAGGCGGTGACGAAGGCAAGCCTGCGATCGGCGTTCATCAAGATCGAAAAATGATGGTAGCGCAATTCGTGTGGGTCCTCTCCCGGTTTGGCAAGAAGGTTTTTGGCCAACCGGTAAGGTGAATTGGCAACCGTCGGCATTGCCAGGACAAAGCCCGGTATGAAGCCGGGCTCATACCCTCCACGATCGTCGAAATCCTCTGTTTTCCAACCCGCGGCCTCGGCGATGGCCACCTTCCCGGGTTCGCTTGCCGGGCCTTTGCCGTCGTTTCGTCTCGCATCGCCTCCGTCGCGGTCGATCAGCGGCGCCCGGACATTTATCTCGACGGGAAAAGTCCAGGTGACCGAGCCATCGGCATTGTGTCTCGTCGCCGGCGGATTGCGATCCGGTTCCGGCCGCTGCACCGGCCTGTCCGGCACATCTTCGCGAATATCGGCGTTCAGCCGAACTGTCTCGTCCATCATGCGCGGCATGCCGGCCCAAATCGCCAGAGCTTGCGAAACCGCCGATGCCGAGGAGCCCGGCAGCTTGGACTTTCTAGCACCCAGATGGTCAACGATGGCGCTGATCCGTATGCCTTCGTTGATCTCGCGCGCGAGCGCATAGCCACCTATGCCCGTCACCTCGTGGAACGGGCCGGCCCAATGGTGCAGGGCGATAGGTTCCCATTCATTGTTGAAGACCGGGGAGCCGGAAGAACCCTGTTCGGTGTCGGCGACATAGTGCAGCACTTGTACCGTTTCGTCGCGGGCCACCAGCCGGTTTTCACGCAACACCAGTTCCTTGAAGCGGCCATCGGGATGTTGGACGATGTTGGCGATTTCGCCGAGCATATGCTTGTCGCGCGCATCCGACAGCGAGATAAAACCGAACTCCCCCAGTTCCTTTGGGCCGGAACGCCGCTCGCCGACTCCGATCAGCGTATAGTCCAGACCCTCTATGCTATCGCTCACGAAACAGGATTCAGGATCGAACAGGAACGTCGTCGGCGTACGCACGGCATTCGCACCGTCCTGCTCATAATCGAACTGGACCTGGAAGCGCCGGGAATCCGCCGGCGACGAAATCACATGGTTGTTTGTGAGGAACAACCTTGGCCCGACGAGAAAACCCGATCCTTGCGGATTGCCGTTGAGAAAGGCAACGCGGCCAACCGCATCGGCAGCACGGCGCCCACGCTCGAGGAATGCGACCCCGATGAAATCGAGCGTTGGGCCGAGAATTGCCTCCGGCCCCGGCTGCTTGGCGGCGGCCTTTCTTTCCCCGGCAGACCTCATGTCGATCGCTGCCGATATCATCTCCGCTTCGGTGCGGCTGAGCGACGCCTTTACCTGCAGCCTGTCGAGCCGCCTGGAGAGGGTCTGTTCGGCGGCCAGCGGATTGCCGTTGGCGATGTGACCAAGTGAAGCCTCAATCTCGGCGCGCGTTTTCTTGATACGCTGGCGAACTATGTTTTCCACCTGCGCAAATATTTCAAGGTCGACCATATTGCCCTCCTCAACCTTACTTGAGAGAGTGCATATTTACATGAAATGTGCAATATTTTGCCGGCTGTTAGTTCACGGAAGTGGCTCGGTCGCGATTCAACACGCGGCACCTTTTCGGGCTTACACAGCGCCGTCTCGTCGCCTATAAAAACCGGCTGGCGTGCGATGGCGCTTTCGTGCCTGGCCGCGCCTTCGGCAATCGAACCTACCGCCCATGGCAGATGATTAGGCGCACAGTAACACTCCCGACGACGCTGCTTGCGATGGTTGCCGCTCCGCTGATGCTGGCGGAGTTGCCGGCCAATGGCCAGGAGCCGGAGCCCATCATCTCGATTGTGACGGGTCTTGCTCCGGATGATCTCCTGAACGTGCGCGCCACGGCGTCGGCCATGGGCAAGATCGAGGCGCGGCTGCCGAGTGGTTCGAGCGTGAAAAATCTCGGCTGCGGCGACGTCAGCGGCTACAAATGGTGCAAGGTCGAAGACATTGACGACCCGAAGCTGAGCGGATGGGCTCCCGCACGCTACCTCGATCCGATCAATCTCCGGCAAGTGACACCCCAGGCGGCGGCCGATACGGAGAGCCCTGCCTCTCAACCGCTGCCCGATCTGACAACGCGCCTCGGCGCAACCGCTCCCGAAACGACGCTGAACTCCGCTGACGCAATCGGCAGGGTGGCTATCGAGGACGCTTACCGCCTGGCCCTGGCCGCTGGAAACCCCTCGACTGGACAGGTTGATGGATCGCCGCCCGTGGCTGCGGACCCCGTCCGGAATTTCGGCGCGGCCAACGCGGCGCCCCCGGCCGACGCACAGACCGTTGCGCGGCTGCAGCCGCCGGGGACACCGGTACCCGGTGCCGGCAACGCCATCCCCTGTGCGCGCTATCTCGGCCAGCCGATGACCAGCTGCAAGGCAGGCGTGGTGCGCACCGGCGACAAGACCGACGTGACCGTGACCTGGCCCGATGGCGGCACGCGCATCATCAGCTTCAAGGCCGGCAAGCCGGCCGGTGCGGACGCACCCGGCGAATTCCGCTTCACCCGCGAGGGCAGCCTGAACATGATCCGCGTCGGTGCTTCCGAACGCTTCGAGATTACGGACGCTTTGGCGTTGGGGGATAGTGATAAGGGGAATAAGGCAGTAGGGCAGTAGGGCAATATGTTTAAAGGGCGCTCGAACCTCTGCCCTACTGCCCTACTGCCCTACTGCCCTACTGCCCTACTGCCCTACTGCCCTACTGCCTGCCATTTTAGGGGCTTACATCCGGCAAAACTCTTCCCTATAAGGCCCTCCTAGCCTGATACCAGAATCGCGCGCGCAACCGGCCGGGTCATCCCGTCCGGCTTTTTGTGCAAGCCGCCCGCCGAAACGGACCCTCGACATGCCAAGACGCACCGACATCAAGTCGATCCTGATCATCGGGGCCGGCCCCATCGTCATCGGCCAGGCCTGCGAATTCGACTATTCCGGCACCCAGGCCTGCAAGGCGCTGAAGGAAGAGGGTTTTCGCGTTATCCTGGTCAATTCCAATCCGGCCACCATCATGACCGATCCGGAACTGGCCGACGCCACGTACATCGAGCCGATTACGCCCGAAGTGGTGGCCAAGATCATCGCCAAGGAGCGGCCGGACGCGCTGCTGCCGACCATGGGCGGCCAGACCGCGCTCAACACGGCTTTGTCGCTGCGCCGCATGGGCGTGCTCGACCGCTATCAGGTCGAGATGATCGGTGCCGACGCCACCGCAATCGACAAGGCCGAGGACCGCGCGCTGTTTCGCGAGGCGATGAACAAGATCGGCCTGGAAACGCCGAAGTCGATGCTGGCCAACGCCACCGACGTCAAGAATGCCGACCGCAAGACGCACGAGGCCGAGCGCGCCGAGTTGAAGGCCGAGAAGCCCGAAAATCTCGACGCCGCGCTCGATGCTCTGGAAACGCGCTGGAACCTCGGTGAGGGCGACCGCAAGCAGCGCTATATCAGCCATGCCATGGCGATTGCAGCACAAGCGCTCGACCATGTCGGCCTGCCCGCCATCATCCGCCCGTCCTTCACCATGGGCGGCACCGGCGGCGGCATCGCCTACAACCGCGCCGAATTCTTCGAGATCGTCCAGTCCGGCCTCGACGCCTCGCCGACCACCGAAGTGCTGATCGAGGAGAGCGTGCTCGGCTGGAAGGAGTACGAGATGGAGGTTGTCCGCGACAAGGCCGACAATTGCATCATCGTCTGCTCGATCGAGAACATCGACCCGATGGGCGTGCATACCGGCGATTCGATCACCGTCGCCCCTGCGCTGACGCTGACCGACAAGGAATACCAGATGATGCGCAACGCCTCGATCGCGGTGCTGCGCGAGATCGGCGTCGAGACCGGCGGCTCCAACGTGCAGTTCGCCGTCAACCCGGCCGACGGCCGCCTGGTGGTGATCGAGATGAACCCGCGCGTCTCGCGCTCGTCGGCGCTCGCCTCCAAGGCGACAGGCTTCCCGATCGCCAAGATCGCCGCCAAGCTCGCCGTCGGCTACACGCTGGACGAGCTCGAGAACGACATCACCGGCGGAGCAACGCCGGCCTCGTTCGAGCCGAGCATCGACTATGTCGTGACAAAAATCCCGCGCTTTGCCTTCGAGAAGTTTCCCGGCGCCGAGCCGGTGCTGACCACCTCGATGAAGTCGGTCGGCGAGGTCATGGCCATCGGCCGCACTTTCCAGGAATCGCTGCAGAAGGCCTTGCGTGGACTGGAGACCGGCCTGACCGGTCTGGACGAAATCGAAATCCCCGGCATCGGCCATGGGACGACAGCTGCCAGCCACGTCGACGACCGCAACGCCATTCGCGCCGCACTCGGCACGCCGACGCCGGACCGGCTGCGCATGGTGGCGCAAGCGATCCGCATGGGCACCTCGCTGGAAGACGTGCACGCGATGTGCAAGATCGACCCGTGGTTCCTCGAACAGATCGCCGGCATTCTCGACATGGAAGCCCGCATCCGCGAGCACGGCATCCCCGAGGACGCCGCCAATCTGCGCATGCTGAAGGCGATGGGTTTTTCGGACGCCCGCCTCGCCTCCCTGGTCAGGAAGGATGTCGAAGAGGTCCAGAAGATACGCGACAAGCTCGACGTTCATCCCGTCTACAAGCGTATCGACACTTGCGCCGCCGAGTTCGCCTCGCCCACCGCCTACATGTATTCGACCTATGAGGTTCCCTTCGCCGGCGCGCTCGCCAACGAGGCGCAGGTCTCGTCGCGCAAAAAGGTCGTCATCCTCGGCGGCGGCCCCAACCGCATCGGCCAGGGCATCGAGTTCGACTATTGCTGCTGCCATGCCGCCTTTGCGCTGCGCGACGCCGGCTTCGAGGCGATCATGATCAACTGCAACCCCGAGACCGTGTCGACCGACTACGACACCTCGGACCGGCTCTATTTCGAGCCGCTGACGCCGGAGGACGTGCTGGAGATCCTGCGCGCCGAGCAGGCGTCGGGCGAACTGGTCGGCGTCATCGTCCAGTTCGGCGGCCAGACGCCGCTGAAGCTGGCGGATGCGCTGGAGAAGGCCGGCATCCCGATCCTCGGCACCTCGCCCGACATGATCGATCTGGCCGAGGACCGCGACCGCTTCCAGAAGCTGCTGCACAAGCTCGGCCTCAGCCAGCCGAAGAACGGCATTGCCTATTCGGTCGAGCAGGCCCGCCTCGTCGCCGGCGAGCTCGGCTTCCCGCTGGTGGTGCGCCCGTCGTACGTGCTCGGCGGCCGCGCCATGCAGATCATCCACGACGAGAGCATGCTGCAGTCCTATCTGCTCGACACCGTGCCCGGCCTGGTACCGGAGGACATCAAGCAGAAATACCCCAACGACAAGACCGGCCAGATCAACACGCTGCTCGGCAAGAACCCGCTTCTGTTCGATACCTATCTGTCGGGCGCCATCGAGGTCGATGTCGATTGTCTCTGCGACGGCAGGTCGACCTACGTCTCCGGCATATTGGAGCACATCGAGGAGGCCGGCATCCACTCGGGCGACTCGGCCTGCTCGCTGCCGGTGCACTCGCTGCCATCGGAGCTCGTCGACGAACTCGAGCGCCAGACGGCAGCGCTGGCCCGTGCGCTCAATGTCGGCGGGCTGATGAACGTGCAGTACGCGATCAAGGACGGCACCGTCTATGTGCTGGAGGTCAACCCGCGCGCATCGCGCACCGTGCCCTTCGTCGCCAAGACCATTGGGCGGCCGATCGCAAAGATCGCCGCCCGCATCATGGCCGGCGAAAGCCTGGAAGACGCCTTCGCCCATTACGGCGCCATGCCCGACCCGCGCAACCCCGGCCACATCGCCGTCAAGGAAGCGGTATTCCCGTTCGCCCGCTTCCCCGGCGTCGACATATTGCTCGGCCCGGAAATGCGCTCGACCGGCGAGGTCATGGGCCTCGACCGCGACTTCGCGCTGGCCTTCGCCAAGAGCCAACTGGGGGCGGGTGTTGATCTCCCCCGCGCGGGCACGCTGTTTGTCTCGGTGCGCGACGAGGACAAGAAAGGCATCCTGCCGGCGGTGAAACGTCTCGCCGGCCAGGGTTTCAAAGTGCTCGCCACCTCAGGCACCGCCCGCTTCCTCGCCGAGAACGGCGTCGTCGCCGAAAAGATAAACAAGGTGCTGGAAGGCCGCCCGCACATCGAGGACGCCATCCGCAACCGCCAGGTCCAGATCGTCTTCAACACCACGGACGGCCAGAAAGCGGTGTCGGACTCCAAATCGCTGCGCCGGGCGACGCTGATGCAGAAAGTGCCGTATTACACGACGCTGTCGGGCGCGGCTGCGGTGGCCGAGGCGATCGCGGCGCTGAAGGCGGGGAGCCTGGAAGTGCGCCCCTTGCAGGAGTATTTTGCTTAGGCGATTAGCCAATCTCCCTCCTTGTGGGGGAGATGGCCGGCAGGCCAGAGGGGGCGCTGTCCCGGTTCCTGGACAGCTCATGTCGGCTCACTCAATCGGCTTCGAAGCAGGGATGAACCATACAAAAGCCTGACGCGGCCACAAGTCTCTAGCTGCTCGTACCAGTCCACCCTGCCCTCCAAGGTAAAATCCCTCAGGTTCTACAGGACCTCGCACGTTTCGATGGCGCGCGGGTCCTGGCCGGGTCCGCAACGCATAACTCGGAGCTCCCGAGATTAGTCGCCAAATCGGCCAACAGTGCCGCCGCCCGGCTTAGTTGAGAAACCCAATAAACCGTCCGGCGAAAAGCACGGACGTCCACAGCACCACCGAAAATACAGCCAGCACGGTCGCGGCCCCGCCGGCCGGCTCGTCGCCGCCTCTTGCGCGGCGCATGAAGACGAGGAAGTTGACCCCGGCAAGCAGGATGAGTGTCATCTTGGCGAGGAAGATCGGCATCGCCGCATACTCGCTCGCCCGGACTGAAAACAGCAGCGACCCCGTGACAAGCGCGCCGCCGAACGCGGCCAATGCGGTACGGCGCAGCAGCGCGACGAACGCCGTCTGCGGCAGCGAGCGGAAGGCGCCGAGGATCCTGAGATCCATGAGCCAGACGCTGGTGAGCAGCGCGCCGATCGACATAATGTGCAGTGCATTGATGATGGGGTAGGCGACGAACGAGGCCTTCAGTCCCCGCACCATAGCGAGCTGCTCGATGCCGGCAAAAAACCCGTCCATTCAGGCCGGCGGCACGCGGTCGGGATAGACATCATAGGTCTTGCCGCCGACGATGACGCGCACTGCCTTCATGCGTTTTTCGTTTTCGTCGCGCGAGCGGTTGCCGATCGCGGTCACCTCGTCGCCGATCTTGGCGACCTCCTCGGTAAAGCCGGCGGCGATCGTGCGGGACGGCGTCGCCATCTCCACCCGCCAGGCCTCTCCCTCGGCATCGACGTCCAGCGTGGCGTGCGGATTGCCGATATAGATGGCCGTGATCTTGCCCTTGAGTTCGAAAAATCCGTCCTGCGTCCACGACCAGCCGTGATGGGCATAGGCTGCGGTGGCGGCGGCAAGGATCACCGCCGCTGCCAGCATGACGCTTCGGTTGAAAGGTGACTGCATCGCTCGTCTCCTCGGTTCGGCATTAGAGGGTAGGTCAGCGCGCGGCAGCGTCAAATCACATGAGGTGTGCGCTGCCCCTCATTGCCCTGCCGGGCATTTCTCCCCGTATAGTGACGGGGAGAAAGGTGCCTTCGCCAAGGATTTCGCCAATCTCCAGAGTTGAAGAAAGGGAGCTGAGTTTGCCGCCAGCCCCCTTCTCCCCGTCCCTCTACGGGGAGAAGATGCCGGCAGGCAGATGAGGGGCGGCGCCGACTTCTACGATCGAGCGCCCGCTTGCCCCGACCCCTCACGCCGCCCAGTCGACTTCGGACATCCCCAGCCGTTCGTAGAGCCGGACCGCGGCGGCGTTCTCGACAGTGTTGGTCTTGAGATCGACATGCGCAGCACCCCTTGCCTGAAACACGGCGAAAGCGTGCCGCATCAGCGCCTCGGCGATGCCCTTGCCGCGCGCCTCGGGATGCACGGCAAGGTCTTTGACGAACGCCCGTGTCCAGCAGAGCGCCGCGCCCGTCAGCCGGCCCTTGCCGTCGATGACCAGGAAACACAAAGCTGGGTCGAATTCCGCGTCGGCCGAAATGCGCGGCCACCATTCGTCGAACGGCCCGTCGGCGCCATCGTCAAACACCGCGGTCAACAGCGTATGCAAAGCGAGTGCATCCGCGGCTTCGAAGGCGCGCATGAAAAAACCTTCGGGCCAGCGCGGCGCCAGAAGCGTGTCGTCGAGGATCTTGCGCAGGCGGATGTCGTTTGGCGCCGGCGGACGCGGCTCAGGCATCGGGTTGCATGCGGCGGCGCAGGCTGTCGCTGCCGAGGCCGGTTTCGCCCAGCATCCCCTTACGCTTGGCGTCATAATAATAGCCGCTCTGGTAGAGCCGGTCGGCGCGCTTGGGGTTGCCGCCTGAGACCAGCCAGGCGCCGCGCAGATATTTCACCGCATATTTCAAATTGGTCTCGGCATCGAACAGGCCGCTTGCCGGCCCGTCATAGCCCATGCCGCGCGCCGTCGCGTGCTTGATCTGCATCAGCCCCCAATGGCCGTGATTGTAGGCTTTCGGGTTGAACGTGCTCTCGCGGTTGACGACGCTGCGCACCAGATCGACCGGCACCTGATAAAGCGCGGAATATTTCTCGATCAGCCGCTCGATCTCGCTGCGGCCGCCGGCGTTGGACTGACCCTCGGTGGGGTCGGTCGCGGCCAGAGCGGCCGGGTCCTGCGGCAGCGTGTAGGAAACCGGCTGAACGCCGGGCATGGCCTCGGTCTGTTGGCTGACCGGCATGGCGACGGCTGGCGTCGCGGTAACAGGCAGGGCGTTGGCGGTCATGACGGCGGGGGTACTTGCCGCCAGCGGCGTCGGCCCGGCAAAGGCGGCGGCCGGCTCGATCGGCAGCGCCGCTGTCTGGGCGACGCCGGACGGCTCCGGCAGGACCGAAACCGTGTCAGGCAGCGCCAACGTAAAGCCGGCATCGGTATTGGCCGTATTTTCGGTGAAGGCTGGCGTCGGGGTCACCGGCGAAGTCGAGGTGCAACCGCTGAGAGCGGCCACGGCCAACACCGCCGCAAGGACGGGAAAGAGGAATTTTGCTGGCAAGCGGCGCTCGGGTCCGGTTCGTCGGGTGTTAAGAAGTCCTTACACCAGCATCTTTCCTCGGGCAATCCGCGGTAGCCGGTGGTTTTCGGGTGGCGAGCCGGGCCGCGAAATGCGATATTGTTCTGGATTTGTACTTCGAAGGATTCCGGAAAGGAGCACGCCATGCACGCCTCTCATGCCACCGCCGGCCACGCGGTCTTCGAAACCGTGCTCGGCTTCATGGGCATCGCCTGGAGCGATGCCGGACTGACCCGGCTCTGCCTGCCGCAGCGCAATCGCGACGCGGTCGAGCGCCGGCTGCTGCGCCATGCCGCCGCCGACCAGCCTGCGAAGCCCGAGCCGCAATGGGTTGCCGAGCTGATCGCGTCGATCAAGGCCTATGCCGCCGGCGAGGATATAGATTTCTCCAACGTGCCGGTCGATCTCAGCGGCGTCGACGAGTTCCGCCTGGCGATCTATGACGCGGCACGAAAACTCGCCTTCGGCGAAACCACCACCTATGGCGAACTGGCCAAACGCGCCGGCCATGCCGGGCTGGCGCGTGAGACGGGCGCCGCACTCGGCGCCAACCCGGTGCCGCTGGTCATCCCCTGTCACCGCATCCTTGCCGCCGGCGGCAAGATCGGCGGATTTTCCGCGGCCGGCGGCTCGGCCACCAAAGAAAAGATGCTGGCAATGGAAGGCGTACGCGTCGGCCCGCCGCCCCCGGCGCAGGTGTCGTTCGGGTTTTAGTGGTGCTGATATTCAGGCGAGGCCGGCACCCGGCGCACCATTTCGTCCCACTCTAATCCGGAAGCAGGCGCCGGCGAAAACGCCGGTCGATCTCAACCCGCTTGCATTTGTAGACGGTGCAGGAATTCGTGTCGGCGCTCGGCACCGAGGCCCGCGCCCTGACCTCGCCGATGTCGCAGAATTGCTGGCTCCGCACGTAGCGGTCGTAGAGCGCCAGCCCCGGCACGCGCGCCGATCTGTAACGCAGGATGACCGCGCCCTCGCGCGCGATCGTCGCCTGCACCTTGCCGCAGCTCATGCGGGTCGGGTCGTAGCGCGAGCCCGCCTGCGCCTCGGCGGCCACCAGCGTCAGGCAAGCGGCAAGCAGAACGATTTTCATGTCCCTCTCCCCAAAACCCGGTCGCGCCCGAAGCCGGCGCGATCCTCCCGGGTCAGGCGCGCAACGACGACGCTCTCACGCGATTGGGGCGGCCGTTGGGCAGCGTTGCCGTCGCGCCATTTTCCGCCCCGTCTTGTTTTTTGCGCGAAGGCATATTATATGCGGTCCATTGATATTTCGGCCGATCGATCCGGGCCTCGCGATCTTCGCGTTTGCTGACGTTCTATCTCCAAAATCTCGATACAAACCGGCTGGGTTTCGGCCCAGTCAAACTAAAGCAAACGTAAAGGACTATCGAAATGGCAACAGGTACGGTCAAGTGGTTTAATTCCACCAAGGGTTTCGGCTTCATTCAGCCTGACAGCGGCGGCGCGGACGTTTTCGTCCACATCTCCGCAGTCGAGCGTGCTGGACTGTCGACCCTGGTTGAAGGCCAGAAGATCAACTTCGAGATCGAGCAGGACCGCCGCACTGGCAAGTCGTCCGCTGGATCTCTGAGCAAGGCAGCCTGATTTTGCGAATGGCGCGCGCCGGGCGATAGCCCGGGGGCCGGGGGCACTCACGGATGTACTGGCGGTCGCGCGAGAAGCGCGCCGGAGCGAAAGACCCGACAAGCCGCAGCAGCAGATTGCTGCCGGCCCGGCCAAAACGCTCCAGATCAGGCTACCAAGCATGGGAAGGCGGGATTTTGTCCCGCCTTTTTGCTGTCTGGATTCCAGTGAACCGCTGCCTTGGGCCTATAGTCCCACTTTGTGGTGTTTTTGGCCCAATGTGGTACTATTGATTCATGAGCAAGCTTGAACAGATTGAGAAATCCGTTGCCGAACTAAGCCCCGAAGAGCTGAGAGCGTTTGCCGCATGGTTCGAGGCGCTGCAGGCCGACATGTGGGACCGGCAGATCGAAGCCGACGCCAAGGGCGGCAGGCTGGACAAGCTTGCCGAGCAGGCCTTGGCTGATCATCGCGCCGGCCGGACCCGGCCTCTGTGAATCATTTTGCTACTCCCTCGTTTTGGGAGGCCTACGCAAAACTGCCCTCGTTAATCAGAGCAAAGGCGAACAGACGTTTCGCCAAACTGAATTCTGACCCGTTCCACCCGTCGTTGCATTTCAAACAGGTCGGGCGCTACTGGTCGGCGCGGGTTGATATCAACTACCGCGCCGTGGCTGTTCGCGACCACGATGACGTGGTCTGGTTCTGGATAGGCACCCATTCCGAATATGATCGCCTGCTGAAATAGCCGCGCGACCATTCACGTCATCGGCCGAGGGCCGCAAGCCCGACCTCCGGAGCGAGCCGCGAAGCGCCGAGAAGCGTGACTAAGGCAGCCACTCCAGCGGCACGTGCCCCGGATCGGCCTCGACCCTTTTCAGCCAGGCGGCAACCGCCGGATAGGCGTCGAGCTGAAACCCGCCCGTCTCGGCCGTATGCGTATAGGCATAGAGCGCGATGTCGGCGACGCTGAGCGCATTGCCGGCGAAGAAGCTGCTCCCGGCCAGGTGCTTGTCCATGACGCCGAGCGCCTTGTTGCCGCGCTCCAGCGTCAGGGCCAGCCGCTCCGGCGTCGCATCCTTGGCTCTTTCAGGGAAGGTCAGCAGCGCCCTGCGCACGGCGATATAAGGCTCATGGCTGTATTGCTCGAAGAACAGCCACTGATAGGCCAGCGCGCGTTCGTATCTGTCCGCCGGCAGAAACCGCGTGCCTTCGGCGAGATAGAGCAGGATGGCATTGGATTCGGCCAGCCGGCGGCCGTCGTCGAGTTCGAGCAGCGGCACCATGGCGTTCGGGTTTTTCGCGACATAGTCGGGCTTGCGCGTGTCGCCGGTGTGCGAGCTGACCTCGACATTGGTGAAAGCGATGCCGAGCTTGGCCATCAACAGGCGCGGCTTGTAGCAATTGCCGCTGTCGATCATTCCATAGAGTATCATCGGTGCTCCCCCTTGCTCGCAACCACCCGTCTCAGGGCTTGATCCAGCCTCTATCGCGGCAGCGGCGGCTTCATCCAGTGATTTGTTTTGGCGTAACCATCAGCGCCGCTGATGCATTTCAGGATATATCGAGATTCAAGTCAGGCCGAGCCGAGAAGGGTGGGTTCCGAGAACCGGAGCGGAGCGTACTTTGGGTACGTGAGCACCGGAAGCGCAGGAAACCGCCGTTCGCAGGCCGGCATCACTTGAATCTCGATATATCCTAGCCGAATAGGGGGATGACGTTGTTGTCCCTGCCAAGCAGCCTGTCGATCGACAGCGGCTCCTCGTCGAACAGCGTACCGGCCAGCGCCGGCCGGGCAAGGTAAAAGCCCTGCAGCAGGTCGACGCCGCCATCCAGCGCGACGCGCAGATGCGTGGCGTTCTCGACGCCTTCGACCAGCACCTTGGCGCCACGGTCGTGCAGCGTCGAAACCAGCGGCCGGAAAAACCGCTCGGCGGCGGCATGGCGGCAGAATTCTGCGAACCAGGTGCCGTCGATCTTGACGATGTCGGGCTGCACCAGTGCTACCCTTTCTTCGGTCGAATGCCCGGTGCCGAAATCGTCGATGGCGATGCGGACGCCGTCGCGCCGCATCTCGCGCGCCAGGCTGACAAGCACCTTGTCGCCGGCCGCCTGCTCGGTAATCTCGCAGACCAGCATGCCGGGATGCAGGCCGAAATCCGTCAGATGCCTGGTCATCAGCCTGATTTCGGCCAGCGCCCGTGCGGGGTCATCGTTGATCAGCGGATTGTAGTTGAAGAAGAGGTCGAGCCCGTCGACGCCGATGTTGCGGAAGTTGCGCAAATGCAGCACCCGGCACATGGTTTCGACAAACAGCCGATCCGCTGCCGGCACACCTTCGAAGAAGATTTGCGGCGCCACCGGCCTGCCTGCACGGTGCGGCTCGATCAGTCCCTCGACCGCGACGGCGGCGAGAAACCTGCCGCGCGGCGCGAAGACCGGCTGGTAGGCGCTCCTCAGCCGGAATGCGCCGTAGACGCCATATTCGATGCCGACCTCGTCGGCAAAGATCGCTTCGCCGACCTTGCGCCGCATGTCGGCCCGCCCGGTCACGATGCCACCCTGCGGCCAAAGGCCCGCATCGGCCGCCGCGATGGCGAAACGGCCGCGGGAACTTTGTCCTTATCGGGCGACACCGCTGATGCCTGCCCGGCCTTGTCGAAGACGTGAAAGCTGGTCGGTGCAAGCTCCGGGCGTGCCAGCACGAAGCCTTGCACCATCGAGGCGCCCGACTTTTCGGCGAGCTCGAGCTGCCAGCCCGTCTCGATGCCCTCGAATACCGTACGGATGCCTTGCTCTTCGAAGCTGGTCACCATAGCGGTCAGCAAGGCGAAGCCGGCACCGGACTCCATCAGCGTCATGATCCAGTCGGCGTCGAACTTGACGATGTCTGGCCTGAGTTCCTTGATGCGATTGATGTCGGATTCGTCGGCGCCGTAATCGTCGACGGCAATGCGCAAACCATTGCCCCTGAGCGCCTCGACGAAATTGTAGAGCGTTTCCTGCGACGCCGATTTCTGTTCGGTGACCTCGCAGACGACGCGGCGCGGATCGATGTCGGCCTCGTGCAGCACCAGCCGCATTTCGCGCAGCGCCTTGTCGGCGATGCTGCGGTCGGTGAACACCGATGGATCGAAATTAATGAAGATGGAGGCGTCTCGCGGCAGGCAGGCGCCGGCGTTCAGAAGGTGCAGCGTCCGTGTCAGCGCCTCGATATGCAGGCGGTCGACCGCCGGACAACTGTTGAAGAAACTCATTGGCGGCTGCGGCTCGCCTTCGCGGAACGGCCGGATCAGCCCCTCGAACGCGACGACGGAAAGCTTGCCCTTGTTGAAGGCGAAGATCGGCTGGAACGCGCTTTGCAGCGTATAGACCCCCCAGACACCGCTGGCGGTGCCGTCATCATGGCGGATGATATGGGCAAGCCCGATGCTGCGTGTCACGGTTCCTCGCTATGCGAGACTGGCGGACCGGCTACGGTCCTGCCGTTCAAGCTTTTACCGATCGTTGATGAATTTATTGTTGCCAGCATTGCGCGCTGGCTCATTCGACAATGCCTGCGCTGGGCTTGCGCTTGACCAGATGATGCGACATGAGAGGCGCCGCAGCGCCTTCGCCCGCCGGTCCTTTCTGGAGATATCTGTCATGGCCTTTCTTGCCGACGTCCTTTCCCGCGTAAAGCCTTCCGCGACCATCGCGGTGACGCAGAAGGCGCGCGAGCTGAAAAACGCTGGCCGCGACGTGATCGGGCTGGGCGCCGGCGAACCGGACTTCGACACCCCCGACAACATCAAGAACGCCGCGATCGAGGCCATCCGCCGCGGCGAGACGAAGTATCCGCCGGTATCCGGCATCGTGCCGCTGCGCGATGCGATCGCGAAAAAATTCAAGCGCGAGAACAATCTCGACTACCGGCCGGAGCAGACCATCGTCGGCACCGGCGGCAAGCAGATCCTGTTCAACGCCTTCATGGCGACGCTGAACCCCGGCGACGAGGTGATCATCCCGCGGCCCTACTGGGTGAGCTATCCCGAAATGGTGGCGATCTGCGGCGGCACCTCGGCCTTTGCCGACACCTCGATCGACAACGGCTTCAAGCTGACGGCGGCCGTGCTGGAAAAGGCGATTACGCCGCGCACCAAATGGCTGTTGATGAACTCGCCGTCGAACCCATCGGGCGCCGCCTATACCGAAGCGGAGCTCAAGAGCCTGGCCGACGTGCTGTTGAAGCACCCGCATGTCTGGGTGCTGACCGACGACATGTACGAGCATCTGACTTATGGCGACTTCGTCTTCAAGACCATCGCCGAGGTCGAGCCGAAGCTCTATGAGCGCACGCTGACGATGAACGGCGTGTCAAAGGCCTATGCCATGACCGGCTGGCGCATCGGCTACGCGGCAGGCCCGGTGCCGCTGATCAAGGCGATGGACATGATCCAGGGCCAGCAGACCTCCGGCGCCTGCACCATCGCCCAATGGGCGGCGGTCGAAGCGCTGAACGGCCCGCAGGATTTCATCCCGAAGAACAAGGCGATCTTCCAGGGCCGGCGCGATCTCGTCGTCTCGATGCTCAACCAGGCGCGCGGCATCACCTGCCCCTCGCCGGAGGGTGCGTTCTACGTCTATCCCTCCTGTGCCCAGCTGATCGGCAGGAGGACCAAGAACGGCAAGGTGATCGACAGCGACGAAACCTTCTGCTCCGAACTGCTCGAGGCCGAGGGCGTGGCGGTTGTTTTCGGCTCGGCCTTTGGCCTCGGCCCGAACTTCCGCATCTCCTACGCCACGTCGGAGGCTCTGCTCGAAGAGGCCTGCACGCGCATCCAGCGCTTTACCGCCGCGCTGGTCTGAGACGTTTCAGCCGCCATACTGCTCGTCGTTCACCTTCTCCAGCCAATCGACATGCGCACCCTCGAGCGCCTCCTGCATGGCGATGTGGGTCATCGCCGATTTGGGCGCGGCGCCGTGCCAGTGCTTTTCGCCGGCCGCAAAGGAGATGACGTCGCCGGCCCTGATCTCCTGCAGCGGCCCGCCCCAGCTTTGCACGAGACCGGCACCGGATGTGACATAGAGCGTCTGGCCGAGCGGATGCGTGTGCCAGTGGGTGCGGGCGCCGGGCTCGAAACTGACCAGCGTGGCGCGTAGCCGCGCCGGTGCCTCTTTCTCGATGATCGGCGTCTGCAAAACCCGGCCAGTGAAGTATTTTTCCGGCGCAACAATCGTCGGCACGCTGCCGCAGGCAATGATCTTCATCGTCGCAAATCCTCGATCAATCCAGTGTCTTAGACCCTACCACTTTCGTCCGATGCCGGCTGCATCTCCTGCCGGCTGCGGGCAAAACGCGGCCAGAACAGACCGGTCCGCGTGCGGTAAGCGTCGTAGGCATCGGCCAACCTTGTCCGCGAAAATTTTCGCTCTTCGTCCAAGGCCGCGATCACGTAGATCGTAACGATGCCGGCGACCGGCACCACCGCCCAGACCGACCAGGTCGCGATACCCCATCCGATCCAGAAGATGATGTAGGACGTGTAGAACGGATGCCGGACATGGAGATAAGGGCCTTCGGTCACCAGGCTGTCGGGATTGTCAGGATCGAATGCGAACCGCAGCCCCGCCTTGCGGGAGACCGAGATCGCCCACCAGAACAGCGCCGAGCTTGCCAGTTCGATGGCGAGCCCGCCGATCTTCGCCGCCACCGGCTGCCGCTCGATCCACAGCAGCGCAAGAAAGAACAGCGCCGTGCCGACCACGACGGCCGAAATGATCATCGCGCCTTGAGACATGCTCGGCGACTGGAAATGCGCGCGCATCGACCAGGCATATTGGCCGAGCGTCGCGATGCTGCTGATCGAGACGAGAAGGTCGAGTGTGGATTCCATCATCAGGCTCCGGGGGTTAGCTGTGGTGGATTCGTTCATCATACCCGGCGCAAGCCGAGAAATCATTTCTTAACCACCGTTCTAAACAACATGGTGACCTCGGCATGCGATGTTGACCTTGAGACAATCCCAAGGTCCAAACCAGATATGGCCGTTTCCCATCGCACGATCCGCACGCCGCAAGCGGATTTGCGCCTCAGCCAGTCGTCGGGACCCGGCATCCCGCTTGTCCTGATCCACGGCTCGGGCAGTTCGCGCGCCGTATTCGCTCGCCAGTTCGACAGCCCGTTGGCCGCTGCCCATCGGTTGATTGCTTTCGACCTGCCCGGCCATGGCGAATCGTCGGACGCCCGCGATCCGACGACGGACTACACCATCGCCGGCCTTGCCCAATCGGCGGCTCAGCTCCTCGATGCCTTGGGCATCGGCCGCGCCGTCGTCTTCGGCTGGTCGCTTGGCGGGCACGTGGCAATCGAACTCGCCAGTTTTCACCGCGCTGTCGGCGGGCTGATGCTGACCGGCGCGCCGCCGGTATCGAAGGGTCCTTTCGGCATGCTGCGCGGCTTCCACGCGCATTGGGACATGCTGCTGGCGTCCAAAAAGACGTATTCCGAACGCGATGCCGAGCGCTTCGAGACGCTGTGTTTCGGCGACACCGCCGATCCGTCCTTTCGCCAAGCCATCCTGCGCACCGACGGCCGGCTGCGCGCCGCGGTGACGCGCGGCATGCTCACCGGCAAGGGCGCCGACCAGAGACAGGTGGTCGAGCAAGCCGCGTTTCCGGTCGCTATCGTCAATGGCGAGAACGATCCGTTCGTCCGGCTCGGCTATTTTGAGACGCTCGCATACGGCTCGCTGTGGGAGCATTGCCACATCGTCTCCGGCGCCGGGCATGCGCCTTTCTGGGAGCGCGCGGACCTGTTCAATCCGTTGCTGGCGCGCTTTGCCGAGACGGTGGCGGTGCAGCGCATGGACGCACCCCCGCTGGCGTCGCGCCTGACCGGCACCGGCTGAACCGGCCTCAACTTCAAATCCCTTCAACTTCAAATCCCTTGCCCTCCCGGCCTGCCCGTGGGACGATGCCCTTTGGGTAGGTGGCAAATTGAAAAAAGCCTCGCCCGCGACGGCCGACAGGCCGGCCGCCGCTCACAGGGAAACGCCTGAGTGGAGGTCAGCCATGGGTACTCGCGCCGGAGGACGACGCACGGGACCGAAATGCATTGCCATAGTCGGTCCCTTCGCAAGCGGTAAGACGACACTTCTCGAAGCCATACTCGCCCGTACAGGCGCCATTCCCCGCCAGAATCCCGTTTCGTCCGGAAATACCGTTTCCGATCATTCGCCCGAGGCGCGCGCTCACGGCATGAGCGTCGAGGCGACCTTCGCCACCACCGATTTCATGGGCGAGCCGTTCACCTTCGTCGATTGTCCCGGCTCCATCGAATTCTCCTTCGAAGCCGAGCCGGTGCTGGCCGCCTGCGACGTCGCCGTGGTCGTTGCCGAGGCCGACGAGAAGAAGATCCCTGCCCTGCAGCTGATCATGCGCAAGCTCGACGAGCTCGGCGTGCCGCGCATGCTGTTCCTGAACAAGGTCGACAAGGCGATAGCAGGTGTGCGCGACACGCTGAAGATGCTGCAGCCGGCAAGCTCGGTGCCATTGCTGCTGCGCCAGATCCCGCTGCGCAAGGACGGCGTCGTCATCGGCTCGATCGACCTCGCTCTGGAGCGTGCCTACATCTACCGCGAATATGCCGAGAGCGAGGTCGCCCAGATCCCGAGCGACGACAAGGCGCGCGAGCTCGAGGCGCGCTTTTCCATGCTGGAGACGCTCGCCGACCATGACGACCGCCTGATGGAGCAATTGCTGGACGAGATCGAACCGCCGAAGGACGCGATCTTCGACGACCTCGCCGCAGATCTGCGCGACGGCACGGTGACGCCGGTGCTGATCGGCACCGCCGAGAAAGGCAATGGCGTGCTGCGCCTGCTGAAGGCGATCCGCCACGACGCACCGGACATCGCGGCGACGCGCCAGCGTCTCGGCGCGCCCGATGGCGATGCCACCGTGGTCCAGGTGATGAAGACCATCCACACCGCGCATGGCGGCAAGCTGTCGGTCTCGCGCATCCTGTCCGGCCAGGTCGCCGACGCCGCCGAGCTGTTCCTTCCCAGCGGCGAGACGGCAAAGGTCTCCGGCATCTACAAGATGCTCGGCAAGGACCAGGTCAAGCTGACTTTGGCCAAGGCCGGCGACACTGTGGCGCTCGGCAAGCTGGACGCCGTCAGGACCGGCCAGACGCTGAGCTCGACCAAGGGTGGCATCAAGCCGCTGGTCACGCTGGCGCCGCCGCAACCGGTCTTCGCCTTCGCGCTGCGGCCGAAAGAGCGCAAGGACGAGGTCAAGATGTCGGCGGCCATCCAGCGCCTGGCCGAGGAAGATCCCTCGCTCAACCTGCATCACAACCAGGATTCCGCCGAAACCGTGCTGTCCGGTCATGGCGAGATGCATCTGCGCGTCGTGCGCGAGCGGCTGGAAGGCAAGAACCAGATCCCGGTCGAAGGCCATGTGCCGGCCGTGCCCTATCGCGAGACGATCCGCAAAGCGACGCAGCAGCGCGGCCGCCACAAGAAACAGTCGGGCGGCCACGGCCAGTTCGGCGATGTGGTGCTGGAGATCAAACCGCTGCCGCGCGGTTCAGGCTTCCAGTTCACCGATACGATCACCGGCGGCGTCGTGCCGAAGACCTACATCCAGTCGGTCGAGACCGGCGTGCGCGATTACCTGAAATCGGGCCCGCTCGGCTTCCCGGTCGTCGATGTTGCCGTCAACCTTTCCGACGGCTCCTACCATGCGGTCGATTCCTCCGACATGGCCTTCCAGATGGCGGCGAAGCTGGCGATGAAGGAAGGCATGGCCGCGTGCTCGCCGGTGCTGCTGGAGCCGGTGATGAAGGTCGAGATCGTCACGCCGTCGGATGCGACGTCGAAGATCATCGCTCTGATCCCGCAGCGGCGCGGCCAGATCCTCGGCTACGACGCGCGGCCCGACTGGCCGGGATGGGACGTGGTCGAGGCGACCATGCCGCAGGCTGAGATCGGCGACCTCATCATCGAGCTGCGCTCGGCCACTGCGGGTGTCGCCAGCTACCGGGCCGTCTTCGACCACATGGCCGAACTCACCGGCCGGTTGGCCGACGAAGCGCTGAACGCCAACGGCAAGGCCGCCTGAGCTGCCCTTGCGGCCCAACAGGAAACGGGGGCCCCCGCTAGCCCTCCGCCGGTTGTTTTGGGGGGGGGAGGGGGGGGGGGGGGACCGGGGCGTCCCCCCTGGTCGGAGCGGGGGGGTTTGGGGGGGGGAGGTTGTGCCGGGGTCGG
>NZ_JAMYOE010000034.1:0-63967 GCF_040319695.1 Mesorhizobium sp. M0898 | reverse complement strand
ATAGCTCACCGCCTGCGGCCCGCGGGTTCCTGCATCAGAGACTTTCGTACGCCTGACGGCACCCGAAACCCTTCAGCAATGTCGGTCATTCAGCCGGCCCCTGCCTTCCTTCAGAAGCGGACTTCCCTGGTGTCAACACGACGGGCGAGGTTGCGCCAGCTTCGGACCCTCTGGATTCGTTTCATCTCGCTGCTGACACGACTGCTGCAACGCCAGCTTAGCTAGGGCAGTCCTCGGCATCATCTGCCACGGGCAGGAAGAAGCGCCTACGCTCGCAAGAAGTGAGTTTTCGGTGCACGACGTCTTGAGCATAGGCGATGAGGTCCTCTGGCGACGTGAAGACGCGGATCAACTGCACGCTATCTCCGCCTGAGACAGCTGCGACCTGTGTGCCATCCGAATTGAATGCGGCCCGCGTGACCGCCGGGACGATCGTGCTGGTGTCATGCTGGCCAACAAGGAGCGCGAGTTGCTGACCCGTGTCGGCAGACCACAGCCTGACAGACCGCTCACGGTAGGACGACGTCACCGCATATTGTCCGTTGGGACTCAATGCGACGTTGTCGATGCTGGCACTGCCCCCCGTGAGGACAGACCTTTCCTTCCCGTCCTTGACGCTCCAGATGCGAACGGTTCCATCTCGTGAGGCAGTTGCCAGCGACCTGCCATCGTTGCTGAAGGCAACATTTGTCACCGGCCCGCCGTGTCCCTTCAACGTGGCGGCAGCTTCCCCTTCCGCGACTGACCAGATTTGCGTCGTTCCGTCAGAAGAACCAATGGCGACCAATCGGCTGTCGGGACTGAAAGCCGCTGCGCTGATGCGGTTCTCGTGTCCTGGAACACCTGTGATCTCAGTGCCGTCCATCTTCCAAAGCCGCGCTGTATTGTCGTTCAACGTCGCAAGGACCAGCTTGCCATCCGGGCTGAACAAGGCATCCTGCAAATCCGCTGTGGTTTGAAATACTGTCTTGGCAGCGCCGGTCGAGGCGTCCCAGAGCCGCACAGTTCCATCGACCGAAGCGGATGCCAGGAACGAGCCATCGGAACTGAATTGGACCTGGACGACCTTGGGATCATGACCTTCCAGCGCTGCCGCTTCGCGACCGCCTTTGGCCTCCCACAGCCGAACCACGCCGTCGTTGGACGTCGTGGCAAGACGATGCCCATCAGGGCTGAATACCGCAAGCTTAAGCAAGCCTTCCGTGCCGGGCGCGAGCGTCGCAACCAAATTGCCACTTGCAACATCCCAGACATGCCCCACGACACCGCTTCCCGTCACGACGCGCGCCCCGTCAGCACTGAATACTGCGAACCTGCGCGCGGTTTCGTGACGCAACGTGGTCGTTAGCACACCGTCGACGTCCCAGATGCGCGCGGTTCCGTCGTGCGACACCGTGAGAAGGCGACGGCCATCGGGGCTGAAGGCGACCTCCTCGATCAGCGCACTATGCCCGTGGAGGATCGAGACCTGCGAGCCGCTCTTGACGTCCCAGATACGGGAAACGCCGTTCACCGACGCGGTGGCGAAAAGTTCGCCGTCAGGGCTGAACGCGCCGTTGACGTCGAGATATTGATAGGAGATTCCGGCATTGAGCGCGCTTGCCCTGGTTTCTTGGCCGAATATGCGGATCAACTCACCTGTCCTTGTATTCCAAAGACGGGCGGATCCGTCGATGGCAACGACTGCCACAAGGCGGCCATCGTGACTGAAGGTCCCTTGATGGCCAGCACTCGGTGATCCGGGGAGAGCGGCAAGTCCCGACAGATCCGCCAGACTCCAAAGACGAGACGTGCCAGTCCAGGCGACGGTCAGGAGTTGGGTCCCGTTCGGACTAAACTCGATGCCAGTAACATTGTCTCCGCGAACCGGAATCGTGCCGATCGGAGTGCCGTCGTTCGCATTCCAAATTTGAACGTCTCCGTGGAACTGGACGGAAGCAAGCATTTGACCGTCGGGACTCACCGCAAGAACGGTAGATTGCCAACTGGCTCCCGGCAATCTGGCAATCTCGGTGCCGTCCCGAGCGTTCCAGATCGTCGGCGCGGCAAACTCCGAAGCAGTAAAGATCCGCGTTCCGTCGCGGCTGAAAATCGCGGCGTGGACGTCACCGGTCTGATTGAGGACGTAGAGATGCTTGCCGGTCGCCGCATCCCAGACCCTTGCAGTGCCGTCGACCGAGCCAGTGAGGACTTGTCTTCCGTCCGGGCTGAACACTGCCAACTTTAGCACGCCTTTATGGCCCTTGAGGATGGCAAGCGCCTTTCCGTCGGCGGTGTTCCAAACTCGCGCGGTCTGATCGAAGGAAGATGTAACGACGCGGTCTCCTTCCGGACTGAAAGCGCCGTGGGTGACGGCATCTTCATGGCGAAGGACGGCGAGTTCCTGATACCCGGACAGAGCTCTGAACAGGGCGGCTTCGGCCTCGGTCACATAGGGCCGTTCGGTCGTTTCTCCCTTCTTGGGAAGGGCCTCCAGCGCCAGAAGGATGGCAAGCTCGCTGTCCCCGGCGGACGACAGTTGCAGCGAGATCGACGAGAGCGACCGTGACTGGTTGCGCAGCGCGAGGTCTCTCGCCGCTATTGCCTCCTGGGCATTCTCGTCGGCGCGCTCTGCCTGAAGGCTGGCCTCGTGTTGTCCCCAGAATCCGGCGATCGCGCCGGCGCCTGCCACGACCGCCAATGCAAAGGCGACAATAGCGGCGTAACGCGTGCGGCGCGCAAGCCGTGTCGCCGCTTCCGCCACCAGGCTGCGGCGTTCCGCTTCGCGCTCAAGGCGCTCCCGTTTGGTCGCCTCTTCGGCCTCTATGCGCGCACGATCGGCCTGTCGCTCCCTTTCCGCGACCGCCATCTGAGCCAACAATGATGCTTCTACATACTGAGCTACTTGATCGTCGACGTCCTCTCGCCGCGACACTAGCAATTCCTCGCCCTCGGCAAGTCGTATGCCGGCGGGCAGAAGCAGGTCGGGATTCCTGTTGTCGGCATGCCAGCGGCCGGCATCGGTTCGCAGCCGGGCACGCGTCTCCAGAAAACTTCGATCAGCGTTGACGATGTCGCGCGCGCGGGGCCAACGGCTCAAAAGCGCCTCGTGGGCGACGCGGACGACTGCCTGCCCTTCAAGGTTCTCGTCGGAAACGAGAAGCCGAGCCGCGATCAACGCGTCGAGAAGTGCAGCTTGTGCGGGCGTTCGCGCCATGTTGTCGCGGACCGCCGGGGCCGCGGCGACTGAATTGTCGCCGAGACGAACCGTCGTCAGCGCGCGAAGGACGGTTGGCAGCGCATCCTGAACCGTGGGCGACAACGCCTCGACCACTTCGTCGGCCCGGCGCGCGATCGCGCCCTCGAGGCCTCCAAGCGCACGATAGGCTGCGAAGGTAAGCAGGCGTTCTGCTCGGCCGGCTTGGTAAAGTGCTTCGAGCACGAACTCGAGCAGTGGTAGGGAACCGGGGTCGGCCGCTGTCGCCTCCTGAAGCACGTCCTCCAGTCGGCCGCGGTCTTTCGTTTCCTCAAAGCGCAGGCCCGCCGCGCTTGCGGGTTCACGGATGATCTTCGAAATCTCGGCCCCGGTCGGAGGCAAGAGTTCGTAGCTGCTCAGGCCATCCTTCAATGCCGAGAAACCCGGGACCTCGCCGCACCGATGGAAGAAGTCGCCGCGAATCGTCGCGATCACCCATACAAGTCCGCTAGTGGCGAACGCTGAAAGCAATCGCACGAACAAAGCGCGCGAGGCTGGTTCCGTTTCGATTGTGAAGAGTTCCTCCATCTGATCGACGGCTAGGACCAGACGCGCCTTACCCGGGCCGCCACTGGAGGGGGTTGAGGCGAGCGCCGAGCGGACAAAAGCCAGCGCCCGATCGGGATTGTTCCGAAACGTCGCCGCCAACTCGGTCGCCGTCCCGTTTTCGGCAAGTTCGGGCAAGGCTTCGGCGCGGAGCAACGCCGCTGACAGAGACGTGATCGCGTCAGGTCCCTCGGACGGACGCATGACGCAACGCCGCCAGAGCAAGATGCCCGGCACCGCGCCACGTTGCGTGACGGCCGGAATCAGCCCGGCGCGCACGAGCGAGGACTTGCCGGAGCCGCTCATCCCGTAGATGAGCAGGAAGCACTTGCCCGCGACCGCGAGCTGCTCCAGTCGCTCAGTGCAGATAGCGATCGCACGGCTCCGCCCGAAGAAGAGATCGGCGTGCTCGAAATCGAAACTGTCGAGGCCGCGAAACGGCGAGCTAGTTGGTTCCTCAGACGTGACGGGCACGCGAAAAGCCCGAACCGGCCGCGCAATGTTCTTTAGGCGCTGCTCACCCAGGTCAACGAAATCTGCTGCAAGACGGTCGCGAACTTGCATCTGGATAGCGTCAGAGACGCAGATGCCGCCCGGAAGCGCCAGCCCCTCAAGGCGGGCGGCGACATTCACACCGTCACCCATGAGATTGTCGCCATCAACCACCACGTCGCCGAGGTTGACTCCAATCCGGAATCGCATGCGCCCTGGCCCAGGCAAGTCGGCGTTGAGCCGATCGATCGCCAACTGGATGTCGATAGCGCACCGAACCGCACCTATCGCGCTGGCGAATTCTGCGATGACGCTGTCGCCTGCGCTTCCGAAGATGCGTCCATCGTAGCCGGCAATTAGCTTGTCGATCGCTTGTCGATGGACCTTCAGGGTAGCAAGGGTCGTCTCTTCATCTTTGCCGACAAGTCGGCTGAACCCCACCACGTCGGCAGCGAGGATGGCAGCTACTTTCCGCTGAACGCGATCGACGGGCATCCCCGCTCCTGCGGCACATCGTTTATCATCCTACCCTAACAGCTTTCGAACCCGAAAGGGCGCTTGATCGGCCGCATCGCCCCGCTTCGGTGGAAACGGACAGTCTGAGGAATGTCGCCTTGGGTCAGTTCACGACCTCCATCCAGCGGGTTGAATGTCTGCAATCTTCGTTGCGAAGCCAGAAGCTGCCAATCCGCTCGCGGCCCCTATCGAGACGTTCAAGGCCTTGGTGCTAAGCGTCCGCCCATGGCGCAAAGGAGAAAAATTGGCGCCCACCCCTCACGCCGTCTTTGCCGAACTTGTGCGGCTTGCCTACTTCGGAACTCGGTGCGGAAAACGTGTGGCTGCTCGGCCGAGAAACAGTCGTCAGAATCTGCCTGCCCCCTTGCTCGCCCCCCAACCCTCACGGCACAAATATCAAAAACACCCAGGTAAAAAATACCACGAGGTGCACCAAGCCGGTCAGGAACGTCGTCCTCTCCGTGCCGAAGCTCACATTGCAGATGAAAAGCGCCAGGACCAAAAGCACCGTGTCGGTCGCCGGCAGGCCCAGGGTCAGGCCTCTTCCGGTCAGCAGGCTGGCGGCGGCTATGCCGGGTATTGTCAAACCGATCGTCGCGCAGGCCGAGCCCATGGCGACGTTCAGGCCGCGCTGCAGCTCGTTGCTGAGCGCGGCACGAACCGCCGAAATGGCCTCCGGCATCAAGACCAGCGCGGCGATCATTGCGCCGACAATGGCATCGGCCTGCGGCACCTGGTAGGCGACGAGCGCGTCCTCGACGCTGGCGGCGACCTGTTCGGCGAGCATGACGATGCCGATCAGCCCGATCAGCAGGAGAACGGCGCCGGCGGCGACGCTTTCGTGAGCGTCGGCTCGCACCGCGGCGCCATGTGCTTGCCCGTCGATGAAATCGTCGCGGTGGCGGACAGTCTGTGCGAACAGAAAACCGGCATAGAGCAGCACGGACAGCACGCTGACGAAGCCAAGTTGGGCCGCCGAGAACGTGCCGGGATCGGTGGTTCGCGTGTAGGTCGGCAGAATGAGCGTCATGACGCTCAGCGCGACCAGCACCGCCAGATAGGCGCTGGTCCCTTGGCGGACGATTGCCTGCTTGCGATGGCGCCAGCCGCCAAACGTCAGGCACATGCCGACGACGCCGGTGGACGTGATCATCACCGTCGAGAACACGGATTCGCGGGCAAGCGTCGGGTTGTTGGCGCCGTGCAGCATGATGGAAACGATGATTGACACTTCGATTGCCGTCACGGCGATGGTCAGCACCAACGTGCCGTACGGCTCGCCCACCCGCCGGGCCACCGCCTCGGCGTGGTCGAGCACCACGAAAATGGTGGTGAACATGATCGCGCTCGACAGCGCGCCGATAAACATCCTGGTGCCCAGCGACCCTTCGTCCACCGACACCCCGCTGGCCCTGACCGCGACAGCCATCACCAGAGCGGCCAACGGCATGCCGTAGGAAATCGCCGATCTTGCGAGACCACTCATTGTCACCTTCTTGCGTTCCCGCAAATCCCGTGGAAGGGCGATTTGCAACCACTGTTGCGCACCGCGACCATCCAGAGAAATCGCATATGACAGGTCATGACGCCATCGCAGCGTACCCCAGCCCTAGCCCCTCCCCACAAGGGCAGCGCAATCGCGTACGCATTCTTGCGAAGAGGACCCCCACCCTAACCCTCCCCACAAGGGGGAGGGAACGCTGCCGCGCGCCCTTGCTTTCCCTTTGGCGCCGAAAGGCAGGCAATTTGCCGAGGTCGGCGCCACCGAAAGTCCCCATCCCCCTTGTGGGGAGGGGTTAGGGGTGGGGGTCCTCTTCGCAAGAATCCGCCGCGATTGCGCTGCCTCCTGCCCCCGCACACCTCGAAACATCATGTCACCCGCAGGAAGCTCGCGCGCTAGCCGGGCGTGTTGGCCTTGACGACCTTCTTGCATTCGGGCGTCAGCTCGCTCATGTGACCGGCCAGGCATTTTACGACGCGGCCACCGCCCGGCAACACGCCCTTGCACAATCTCTGGTAATCTGCTTGGCAGGCCTCACGCTCGGCCGCCGTCTGCGCCAGCACCGCGGTGGCTGCCAGCTGAGTTGCCAGGAAAAGCACGCCTAACCCAATCCGCATGGAACACCCCTCAAATATGTTGCCCAAACAACGCCTCCGTCACGCGTAGGCACAAACGGAAGCCTTTTCACGCCGTCTTCTCCGTCACCAATCCCAGCTCGTCGACCATCGCCTGGCGCATCAGGAATTTCTGCGGCTTGCCGGTCACCGTCATCGGCAATTCGGTGCGGAAGCGGATGTAGCGCGGGATCTTGAAATGGGCGATCTGGCCGGCGCAGAAGGCCTTGATCTCCTGCTCCGTGGTGATCTGGCCGGGCTTGAGCACGATCCAGGCGCACAGCTCCTCGCCGTATTTCGGGTCGGGAATGCCGAACACCTGCACCTCCTTGACCTTGGGATGGCGATAGAGGAACTCCTCGACCTCGCGCGGATAGACGTTCTCGCCGCCGCGGATGACCATGTCCTTGACCCGGCCGACGATGTTGCAATAGCCCTCGGCATCGATGGTGGCGAGGTCGCCGGTGTGCATCCAGCCGTCGGCGTCGATGGCCTCGCGGGTCTTCTGCTCATCGTCCCAATAGCCCTTCATCACGGAATAGCCGCGCGTGCAGAGCTCGCCTGGCGCGCCGACCGCGACGGTGGCACCTTCGGCGTCGATGGCCTTGACCTCGACATGCGGATGGACGCGGCCGACGGTCGAGACGCGCTTTTCCAGCGGGTCGTCGACGCTGCTCTGGAACGACACCGGGCTGGTCTCGGTCATGCCGTAGGCGATGGTCACCTCAGCCATATGCATCAGCGACACCACCTTCTTCATCACCTCGATCGGGCATGGCGAGCCGGCCATGATGCCGGTGCGCAGGCTGGTGAGATCGAAGGAGGCGAAATCCGGATGGTCGAGCAGGCCGACGAACATGGTCGGCACGCCGTAGAGCGCGGTGCAGCGTTCCGTTGCCACTGCCTTCAGGGTGGCGCCGGCATCGAAGCCCTCGCTGGGGAAAACCATGGTCGCGCCCTTGGTGACACAGCCCATCGTGCCCATCGACATGCCGAAGCAATGGTAGAGCGGCACCGGGATGCACAGCAGGTCGTCGACGGTGAGCCGGATCGCCGCGGTGACGAAATTGCCGTTGTTGACGATGTTGTTGTGGGTCAGCGTCGCGCCCTTGGGCGCACCTGTCGTGCCGCTGGTGAACTGGATGTTGATGGCGTCGTCCGGTTTCAGCCCCGCTGAAATCCGGTCGAGCTTGTCATGCTCGTCGCGGCCGGCCATCGCCAGCACGTCGGCGAAATTGAACATGCCCGCAGAATTCTCCTCGTCCATGCGGATCACTGTCTTCAGCGCCGGCAGCTTGTTGGCGTCGAGCTTGCCCGGCGCAGCGTTGGCGATCTCCGGCGCCAGCGTCTCGATCATGCCGAGATAGTCGGAACTCTTGAATGTGGCGGCGGTGACGAGCGCTCGGCAAGCGACCTTGTTCAAGGCATATTCCAGCTCGACCAGCCGGTAGGCCGGGTTGATGTTGACCAGGACCAGGCCGATGCGGGCGGTGGCGAATTGCGTCACCAGCCATTCCCAGCGGTTCGGCGACCAGATGCCGACGCGGTCGCCTTTCTCGAGGCCGAGCGCCAGGAAACCGGCGGCGAGCGCATCGACAGTCTCGGACAGTTCCTCCCAGGTAAAGCGCTTGTCCTGCTCGACGAAGACGGCGGCATCGAGCGTGCCGTATTTGCCGACCGTATCGGCAAACAACGCCGGGATGGTCAGGTTGAGCAGCGGCACGCTGCGCTCGCCCGCCACATGCGCCGTGCCGTCGACCGGCGCAATGAACGAGCCGCCATCGCGCTTGGAGCGCAGGTTGGTTGCATTCTTCAACTCGTCGAGATTGATCGGCATCGCCGTGTCCTCCGCAGACAGGCCGAGCCTATCAGCCCGGCAGGGTGGTGGAAATCCCGTCGATGGTGGGGCTGGGTGGGAACTCGCCTGTAAAGGCCGAAAATAAAAAACCCGCCTCGGCGGGCGGGTCTTCGGGGCCAATTGGCACCATAGCGAGATTAGTAGCATAGCTGCCGGCACAAAGCAAGAACAAAATTGCTGTACGCCAGGAAAATCGCGTCAGGTTGGCACTGCGGCCAAGCTGCCAATCTCCCTCCTTGAGGGGGAGATGGCCGGCAGGCCAGAGGGGGTCGTCTCGCGTGGAGCACCAGCCTGCCGTTAGGAGAGTCGCGTCAAGACGTACCGACCCCCTCTGTCGCCTTCGGCGACATCTCCCCCTCAAGGGGGGAGATCGGCTGGTCGTCAGCCTGCGTTCACCGATGCCATCCTGCCCGCAATATCGCGCAACACGGCCTCGTCCGTCGCCGAACGCATCTTCCTCGACGCCACGAGGCAGGCCTGCGAGCGCAGGATGAGGCCGTCGGCCAGCACCTTGAGATGGTTGGCGCGCAGCGTCGCGCCTGACGTGGTGATGTCGACGACGATATCGGCCAATCCGGCCGCCGGCGCGCCTTCGGTGGCGCCAAGGCTTTCGACGATGCGGTAGACCTGGATGCCGTGCTTCTGCGAAAAGAACTGCTGGGTCAGGCGCCAGTATTTGGTGGCGATCCTGAGCCGGCGGCCGTGGCGCTGGCGGAAGTCGGCGGCGACGTCGTCGAGGTCGGCCATGGTGTCGACATCGAGCCAGATGTCGGGCACGGCGACGACGACATCGGCATTGCCGAAACCGAGGCGGGCGATGATTTCGGCGCGCGTCTCGCAATCGGCGAGGTTTTCGCGCAAAAGGTCCTCGCCGGTGATGCCGAGATCGACCGACCCCTGGCCGATTTCGCCTGATATCTCCGAGGCAGACAGGAACGCTATCTCGACGCCGTCAAGGCCGTCGATGCGGGCGCGATATTTGCGCTCGTCGCCGGGCAGGCTGACGGCAAGCCCGGCCTTGGCCAGCACCTCCAGCGCCTGCTCCTTGAGCCGGCCTTTCGACGGGATCGCCAGCGTGATCATGGCGCCGTCTCCCGCAGCGCCTCGATGCGGTCGAGCCAGACGGAAAAACCGACGCCGGGGATCGGCGTTTTGGCGCCGAGCAGCGTCAGCAGCCGGTCGTAGCGGCCACCACCGGCGAGCGGCCGGTCGCCATCCTGCGCCGCGATCTCGAAGACCAGGCCGGTGTAGTAATCGAGCGGCCGGCCGAAGGCGGCGTCGTAGCTGATTTCAGACATCGGCAGGCCGAGGCTTTCTATGGCCGCGGCGCGGGCTGCGAAATTCTCCAGCGCAGCCCCCAGTGAAAGCCCGGCATCGATCGCAAAGCTTTCGAGCGCCCCGGCGGCGCTGTCGAGCGGCACGTCGATCGCCAGGAAACTCTTTAGTGCCGCAAACGCCTCGTTCGACAGCCGCACGCTGCGCAGTTCGGCCTTCTCGATCAGGCGCCGCGCAATCTCGGACGGCGAACGCCCGGCCGTTGCTGACAGGCCAGCCTCTTCCATGCCACCAGCGACATGCGCCGAAAGACCGTCAAGATCGCCGTCGAGGACAAGGGCGGCGACCGCGCCGGCAAGCTGGCTGTTGCGCGGTGGATTGGCCAGATCGGCAAGGGCTGCTTCAAGCATCGGCGCCGAGCCGAAGGCGCGCGCCAGCCGCATGCGCCAGCCGCGCGGCAGGCCAAGCGCTGCAAGCACCGCCTCGAAGATGGTCTGGTCGCCGAGCGTCACCGCCAGCTCCCGGCCGGGCAGCACCAGCGACAGCAGCGTATGCGCATCGGCCAGCGAACGGGCGTCGGCGGCGGCCGTGTCGCGGTCGCCGAGATCCTCGATGCCGGCCTGGAAGAACTCGTTGCCGCCCTCGCGGCGCTGGCGAAACACCTCGCCGAGATAGGAATAGCGGCGCGGCGTGCCGGCCTGGCTGGCAATGTGGTCGAGGCAGACCGGAATGGTGAATTCCGGCCGCAGGCAAAGCGTCTGCCCGGTCTCGCTTTCGGTGAGAAAGATACGGCGCCGCAAATCCTCGCCGGCCATGTCGAGGAACGGATCGGCCGGCTGCAGCACAGCAACCTCGACCGCATGGGTGTCGCGCGCGGCGAAGAGCTTGGTGGTGTCGGATGCGATGGCGAGATAGCGGGAGGTCATCGCAGGCGCCCTTCCCTTCTCCCGTTGTGGGAGAAGGTGGATTGGCGCGAAGCGCCAAGACGGATGAGGGGTGCCGGAAGAAATGAGGCGTCGGCGTTCCCTGGAACACCCCTCATCCGACCGAGCTTCGCTCGGCCACCTTCTCCCACAAGGGGAGAAGGAAGCGGCGCCCTACTTGCCACGCGCCCGCTCCTCGGCCTGCGCCGCCAGTATCTTCTTCACCTCGGCGACCAGATCGCCTTCCGCCACGGTCACCTGCGCCGGTCGCGCGGCGCGCCATTCGGCGTTGTCGGCGATCTCGGCCGACATTTTCGCGCCTTCGATCAGGTCCTTGATCTGCACCTCGCCCTTGGCGCGCTCGTCGCCGCCCTGGATGATGGCGACCGGGCTGCCGCGGCGGTCGGCATATTTCAGCTGCGCCTTCATGCCGGCGCCGCCGAGATACATTTCCGAGCGGATGCCGGCGGCGCGCAGCTCGGCCACCATCTTCTGGTAGCGGCCGAGGCTTTCCGTATCCTTGTCCATGGTCAGCACGACGACCGGCGCGATGACATCGGAAGTATCGAGCTTGCCGAGGTTCTTCAGCGCCGTCATCAGCCGCGAGACGCCGATCGAAAAACCGGTCGCCGGCACCGGCTCGCCACGAAAGCGCGAGACGAGGCCGTCATAACGGCCGCCGCCGCCAACCGAGCCGAAGCGCACGATCTGGCCGTCCTCGTTGGGGATCTCGGCCAGCAGCTCGGCTTCGTAGACCGGGCCGGTGTAATATTCGAGGCCACGCACGACGGAGGGGTCGATGCGGATGCGATCCTCACCGTAGCCGCTTTGTGCGACCATGGTTCTTATCTGCTCCAACTCTGCAAGACCCTCGACAAACGAGGCGTTCGTTATGCCGAGATGTTCGAGTTTCCTTTCCTCGACAAGATTGCTGAGCCCTGGGGTGATAGATCCCAGTGTCTGGACAATTTGTTCGGGATCATGCTGCGCCATGACCGTGAAATAGCTGATCACAACATCGATTTGCGCGTTACCCAGCCCGGCGCCCTTGGTAAAATCACCGCTCTCGTCCTTGCGCCCGGCGCCCAAAAGCAGGCGAACCCCCTCGACGCCCAGCTTGTCCAGCTTGTCGATCGCCCGCAGCACCTGCAGCCGGCGGCCAGCGTTCTCGTCGCCGCCGAGGCCGATCGCCTCGAGCACGCCGTCGAGCACCTTGCGGTTGTTGACGCGGACGACGTAATCACCGCGCTTGATGCCGAGCGCCTCCATCACGTCGGCCATCATCATCGCCATCTCGGCATCGGCGGCGACACCCGGCGTGCCGACCGTGTCGGCGTCGAACTGCATGAACTGGCGGAAGCGGCCGGGACCGGGCTTCTCGTTGCGGAACACCCAGCCGGAGCGATAGCTGCGATAGGGTTTCGGCAGGCGCTCGAAATTCTCGGCGACAAAGCGCGCCATCGGCGCGGTCAAGTCGTAGCGCAGCGACAGCCACTGGTCGTCATCGTCCTGGAACGAGAACACGCCCTCGTTCGGCCGGTCCTGGTCGGGCAGGAATTTGCCGAGCGCATCGGTGTATTCGATCAGCGGCTGGTCGACCGGCTCGAAACCGTAAAGCTCAAAGACCGAGCGGATCGTCGCCATCATCTTCTCGACGGTGCGCAGATCGTCGGCGCCGCGGTCGACAAAGCCGCGCGGCAGCCGCGCTTTCATCTTTTCGGATTTGTCGGCCATGGGATGGGTACTTTGCTAAGTAATCGGTGACTTATTTCGGGTCGGCGTGTCCTACCGATGCAGCCCGGAGAAGGCAAGGGTTTGCGGCTCTCCTTCTCCCCTTGTGGGAGAAGGTGGCCGAGCGAAGCTCGGTCGGATGAGGGGTATTCCAAGGAACGCCGACGTCTCGTTTCTTCCAACACCCCTCATCCGGCTCGGCGCTGCGCGCCGATCCACCTTCTCCCACAAGGGGAGAAGGAAAGGCGAAAAAGAAGCTGAAACAATTGCGCCATGCGCGCGGCATCGTGCCGACACAATCCGGGCCGATAAGCGCGCCGAAACAAGGGGTTCGGGGCCATGGCCACGCTACAGAAGTTCGACATCATCGATAGCCGCGCACGCGACGCCTCGGTCCGGCTGCGGCCGGCCGATGGTTATGCCCCGAAGACGAAGCAAATCGCCGGACCGTTCGAGATCGCGGCGCAACAGCGCAGCGGGCCGACCATGCGCGACGTGCTGATGACCGGCCTGCTGGTGATCTATCCGGTGTTCGCCGCGCTGGCGGCCATCCTTGCCGGGTTTTTCCTCGCCGGCGCCGGCGGCGCCTGAGCCGCTATTTCGGCCGCTTGAACGCTTTCCGTTCCGCCTCGACCGGCTCGCGGCAGACGCAGCCCTCGAGATGGTCGTTGACCAGCCCCATCGCCTGCATGAAGGCGTAGACGGTGGTCGGGCCGACAAAGCTCCAGCCGCGCTTCTTCAGCTCTTTCGAAATGCGGACCGAGACGGCCGTCGTCGGATTGGCGCGCAAATGCGCGAGGTCGACGATCTCGGGCCGCTCGTGCGGGCCGGGCTCGAACTTCCAGAACCAGGCGGCCAGCGAGCCGGCCTCGTCGATGAGTTCGCGGGCGCGCTTGGCGTTGTTGATGGTCGAGACGATCTTGCCGCGATGGCGGATGATGCCGGCATTGCCGAGCAGGCGATCGACATCGGCGTCGGTGAAGGCGGCGATCTTGTCGACATCGAAGCCGGCAAACGCCTCGCGGAAATTGTCGCGCTTGCGCAATATGGTCAGCCAGGACAGGCCCGACTGAAAACCTTCGAGGCAGATCTTCTCGAACAGGCGGCGGTCGTCGGCGACCGGCCGGCCCCATTCGTGGTCGTGGTAGTGCAGATAATCCGGCAGGTTGCCGTGCCAGAAGCAGCGGGCGATGCCGTCGGGACCGGCAAGCAGACCTGTCTTTTCATCCATGGCGGAATTCCGTTCGTGTCTTGGCGTTAACGCGTTTTGACGCGGCCTTTACCGCGGCTTTACCAGATTCCTGAACCGGGCGGTAACCACACCAAAAGCTTTACTGACAGATCGGCATTTTACACATTCCGATTCATGTTTCGGTTGCCGCTTCGCGCCCAATGTCGGCGAAATCGGGGAGGCTTTGCACCCCGGCATGTTCGACGATCAAGGTGCGTTGCGATGAAGACATTCTTGTTCCCACTGTTCGGCGCCGCGGCCGTACTTGCTGCCGGCGCCGCCAATGCCAACGACCGCTATGCGGAGAGGCCGCCGGTGGTGGTCAGCCCGGATCTTTCGGCGCCCTGGGTGCTGCAGCTCGGCCATGCCCCGGGCATCGTGCGGCAGAGCCGGCAAGAGGCGCAGCCGCAACGGCGCTACCGGCGGCTGGCCGAACCCGATCAGCTGCGCACCGCAGCGGTGCAGGCGCAGGCCAAGCGCATGGTGATGCGGCCGCAGATCGACCCGATCTATCTGCCGCAGGAAGTCGCCTATGACGGCCCGCAGAAGCCGGGCACGATCGTCATCGATACGCGAGAGAATTTCCTCTATCTGGTCGGGAAGAACGGTAAGGCGCGGCGTTATGGCGTCGGCACCGGCAAGCCGGGCTTCGAATGGTCCGGCACCCACAAGATCACCAACAAGCGCGTCTGGCCGGATTGGCGGCCGCCGGCGGTGATGATCGCCCGCGAAGCCGCCAAGGGCCGTTATCTGCCGACCTATCTCGCCGGCGGCATGGAAAACCCGCTCGGCGCACGCGCGCTCTATCTCGGCTCGACCGAGTACCGTATCCACGGCACCAATCAGCCCTGGACGATCGGCGGCGCGGTGTCGTCGGGCTGCATCCGCATGCGCAACGAGGACGTGGTCGACCTTTACGAGCGGGTCAATGTTGGCACGACGGTTGTAGTCATGTAATCTGCGGTTGACCTCATCGATGATTCTGCTCAGAAGCCTCGGGAGCATTGAATAACGGGGGACGGGCCGTGTGGGGATGCGGCCAGTCACGAAAGGGCAGCGCGGCAAGCCGTGCTGCCCTTTTTGTTTCCGCCAGCAGGAATTGACGGGAAGATTTTGTCGGCACGTCGCGCGACCGGCATGGCGGTTCGCTTTTCGCGCTGCCTTTTCGCGGTTGCTTTGCTATGTGGCGGCTAAAATCCAGCTAAAGGCCCCATCCCGATGTCCCTTTCCGATGACAGCCGCTATCTCAGAGGCGGCCCGGTTGCTCAACGCATCATCGCCGGCGTGCGCGAGGACGCGGCGATCGCCACCGCCGAAGGCTTTCCGCCCAAGCTGGTGTCGGTCACCGTCGGCGATACCGCCGCGGTCGACGTCTATGTCCGCAACCAGCGCGCCAAGGCCGGGTTGGCCGGCATCGGCTTCGAGGAAAGGCGCTTTCGCGCCGACATCACCGCCGGCGAGCTGGAAGCGGCAATCCACGGGCTTAACGCCGACCCGCGCGTCACCGGCATCATCATCCAGCGGCCGGTGCCGGTGCACATTCCGATCAAGACGCTGCAGGCGGCGGTGCATCCGCTCAAGGATGTCGAGGGCATGCATCCGGCCTCGATCGGCAACATCGTCTACAACCAGCTCGACCTGGCGCCCTGCACCGCCGCCGCTTCGGTCGAACTGCTCAGGGAAACCGGCCTCGACCTCAAGGGGCTCGAGGTGGTGGTCGTCGGCCATTCCGAGATCGTCGGCAAGCCGATCGCGTTCCTCTTGATGAGCGAAGGCGCGACGGTGACGGTCTGTCACCACATGACGCGCTCGGTGGCGGCACACGCACGCCGCGCCGACGCGCTGTTCGTCGCCGTGGGCCGGCCGCGGCTGATCAAGGCCGACATGGTCAAGCCGGGCGCCGCCGTCATCGATATCGGCATCAATTCGGAAATCGGGCCGGACGGCGAGAGCCGCATCGTCGGCGACGTCGATGCCGAGAGCGTCAGGCATGTCGCGTCGTGGATCACGCCGGTGCCGGGCGGCGTCGGCCCGATCACGGTGGCGATCCTGCTGCGCAACACGATGGTAGCGCTCAGCCGCCAGCGCGCCCGCTATCAGGCAACCTACGGCACGGCAGACCGGCTGGCGGCGGAGTAGGCGCCTTCGTCACGTGTATTGCGGCACATGGCAGGTGATCCGGGACTCGTCATCCCAGAAGACGTAGAGCACGCCGCCGCTGCCCCAGAAGAAACCGGCGAGTGAATCGAACTGAAGAAGAAATTTCATTTCCCGGTCCGTTCCGGGAACGACTGGAAACTGCGGTCCCTGAATCCATGACGGCAGCCCACCAAGCCGAAACAGGTTTTGCCTTGAATTGCTTATCCCGTACGACTGCCTGAGCCACCGTTCAGGGGTCGGTGCCAACCGAACAGTTCTTTTCTCGGCGGCTTTTGCAGGCCTCTCAATGTAGGGCGAATGCAGAGGCGCGATCGGCGTCGGCACACCGGCAGCGTCGTGGGAATAATAGGTCGGTTCGAGAGAATTCGCACAGGTCTCGATACGGAGTCTGGGAAGAGGCATCGTCAGCTCACTCCCGAGATCGTCCAGCGTAATCAGATGTATCAGTCGCTCTCGACAGGTCGGGCACACTGCCGATCCTTCGCCGCCGACCGTAAGTGGCCGGCCAGTCGCCGGCAGATGCCAGGTAGGATGATTGCGATGCGTCGGAAAAGATATGTCGCTCGGAGCGCCTTCCTCAAAGCTGAAATGATGACATGCCGGCGGCGAACGAGGATCATCATGCGTCAGCCAGTCTGCGAAATCGGGAATGTCGCCCAAGGTACTGTCTGGAAACAATTCCGGCACCTGCAAGGCGACGTGAGCCAGCAGATCCTCCACGTCTATTCCGCGTTTCACTTCCTCTTGCAGGAAAAATGCCAGACGAGCCAAATACGCGTCGTCGAGAAACGAAACGGCGTCGATAATCAGATTGTCTTGCTGGACGTCGGCTTCTACCGCTGCCTTTATGAGCGCAAACAGGAATTCGGACCCATCCTTGAGATGACGAGCGATGATTGTCTGGCATTCGCCATAGCTGGCCTGGAACGTCGCCGGCGATCTGTCCGACAGCAGCCGAACGACGGTTCCAATCTCTTCGGACTTTGGGTTGGGCATCTCGGCAGTCTCATCGGCGGGTGCGCAGCAATCAAACCAATTTTGGCGGCTCGCCGCCATAGGCCCAGTCGAGCAGCTTTATCGTATGCACCACCGGCAGCTTGGCGGCGGAAGCGATCTGGGTGATGCAGCCGATATTGCCGGTGGCGACGATTTCAGCACCGGTCGCCTCGATATTCCTGACCTTGCGGTCGCGCAACGTCGCCGAAATCCCGGGCTGCAGGATGTTGTAGGTGCCGGCCGAACCGCAGCACAAATGCCCTTCGCGCGGCTCGCGCACGACGAAGCCGGCTCTGGCCAGAAGCTCCTTCGGCTGGCGGGTGATCTTCTGGCCGTGCTGCATCGAGCAGGCTGAGTGATAGGCGACGATGGTGCCCGGCTTGCGGACCGGCTCGGGCAGGTCGAGGCTTGCCAGATATTCGGTGATGTCCATGGCCAGCGCCGAGACCCGCGCAGCCTTGTCGGCATAGGCCGGATCGAGGCGCAGCATGAAGCCGTAATCCTTGATGGTGGTGCCGCACCCGGATGCGGTGATGACGATGGCGTCGAGTCCACCCTGCTCGATGGCGCGCGTCCAGGCGTCGACGTTCCGTCGGGCCGACGCCAAGGCAGCGTCCTCGCGCCCCATATGATGCACCAGCGCGCCGCAGCAGCCCTCGCCCTCGGCCACCACGACCTCGACGCCAAGCCGGGTCAGCAGCGAAATCGTCGTGTCGTTGATGCCGGGATCGAGCACGGATTGCGCGCAGCCGGTGAGGATGGCGACGCGGCCATTTTTCTTCGCGCCCTGCCCGGCATGGACGCCCGGCGAGGCCATCGGCGAGACTGCCGGGACCGACGCCGGGGCCAGCTTCAACATCGCGCCCAAAGGCTTCAATGCCTGGATTTTCTCAAACAGGCCGGCGAATGGCTGGCCGAGCTTCGCCAGCTTGAGCGCCGCGCGGAAACGCGAGGGGTAGGGCAGCACGAAGGCCAGCATGGCGCGTGTCAGGCGATCGGCCAGCGGACGCTTGTAGGTCTCCTCGATATGGACGCGGGCGTGGTCGACCAGATGCATGTAGTTGACGCCCGACGGGCAGGTGGTCATGCAGGCGAGGCAGGACAGGCAGCGGTCGATATGGGTGACGATCTGCTTGTCGGCCGGCCGTCCGTTTTCCAGCATGTCCTTGATCAGATAAATCCGGCCGCGCGGCGAATCCAGTTCGTTGCCGAGCGTCACATAGGTCGGGCAGGTGGCGGTGCAGAAGCCGCAATGCACACATTTGCGCAGGATCTTTTCCGATTCCGCGACATGCGGATCGGCAAGCTGGGCAGCTGAGAAATTGGTCTGCACGTAAACGAATCCCTACCGTTTGAGCATGATCTTTTCCCAAAACCGGTACCCAGTTTTGGGGATCATGCTCATAATCCCAGAAACCAGCTTTCCGGGTTCTTGACCGCCTCGCCGCGCTGCAGCGCCTGCAGGCCGAGAATGCAGCGGGCGATGAACCAGACGGCAACGGCAACCATCAGCACGACACCGATGACCACGATCATCAGCAGCGCCGAGATCAGTGCATAGAGCAGGCCGATCCAGAAGGTGCGGATCAGGAATGTGTAGTGGCTCTCGACGAAGCCGCCGGCCTTGCCGCGATTGATATAGGCCAGGACGATGCCGACAATGCCGCTGACGCCGATGGCTAGGCCGGCGAGATAGAGGATGTAGATGACCAGCGCGTTGGTCGGGCCGGGCTCCAGCCAGCGGTCGGTCTGGCGTGACGTACCGTTTTGGCCTGGATCGCTCATTGTGCTCCTCCCTCGGTTGCTGGCGCGAGAGTAGCAGAGCTTGCGCCAGGCGCCATACGGCCGGGATTGAGGATATTCTTCGGGTCGAATTCGGCCTTCAGCCGCGCCGACAGTGCTGCCAGTTGCGGCGCTTGCGGTTCGAACACCGGCACGGCGGCGCGGTGTGAAGGGGTTGCGCGCACCAGCGTCGCATGGCCGCCGCCGTGTTTTCTGATCAGGCTGCGCAACAGGCCTGCCTCGGGATCGTCCTGCTGCATGCGCAGCCAGATCAGCCCGCCCTGCCAATCATAGAAGGCTTCGACCGGGGCCTGCATGCGCAGCGCCAGCACCATCTGGTGGCCCCGCGACGGCGCCATCGAGACGCGCCACACCGGCCTTTCGCTGCCATCGGCGAACGGCGCGCAGTCGCGGACACCGCGCCAGACCGAGTACGAGACCGAACCGGAAATCTCCTGCAGCGGCCCAGCGTTTTTCAGCAGGTCTTTCAGCGCGGCAATGCGGTAAGCGACCGACGGGCCAAAGCCCTCGATGCGCAGCAGCGTCGCGGCATCGCTGCCGAGACTGCCGCCGGCGACCCTGGCTGCGACCCGTTCGGGAAGATGGGCAGCACTCGACACTTCGGCGCTGGAACCCAGCGCCAGCGCCATGGCGGCGGCGGCGTGATCGTCGAGCAGGCCGCGGATGGCAAGCGTGACTTCGGTCTCGGCAGCAGGCAGCACCTTGAAGGTGACGTCGGTGAGCACCGCCAGCGTGCCCCAGCTGTTGGCCATCAGCTTGGACAGATCGTAGCCGGTGACGTTCTTGACGACGCGGCCGCCCGACTTGAAGGCCTCGCCGCGCCCGGAAACGGCCGCTATGCCGAGGATATGGTCGCGCGCAGCACCCACCTTCAGCCGGCGCGGGCCGGAAAGGTTCGCGGCGAGTGCGCCGCCGATCGTGCCTCGCGCTGGCTCACCGCCGAGCAGCGGGCCGTAATCCATCGGTTCGAAGGCAAGTTGCTGGCCGTTTTCGGCAAGCAGGCTTTCGATTTCGGCCAGCGGCGTGCCGGCTTTTGCCGACAGCACCAGTTCGGCCGGCTCGTAAAGCATGACGCCGGAGAGTCTGGAAAGGTCGAGCGTATGCTCGCTCTGCTGCGGCCGGCCGATACCGCGCTTGGAGCCGTGGCCGAGGATTTCGAGCGGCGAGTCTTCCGCGGCTGCCCAAGCGATTGTTGATAGGGTTTCCGCGGCTGTGGACGGGGTGAAGGTGGTCATGCGGCAGAGCCCTGGTTCCTCGCCCTCGCGAAGCGGGGGAGAGGTGGCTCGGGCGAAGCCCGAGACGGAGAGGGGGCACTCATAGAGCGCCACCTTCAATTTTCTTGGCCGCAAAAACAAAGCGAAGCACCCGAGCGCGGGCAAGCTTTTCAGAGGAACGCCGACTCAGCACATCGGCCGGCCCCCTCTCCGTCTCGGGCTCCGCCCGAGCCACCTCTCCCCCGCCTTGCGGGGGCGAGGAACCCCTATTCTGAGAAGCTATCGCCTCGAGATCTCGGGATGCGCGGGCGCGAAGCTGCAGGACCTGGGTTCCTCGCCCTCGCGGAGCGGGGGAGAGGTGCCTCGCGCAGCGAGGCGGAGAGGGGGCCATCATAGAGCGCCACCTCTAGAGTTCTTGCTTGCAAAAACGAACCTGAGGTCGGCAGAGATTACGTCCTTCACGAGCCGTCCCTCAAGTGCTGCAAGAATGGTTTCGCAGACACTCGTCGGGTTGGTTAGCATGTCGGCGCTCCAGAATCGGATCACCGAGAACCCTTTGCCGCGCATGAATTCGTCGCGTCGCCTGTCGTAAGTACTCTCGGCGTGTTGACCTCCGTCCAGCTCGACGATCAGCCTTTCGCTTCGGCAGGCGAAGTCTGCAAAATACGGCCCAATCGGCATCTGACGCACGAATTTATATCCGCCCAGCCTCTTCGCCTTCAACTCGTTCCAGAGGGTCGCTTCCGCCTGATTGTCGCCTCGACGAAGCTCGCGGGCGCGCGCGACCTTTTCGGGTGAACGCCGGCTTGGTGCACCGGGCGCCCCCCTCTCCGTCTCGGGCTGCGCCCGCGCCACCTCTCCCCCGCTTTGCGGGGGCGAGGAACCCCCATTCTGAGCTGTCATCCCCTCAAAACCTCGGAATGTCCGGAAACGCCACTTTCCCGCGATGCACGTGCATCCGCCCGAGCTCGGCGCATCGCCTCAATTGCGGGAAGACCTTGCCGGGATTCAAAAGATGGTTGGGGTCGAAGGCGCATTTGACGCGCATCTGCTGGTCGAGGTCGATCTGGTTGAACATTTCCGGCATCAGGTCGCGCTTCTCGATGCCGACCCCGTGCTCTCCGGTCAGCACGCCACCGACCTTGACGCAGAGCCGCAATATGTCAGCGCCGAAACTCTCCGCCTTGTCGAGTTCGCCCGGCACGTTGGCGTCATAGAGGATGAGCGGGTGCAGATTGCCGTCGCCGGCGTGGAAGACATTGGCGACGCCGAGCCCGTATTTCTCCGACAGTTCGCGCATGCCGGCGAGCACGCGCGGCAGTTCCTTGCGCGGGATGGTGCCGTCCATGCAGTAGTAGTCGGGCGAGATGCGGCCGACCGCCGGGAACGCCGCCTTGCGGCCGGCCCAGAAGCTCAGCCGCTCCTGTTCCGACTGCGACGTGCGGCATGTGGTCGAGCCGTTCCTAAAAGCAATGGCTTCGACCAGGCCGATCAGGTGATCGACCTCGACACCCGGCCCGTCCAGCTCGACGATCAGCAGCGCCTCGACATCGAGCGGATAGCCGGCCTGGACGAAATCCTCGGCGGCGTGGATGGCCGGGCGGTCCATCATCTCCATGCCGCCCGGAATGATGCCGGCGCCGATGATGTCGGCAACGCATTGGCCGGCCTGCTCGCTGGTCGGGAAACCGATCAGCAGGGCACGCGCCGTCTCCGGCTTCTTCAGGATGCGTACGGTGACCTCGGTTACGACGCCGAGCAGTCCTTCGGAGCCGGTCATGACGCCGAGCAGGTCGTAGCCTTCCGCGTCGAGATGGCTGCCGCCGAGGCGCACCACCTCGCCATTCATCAGCACCATCTCGATGCCGAGCACATTGTTGGCGGTGAGACCGTATTTCAGGCAGTGCACGCCGCCCGAATTTTCCGCGACATTGCCGCCGATCGAGCAGGCGATCTGGGAGGATGGATCGGGGGCGTAATAGAAGCCCTCCTGCTCGACGGCGGTGGTGATGCCGAGATTGGTGACGCCGGGCTGGGCGACGACGACGCGGTTCTGAAAATCGATCTCGAGGATGCGGTTGAAGCGGCTCATCACCAGCAGCACCGCGTCTTCGAGCGGCAGCGCACCGCCGGAGAGCGAGGTGCCGGAGCCGCGCGGCACGACGCGGATGTTGCGGTCGCTGCAATATTTCAGCACCCGCGAGACCTGGGCCACGGTTTGCGGCAGTACAACGACGAGCGGCAATTGCCGGTAGGCGGTGAGCCCGTCGCTCTCAAAGGCGCGCATGGCATTGGCGGCGTCGACGACGCCCTCGCCCGGCACCATGATGCGCATATCGGCGACGATCTCGTCGCGCCGGCGCATCGTGGCGTCGTCTGGTTTCGGCATGGCAAGGCCGGACATCGACAGCCTCCTTCGATCGACTGGTAAAAATCTTTTACCAGCGACAGTGGTCGCTTGCAAATGCCGCGTTGGCCGGGATGAGAGGCCTATGGCCGGGACAGCCTTCCGCAGCGGCAATCTGCCGCTGCGCCCCACATTACTCGCCCGGCTGCTTGCCTGGTTCGGAGTGCATGCGGCGGACGCGGCGCACTCCCCACCAGACGAGCACGACGGCGAGCGGCACCGAGGCGGCGGTGACCATTTCCGGCGCGAAGGCATGGCCGAAGATCGAGGCGCCCTTGGCGACGTAGCCGATGAGGCCGACGACATAGTAGGAAACCGCGGCGACCGAGAGCCCCTCCACCGTCTGCTGCAGCCGCAATTGCAGGCGGGCGCGATTATTCATCGATGCCAAAAGATCGCGGTTCTGCTTCTCGACCTCGACGTCTACCCAGGTGCGCAGCAGTGTGGTGGCACGGGTGAGCTTCGTCGACAGATTGGCCTGACGCTCCTCGACCGAACGGCAGGTACGCATCGCCGGCGCCACGCGGCGCTGCAGAAAACCGCCCCAGGTGTCGTAGCCGGGCACCGCCTCTTCGTCGAGCGCCTCCAGCCGTTCGCGCACGATGCCGTCATAGGCGCGGCTGGCGCCGAAGCGGTAGAGGCTGGAGGCGGCATCGGCCTCCAGCTCGGCGGCCAGCTCGGTCAAGTCGGCAAGCAGCGTCTGGCTGTCGCGGGTCTCGGCGACCTTCATTTCCAACGTGGTCTGGGCCAGCCTGTCTTCGATGCGGCGGGCCCGACCGGACAGCGTCAGGGCCAGCGGCAGCCCAAGCATGGCCAGCGTGCGGTAGGTCTCGATGTCGATCAGCCGCTGCGACAGTGCCCCGGTGCGCGCCGGGGTCAGGCCGCGGTCGAGCACCAGCATGCGGGTCAAGCCGTCGCCATCCTGACGGAAATCGGTGACGATGGCCGCGTTGCCGCGCTCGACCAGCGAATAGCACAGGCTGGTCGGGTCGAAGCCGGCGATCAGTTTTTCGTTCGCCGGCGTCCATTTGCGGATCTCCAGCCTGATGCCGGAAATCACCGTGCCCGGCGGCGAAAACCCGTTGCCGAAGGGTGTGTCCTCTTGCCCCCTGCCGTTTTCGCCGAGCGGGCCTTCCCAGAGATAGGTCGAGAATTCCGTGTGGCGTTCCCAGCGCAGCGAGCCCTTGCCCCATTTCATCGCGTGGTGGCGGGCGTGAGGGTCGGGCGCGGCGATGCCGAGGCGTCGCGACAATTCGGAAAGCACGGCCTGATCGATCCCGGATCCAGCTTCGGTCATGAAGGAAAGCTGCACCAGCACGCGCGGCTTTTCGACCAGCGGCTGCGGCCGGGCGTGGACCTCGCCGAGCGCGCCCGGCCGACCTTCATGCGCCGGAAAGCCCATGACGGTGCCGCCCACGGCTTTGGCGCGCAGCTGGAATTCGAGGTTGGAAGGCTCGGCGTCTGGCACGGCTGGTCCCCCGGGCTTCTGTGAGCCCTTTGGCAATGAGGTCCCTCTAGAGGCAATCGCCAGGCGACGCAAACGCCCAATTTAGCTGAAGATGATATGGCGCCGCGGCTGTGAAACGGACCCGGCCCCGGCGAATTGGATAAATAATTTGACCAGTTGGCGACGCCGGCTTTATCTTGCGCGACATCGGTTCAACCCCCAGGCATCCCGTTTGAGCGACATTTTCTCCCGGATCGAGCATTCGCGCACCGCCGACGAGGTGGTGCAGCAGATCGAGAGCCTGATCCTCGAAGGCGTCCTGCGCACCGGCGACCGGCTGCCGGGCGAGCGCGAACTGGCGCGCCAGTTCGAGGTGTCGCGGCCGATCCTGCGCGATGGCTTGAAAGCCTTGGAAGGGCGCGGGCTGTTGACGACACGGCCGGGCGGCGGCACCCATGTCGCCGATGTCATCGGCCAGCTGTTCACCAAGCCGGTGACCGACCTGATCTCGATGCACCGCAAGGCGGTGACCGACTATCTGGAGTACCGCCGCGAGATCGAGGCGGTGGCGGCGGAATATGCGGCGCGGCGTGCCACATCGGACGATCTGGCGCTGCTCGACCGCATCATGGCACGTATGGACGAGGCGCACCGGACCGGCAATTTCGACGACGAGGCGGAAATCGATGTCGAGTTCCACCACGCGATCTGCGAATGCGCGCACAACATCATCCTGCTGCACACGCTGCGCTCCTGCTATCGGCTGCTGTCGGAAGGCGTGTTCCAGAACCGGCGGCTGGTGTTCAACGTGCCGGGCGCGCGCGAGGCGCTGCTTTCGCAGCACCGGGCAATCTATGCGGCGGTCAAGGCCGGCGATCCGGCTGCGGCGCGGCAGGCGGCGATGGACCACATCTCCTACGTCGAACGATCGATGGCCGAGGCCGAGCGCAGCGGCGACTGGCAGCGCGTGTCGCGGCTGAGGCTCAGGCAGCGCTCCGAGCCCGGTGACGGCGAGGCGGCAAGAAAACAGCCGTAGGCCCCGCCCAGAAAAATTCAACGACGAACCAGCGAAGAACCAGCGGAAAGAGATCCATGAGCAGCATTCTCACCATCGCCGACCTCAAGGACCTGGCACGCCGCCGCGTGCCGAAGATGTTCTTCGACTACGCCGATTCCGGCGCCTGGACCGAAAGCACCTACCGGGCCAACGAGGAAGATTTCCAGAAGATCAAGTTCCGCCAGCGCGTGCTGGTCGACATGGATAACCGCTCGCTGGAATCGACCATGATCGGCGAGAAGGTGACGATGCCGGTGGCGCTGGCGCCGACCGGCATGACCGGCATGCAGCATCCGGACGGCGAGATGCTGGCGGCCCAGGCGGCGGAAGAATTCGGTGTGCCGTTCACGCTGTCAACAATGAGCATCTGCTCGATCGAGGATGTCGCGTCGGTGACCAGGAAGCCGTTCTGGTTCCAGCTCTATGTGCTGCGCGACAAGGACTTCGTCTTCGATTTGATCGATCGCGCAAAAGCGGCGAAATGTTCGGCGCTGGTGCTGACGCTCGACCTGCAGATCCTCGGTCAGCGCCACAAGGATATCCGCAACGGGCTTTCGGCGCCGCCGCGGATGACGCCGAAGCACCTGTGGCAGATGGCGACCAGGCCGCGCTGGTGCGTCGGCATGGCCGGGACCAAGCGCCGGAGCTTCCGCAACATCGTCGGCCATGCCAAGGGCGTCGGCGACCTCGCCTCGCTGTCGTCGTGGACGAAGGAGCAGTTCGATCCGCATCTGTCGTGGAAGGACGTCGCCTGGATCAAGGAGCGCTGGGGCGGCAAGCTGATCCTGAAAGGCATACTCGACAAGGAGGATGCGCTGATGGCGGCCAGGACAGGCGCCGACGCGATCATCGTTTCCAACCATGGCGGCCGCCAGCTCGACGGCGCCTCGTCATCGATCATGGCGCTCGAAGAGATCGCCGACGCCGTCGGCGACGCGATCGAGGTGCATATGGACGGGGGCATCCGCTCCGGCCAGGACGTGCTCAAGGCACTGTGCCTCGGCGCCAAGGGCACCTATATCGGCCGGCCTTTCCTGTACGGCCTCGGCGCACTCGGCAAGGAAGGGGTTACCAAGGCGCTTGAAATCATCCGCAAGGAGATGGACATAACGCTGGCTCTGTGCGGAAAGCGTCTGGTCACCGACATGGGCAAGGATCAGCTTCGGCGCTAAAGTCCCGTGACGGCATGACCACGGAGGCGACGCAGGCATTGACGGAGCCCGGCATCAGTTTCTACGAGGCGCGCGGACCGCAAGGCATGCGCCTTTACGCGATCGGCGATGTGCACGGCCGGCTCGATTTGCTGACCGCCATGCACCGGCGGATCGAGGCGGAGCTCGGTCAAAGGCCGTCGGCCGATTGGCGCGTGATCCATCTCGGCGACTATGTCGATCGCGGCCCGGACTCCAGGGGCGTCATCGATTTCCTGATCGACGCGCAAAGACGCGATCCGCGTCACCTGATGCTCGCCGGAAATCATGATCTCGGCTTTCTCGATTTTCTCGATGTCCCCGACCCGGACGGCCTGTTCATGCGCTATGGCGGCATCCAGACGGCGCTATCCTATGGCGTGTCGCTCGGTGGGAGCAGCGCCTGGTTTGGCCGCGCCGATGCGGCACTGCGGCAAGGGCACGCCGCGCTGGTCGAGGCGGTGCCGCAGAACCATGTCGAGTTCCTGCGCTCGCTGCCCTTCTCAGTGACGTTCGGCGACTTCTTCTTCTGCCATGCCGGCATCCGGCCCGGCGTTGCGCTGGAAAGCCAGACCCGGCAGGACCTGATCTGGATCCGCGAGGTCTTCCACGATCACACCGGTCTTCATCCCAAGATCGTGGTGCACGGCCATACGCCAGTGGCCAAGGCCGAGATCACCGGCAACCGCGTCAATGTCGACACACTCGCCTGGCAGTCGGGAAACCTCACCGCGCTCGTGGTGGACGGCGCGGACAAGCATATCCTGACAGTGACGGGTGAGCGGGCGTAGGAAACGCGTGGGATTATGAGCAGAGAGGCTAGCGAAGCGCGGCGGTGACGCCGTAGCCGTCAACGGCATTGTGGTCGTTGGCCGCGTCGGCGGAATAAATGCCGAGGCCGCACAAGACGATAGCCGACAACATGACAAAGGACAAAAAGGCTGCTTTCACGGACGTCATCTCTTGTTGAGCTTCCTGCATCTATGCACGAGCGGGTTACCAATGCGTTGAAACGCAAAATACGTCGCAAATGTCGGACGGTTTCGCGCTTCTAGGCATGTTCTGTATCGGTGGTGTGTCGCGCGGGTCACAGGAAAGGTTCATCGCGGTTGCACGCAAGATGCAGAGCGCGCGCCTTTTAGGCTGGCGGACAGACACAGGCCAAGGATGAAACGCGTTATCCCCGGCGGATTTGCCGCCGCGTGCCAAATATGCAACGTCGCCAAATACGTTGACTATATGGGCCGTCAGATCGTCGCCACCCAAGCGCGGGCGATGGCCAGGCCGGCGGCATCGGCTTGCGGTCCGTTGCGGGCCATTTCGTCGTCGAGCCGGACGGCCCAATCCGGATGGCGTTCGGCGATCAGCGGTGCGAAGGACGTGCTCCAGTCGCGAACCATCGGCCGGTCGGCCTCGAAATGGAACTGAAAGCCATAGACGGCGCGGCCGATGCGGAACGCCTGGTTCTTGGCGACGGCGTTGCCGGCCAGCCGCACGGCAGTCTCGGGCAAGACAAAGGTGTCGTCGTGCCATTCGAAGATCGGGAATTTTTCAGGCAAGGCGGCGAGCACCGGATCGGCCTGCGCCGCCGCGGTGAGCGCGACTTCGTGCCAGCCGAACTCCGACGCGCCGCCGATCTGGTTCTCGCCGCCAAAGGCGCGCGCGACCAACTGGCTGCCGAGGCAGATACCAAGCACCGCGCGATCCCTCTCGGCAAAGTCGCGCGTCAGGTCGAGCAGGCCAGGAAAATAAGGACAGAGCTCGTCGTCCAGCGCATTCTGCGCGCCGCCGAGCACCACCATGGCGTCATGCCCGCCGCTATCTTGCGGCAGCGCGTCGCCGCAGTAGGGACGGCGCAGGTCGATAGCGGCACCCGCCTCGACAAGGGCCGCGCCGATCTGGCCAAGGCCCTCATTGTCGAAGTTCTGGACAACCAAGACCCGCATCGAAACCTGCTGACATGAAATTGATGCAACGAGCGATATCATGGCGCCAGCATTGCAGCCAACAGGGAACGCCTATGCCACTGCAAAACCGGATCGACCCGTTCGGCACCATCCATGCCGTGCCGGAGCGCGGCCTGTTCATGGGCAATCGCGGCATCATTCACGACCCCGAGACGAGAACGCTGTTGAAGAAGCGCTGGGCGCTGCAAGCCTGGATCATCTGCGTCTGCGAATTCGGCAACGTGCGGCGCGAGCCGATGGGGCGCAACCGGGCTGGCGGCAAGGCCGGCTGGACCGAGCTGTTTTTCCTCGACGAGGTGACGGCACTTGCCGCCGGCCACCGTCCCTGCTTCTTCTGCCGGCGCGAGCGGGCCAGGGATTTTGTCCGGCGTTTCGGCGACGCCTTCGGCATTGCCGAGTCACGCGCGCCGCAACTCGACAAGCGCCTGCACAAGGAGCGCCTGGCATCGGGCGGGCGGGCGACGAGACTGAAACCGGAAGCGCTTGCGGATTTGCCGGACGGCACGATGATCTCGTCAGGAAACAGGGCGTACGCCCTGTTTGACGGCGCCGCGCTGCCCTGGAGTTTCGGCGGTTATGGCGAACCGGTGGGATTCGGCGATTTTACCGACGGTCCAATCGGCCTGCTCACGCCGGCGACAACTGTTTCCGTGCTGAAGCGTGGCTACAGACCTGTCTGGCACGCCAGCGCGGAGGCTTGACGCCGGCGATGGCCTCGCCCATTCCTCGGCGATGCGCGCCAATTACAAGATGCAGCGGCTGTTCGTGCCGGACGGGCTTGGACCGGACATCGAGTTCGACGTCGGCCCGCAGCAGAGCCATTATCTCTCGCACGTGCTGCGGCTCGGCGAAGGCGCCGAAATTCTGGTCTTCAACGGCCGCGACGGCGAATGGTCGGCTGCGATCGCGGCAAAATCGAAGAAGGCGTTGCGCCTGAAGTTGCTGGCATTGCAGCGGCCGCAGCCGCCGTTGCCCGATCTCGTCTACTGTTTCGCGCCGCTGAAGCAAGGGCGGCTCGACTACCTCGTGCAAAAGGCGGTGGAGATGGGCGCCGGCATCCTGCAGCCGGTCATCACCCAGCATACGCAAGTGGCAAAACCCGGCATCGAGCGCCTGCGCGCCAATGTCGTCGAGGCGGCCGAGCAATGCGGCATATTGGCGGTGCCAGAGCTGCGCGAAGCGGAAAAATTCGAGCGCCTGCTGGCGGGCTGGGACCCCGAGCGGCGGCTGATCTTCTGCGACGAGGATGCATCGACCAACAGTCCCCTGCCGGCACTGCAGGTGGTGCGGGAGAACAAGCTCGGTCTGCTGGTCGGACCGGAGGGCGGCTTTTCCGACGAGGAACGCAAGATGCTGAGAGCGCTGCCCTTCGTTACCGCGATTCCGCTCGGGCCGCGCATCCTGCGAGCGGATACGGCGGCGGTGGCGGCACTGGCGCTGATCCAGGCGACAATCGGCGATTGGTGATCAATTCCAATTACCCGCTGGCTCAGGATTTTTCGCTTGATCGGCTACTGACATTTCGTCCATCTAGCGCCGGCAGTGGCCGCGTGTCCTTTCGGGCGCGTAAAGGACGCTGTAGCATTTGATTGGGCACCTGATCCCTTCCGAAAATCGAAGCCGATTTTCAGGGTCATGTGCGGAGGGCTCCTATGGCGCGCGATACAACCGACTTCCGGCCGATAGAAAGCGTCGACGAACTCGTCGAGCATCTGGCCGAAGGCAACAAGCCGCGCGACAAATGGCGCATCGGCACCGAGCACGAGAAATTCCCGTTCTATGTCGACGGCAATGCGCCGGTGCCCTATGGCGGCGAGCGCGGCATCCGCGCCATCCTCGAAGGCATGCAGGACAAACTCGGCTGGGACCCGATCATGGATGCCGGCCGCATCATCGGCCTGGTCGAGCCGACCGGCCAAGGCGCGATCTCGCTGGAGCCCGGCGGCCAATTCGAGCTGTCCGGCGCGCCGCTGGAGACGATCCACCAGACCTGCCGCGAAGGCAATGCGCATCTGGCGCAGGTGCGCGAGATCGCCGAACCGATGGGAATTCGTTTTCTCGGCCTTGGCGGCAGCCCGAAATGGTCGCTGGCCGAGACGCCGAAAATGCCGAAATCGCGCTACGAGATCATGACCCGCTACATGCCCAAGGTCGGCACCAAAGGTCTCGACATGATGTACCGGACCTGCACGATCCAGGTGAACCTCGACTTCGAAAGCGAAGCCGACATGCGCCGCAAGATGCAGGTGTCGCTGAAATTGCAGCCGCTGTCGACGGCGCTGTTTGCCAACTCGCCCTTCACCGAAAGCCGGCCGAACGGCTTACAGAGCTGGCGCGGCGAGATCTGGCGCGACACCGACAATCAGCGCTCCGGCCTGCTCGAATTCTGCTTCTCGCCCGATTTCGGCTTTGCCGATTATGTCGAATGGGCGCTCGACGTACCGATGTATTTCGTCATCCGCGACGGCCAGTATCACGACATGACGCACATCACCTTCCGCCAGTTCATGGCGGGTGCTGCCCGTAACGACCTGCCGGACGGCCTGCCGACGATGGGCGACTGGGCGAACCATCTCTCGACGCTGTTCCCGGATGTGCGGCTGAAGCGCTTTCTCGAAATGCGCGGCGCCGATGGCGGGCCGTGGCGGCGCATCTGCGCGCTGCCGGCCTTCTGGGTCGGGCTGCTCTACGATGCGGCTGCGCTCGACGCGGCCGAGGCGCTGACCTCGAGCTGGAGCTACGACGAAGTGCTGGCAATGCGCAACGCGGTGCCGGAACAGGGCATTTCGGCGCCGTTCCGCAACACGACATTGCGCGAGATCGCCCGCGACGTGCTCGTCATCTCGCGCATGGGACTGAAGAACCGCGGCCGCAAGAACCGCGACGGCTATGACGAGACGTCGTTCCTCAACACGCTGGACGAGGTCGTCGCGCGTGGCACCACCAGCGCCGAAGAGATGCTCTCGGCCTACCACACGCGCTGGGGCGGCTCGATCGAGCCCGTGTTCATGGAATACGCGTATTAACGCTTCGCTATCCGCTTGGCCGACGGTCCGGCAAATTCGCTTCAATCAGTGATGGAAACGAATTAGGCTTCTCCAACGAGGATTTTCCCGGAGGAGAAAACAATGCCTTCATTGTTCGATATTCTGGCACAGGCCCAGAACGGCAACGGCATGCAGGCGCTGGCCCAGCAGTTCGGGCTTTCGCAGCAGCAGACGCAGGCGGCGGTCGCGGCGCTGCTGCCGGCCTTTTCGCAGGGGCTGAAGCGCAACACTTCCGACCCTTATGGGCTCGGCTCCTTCATGACGGCGATGGCCAGCGGCCAGCACGCCAAATATTTCGAGGATGCAAGCCGGGCCTTCTCGCCGCAGGGCCTCGATGAAGGCAACGGCATTCTCGGCCATTTGTTCGGCTCGAAGGACCTGTCGCGGGCCGTCGCCAACCAGGCCGCGCAGGCGAGCGGCGTCAGCCAGCAGGTCCTGCAGCAGATGCTGCCGGCAATCGCCTCGATGATGATGGGCGGGCTGTTCAAGCAGACCACCAACCAGCTAGGCGGGCAGATGCATGCGGCAGGCGGTGGCGGCAATCCGCTTGGCGAGCTCATCGAGCAGATGATGCGGCAGGCGGGCGGCGGCAGCCAGGCGCCGGCCCCTCAGCCTGCAGCCCCCACGGATAACCCGCTCGGCAAGGTGCTGCAGGATATGTTCGGCGGGCAGCAGCCGCAACAGACGCAGAGCCCTTACGGCGACAATCCGCTGGGCAAGGTGCTGCAGGACATGTTCGGCGGCGGGCAGCAGCCACAAAGCCAGCCGCAACAGACACAGAACCCTTATGGTGACAATCCGCTCGACAAGGTGCTGCAGGATATGTTCGGCGGCGGTGCACCACAGCCACAGCAGCCGCAGAACCAACCCCAGCAGACACAGAACCCTTATAGTGACAATCCGCTCGGCAAGGTGCTGCAGGACATGTTCGGCGGTGGCGCACAACAGTCTCAGCCGCGTCAGGCGCCGCAGCAACCCCAGGCGCCGCAGCCGCAGGCCAATCCGAGCGGCAGGCCGAGAAATCCGTTTGACGACCTGTTCGGCAAGATGTTCGAGACAGGCGCCCAGCAGCGCGACGACTACCAGAAAGGCATGGAGTCGATCTTCGACCAGTTCAAGCAGGGCATGGGCCGGCGCTAGACCAGACACCGGCAACCAATCATCAGTGCCGCCCAAAAAAGAAAGCCCGGTCCTGGGAGGACCGGGCAGCGCGCAGGCTGGCCGGGGGGATCCGGCAGGGAGTGGGGAGCCTGCGTAACTTGGTGGCGTCGTGCCTCAAAAAGGTTCAACGCGCCCGAACGGCGAAACCACGCGATCACACGACCTTGCGGGCAATATCCTCGATCGTTTCGGCGCGCTCGACCGCGATGACGCGAAGCCTCTCTGTCGGATCGCGGCCAAAGGGTACACCGACAGCGACGTGCAGGTCGGCGCGGGTCAGACCGATGTCGGCAAGCTCGGCATCCGACATCTCGCCGAGGCGATAAAAGGCGCGGCGGTTTTTCCAGGCGCGGTAAATATTGGCAGCCGCATTGGCCACGCGCGTCGCAACGGCCGGACGCGAGGTGATGCGCGAGGTCTCGGTAGCGAAATCAAACGTAGCCATGTCGGTCTCCTTCACATTCGAACGGGCGAAACCGGTCGATCGGGCGCTGGCGACAGCGGCCGTTCCGGCTTCGATTCACATGCCTTCATGTGGACAATGCGAATTTGCCATGGCCCGATTGATTAATCCAACGAATGTTTCTAATCTTTAGCATCAGCATCAATGATGGATTAGGCCAATGAAAGCGCCGCTCGATCTCGATCAGTTGCAGACCTTCATCTCGATTGTCGACACCGGCAGCTTTACCCGCGCGGCGGAAGCGGTGCATCGGACCCAGTCTGCGGTGTCGATGCAGATGCGGCGGCTGGAGGAACGGATCGGCAAGCCGCTGTTCGAAAAAGACGGCCGCACCAACAGGCTGACCGAGGAAGGCGACAGACTGCTCTCCTACGCAAGGCGGCTGCTCTATCTCAACAAGGAAACACTGGCCGCCTTCGACGACCGCCGGCTCGAAGGCACCATCCGCATCGGCACGCCGGACGATTATGCCGATCGCTTCCTGCCAGAGATCATGGCGCGGTTTGCCCGTTCCAACCCGCATGTCGAACTGACCGTTATCTGCGAACCGACGCCGGGACTGGTCGAACACATCAAGCGCGGCAATCTCGACCTGGCGCTGGTGACGCACAACGACGCGCGCGGCCAGTCGGAAGTGGTGCGGCGCGAACCGCTGCTGTGGGTTACCTCGGCCAACCATGCGACGCATGAGCAGCCGATCCTGCCGATGGCCTTCGGCCGGCCGAACTGCATCTGGCGGCGGGCCGCCGCCGACGTGCTCGATCAGCAGAGCCGCGACTATCGCATCCTGTTCACCAGCTTCTCTGCCACCGTCATCGCCGCCGCGGTGCTTTCCGGCCTGGCGATCTCGGTGCTGCCGGAATGCGCCCTGCGGCCCGGCATGCGGGTGCTGGGCGAGGCCGATGGTTTCGGCGCCCTGCCCGATTGCCGCATCGGCATCATGCGCGGTCAGACCTCGCGGCCGGAGATCGTCGACGCGCTTGCGCGCCACATTTCGGAGAGCCTCGACAATATTTCCGTGCCACTCGGCGAGGAGACCGGCACGTTCGACTTCGCCGCCCTCGCCTTCGCCAAGATGAAGCGGACCAAGCCTAACCAGATCCTGCCGGGCTGGTGATCGCGCGATTGAGGCCGACATCGAACACGGCCGCCTTGACGGCGGCCAACAACCGTCCCCCAATCGGCCGATGAGCGACGCAGCATCCGAATCACGCACCAACGCCACCGAATATACGGTGAGCGAGATTTCCGGCGCGCTGAAGCGTACGGTCGAGGACGTCTTCGGCAATGTACGGGTGCGCGGCGAGATTTCCGGCTATCGCGGACCGCATTCCTCCGGCCATGCCTATTTCTGCCTGAAGGACGATCGCGCGCGGCTCGACGCCGTGGTGTGGAAGACCACGATGAGCCGGCTGAAATTCCGTCCAGAGGAAGGCATGGAGGTGATCGCCACCGGCCGGCTCACCACCTATCCCGGAAAATCCACCTACCAGATCGTCATCGACAATCTCGAGCCCGCCGGTGCCGGTGCGCTGATGGCGCTGCTGGACGAGCGCAAGCGCCGGCTGCAGGCCGAAGGCCTGTTCGACGCGGCGCGCAAGCGCAGGCTGCCGTTCATGCCCTGCGTCATCGGCGTCGTCACCTCGCCGACAGGCGCCGTCATCCGCGACATCATCCACCGCATCAAGGATCGGTTTCCACTGCACGTGTTGGTCTGGCCGGTGCGGGTGCAGGGCGAGACGGCGGGTGCGGAAGTGACCGCTGCCGTCAACGGCTTCAACGCACTGCCATGGGACGGCGCCATCGCGCGGCCCGATCTGTTGATCGTGGCACGCGGCGGCGGCAGCCTGGAGGATCTGTGGGGCTTCAACGACGAAGCGCTCGCCCGGGCCGTCGCCGCTTCGGGTATTCCGGTGATTTCCGCGGTCGGCCACGAGACCGACTGGACATTGATCGATCTGGCTGCGGATGTGCGGGCGCCGACGCCGACAGGCGCCGCCGAGATCGCCGTGCCGGTCAAGGTCGACCTCGAAGCGACGCTTGCCGGCCTTGGCGCGCGGTTGAAGACCGCACTGTCGCGCAATTTCGAACGCAAGCGGCAGGCGGCACGCGCGGCCGCCCGGGCGCTGCCCTCGCCCGACCAGTTGCTGGCGCTGCCGCGGCGGCGCTTCGACGAGGCGACGAGCCGGCTCGGCCGGGCGCTGTCGGTCAGCGTCGAGCGCAAGCGAGCCAGGCTTCTGGGGCAGCGGCTGACGCCGGCGACCTTGTCGCGGCGCATGAACGAAGCCCGCACTCTGACCCGCCGCGACCTCGCCCGTGCGCAAGCGGCTTTCTTCGCCATCGTGCGCGAGCGTCGGGCGCGGTTTTCACGCACGGCGACCAGACTGTCACCGGCGCCCATCGCCAGACGGCAGAAACTGCAAGGCGATGCACTGCTGGCACTGACACGGCGGCAGGACCAGGCGATTTCAAGACGGCTGGACCGCCTGCGTGGAAAACTGACGCAGGCCGACCGGCTGCTGGCGACGCTCTCGCACAAGGCCGTGCTGGCGCGAGGCTTCGCGCTGGTCAAGGATGTGGACGGCGCCGTGGTCAAGCACGCGGCAGAAGTTGTGTCGGGGATGGCGCTTTCACTGGAGTTCGCCGACGGCACCGCCGATGCAGTCGCCATAAGTGGCACGACGCGGCCGAAGACGGTTGCGAAGCCCGCGGCCAAGCTCAAGGCGCCGGGCGGCCAAGGTTCGCTCTTCTGAGGGTGACCAAGACTTCTTTGAGGGTGAAATGACCGACCCGCACCTTGCAACGCGCTCGGGCAAACTGCGCGCCCGCGCCTTCGCGATCCCATTCGATGGAACGCCGGGCCGCTTCAACGCCATCACCGATGTGCCTGGCGTGACGGTGGGCTATACGACACTGATCTCAGGGGATGGGCCGCTCGTCGTCGGCAAGGGTCCGGTACGCACCGGCGTAACCGCGATCCTGCCACGGCCCAGAGGCGAGTTGGCCGTCCCGGCGTTCGCCGGGATGTTCAGCGCCAATGGCAATGGCGAACTGACCGGCTCGCATCTGATAGAGGAACTTGGAGCGTTCAATCTTCCCATCACCATCACCAACACGCATTCCTGCGGCGTCAGCCGCGACGCAACGTTGCGCTGGATGCAGGCGGTGCTGCCGCAATCGCTCGACAGCGCCTGGGCGCTGCCGGTGGCGGGCGAGACTTACGACGGCTTCCTGAACGATATCAACGGCCACCATGTGAGCTTCGAGCACGTGTTTTCCGCGCTCGAAACGGCTGAAAGCGGGCCGATCGAAGAGGGCAGCGTCGGCGGGGGCGCAGGCATGATCACCTTCGGCTTCAAGGCAGGGTCCGGCACATCCTCGCGCAGCGTCGACTGGAATGGAGAGCGTTTCACGATCGGCTGCTTCGTCCAGTCGAATTTCGGTGCACGGCGGAACCTCGTGATCCGTGGCATCAGAGCCGGAGCGGAACTCGCCGAACCGGCGACCCGGGACAACACGCCGCGAGCGGAAAAGAGCTCGATCATCGCGATCGTCGCCACCGACGCGCCATTCATGCCGCACCAGTTGAAACGGCTGGCGAAACGCCTGCCGCTCGGCGTCGCGCTGACCGGCGGCTATGGATACAATTCATCCGGCGATATTTTTCTGGCCTTCAGCACGGCCAATGCCGATGCGGCGCGCGGCGCGGCCGGCAAGCTGGTCAGCGCCGGCTATATACCGGATGCCGACATCAACCCATTCTTCGACGCCGTCGTTCAGAGCGTGGAAGAGGCAATCCTCAATGCTCTGGTCGCCAATGAAGACATGACCGGGCGCGACGACAATTTCGTGCCAGCGTTGCCGGAAGCATGGCTCGAGGAGAGATTTGGCAAAGCTGCGCGGCGATAAGACCGCGCAACTGCATCAGACAGGCAATGTTCGCCCGGCAGGTTTTGCCGGGGGGCGGTCCGTCAGCCGGCAGGCTTGTTGGAATTCCGCTCGTCCTGATCGGCCTCGGCCGCCTCTTCGAGCCTCGAAGCAATGAGCTCCTGAATGTCGCCGACCTCTTCCTGGATATCCTCCAGGGGTATGCCGGCTTCGGCGGCCTTGGCCGCACATTCCCTGGCGAGGGTCTCGGCCTGCTTCTCGATCCTGGCTGGCGAGGGCTGGCAGTGGACTTTTTCGCCAATCCACCCGCGCAAGAACTCGATTGCGTGTTCACTCATACTGCTGTTTCCCTAGCGGCTATGCCGGTTGGTAATCATAAACGTCGGCATCTTCGAAAAGATGCGTGCTGCCATTCGAGCCGAGTCGGCTTCGCCCGGCAAGCCGAACTTGTCCGAGGTCCACAGAGCCGAAGGGAATGGAGGGTTCAAGGAGCACGTTCTAGTTCTTGAGGACTGATTCTCTCGAGGAAACTCGTTCGACCCGCGCTATTGTTTCTATTTGCTTTTTGTCGGTTTTCAAGCCGTTTTAGATCACAATAGATGTCACAATAGCTAGCACATTTACCGCGCTCTCGCCGGCACCATGTAAGAGGCGAGCCGTCAAAGCCGCCGCTATATAGTGATAACCATTTGCAATGTCGACTCTGCTTGCGGTCCTGCTTCTTTCCGCCGCGCTTGCTGGGAGATATGTGGTGTGGCGAGGCTTGCGGTGCAAACTGCCGAGCGCCTCATGCAAGGCGTGCAATAGCATCTTGTGGAACCCTGAAGTGCTTGTCTAGGGTGGCTCTCTACCGCTGGCGGTAAAGGATCATGCCGGCATGATAGAGGACGCCTTCGACGAACTCACCATCCGCGGTGAAGCCCGCATCGTCCCAGTATTCTATGTGGTTGCCGTGCACGTCATAGCGTCCCCGGTAGGCGCTTTCGCGGTCACCGCGCGCTTCGTCATAACGGCCGTTCGGCAGGAGTTCGTGCCTGATATGGCGATCCTCGGTGACCCACATTCCGACATAGGGATGATCTTGGTGCGTCATTGGTTCCTCCGCAAGGATTGGAGTTGCAGGAAGGGTCAGGCCGGTTGGAGCTACAGCAACGGCAATACCCGTAAGCACTGCGGCCAAAGTGGATCGCATCAATGCGCCGCCTTCGTCGGACGCACGACTATCTCGTTGACGTCGACATCGTCGGGCTGTTCGATTGCATAGCGCACTGCCCTGGCGATGGCATCGGGTTGCAGGGCAATAGCACGCCAGGTTTTCATGGCGGCGGCAGCGGCTTCGTCGGAGATCGTGTTCGCCAGCTCGCTTTCCACCACGCCAGGATGAATGCAGGTTACGCGGATATCGTCACTCTCCTGGCGGAGCCCATCGGAAATCGCGCGGACAGCGTATTTCGTTGCGCAATAGACGGCAGCCGTGGGCGAGACGGCCAGTGCGCCAATGGAACCGATATTGATGATGTGACCGGAGCCGCGTGCCGTCATCTCGGGCAGAACCGCCGCGACGCCGTACAGAACACCCTTGATGTTGACGTCCACCATCAGCTCCCACTCGTCGACCTTCATGGCTGCCATGGCCGACAGCGGCATGACGCCCGCATTGTTGACGATGACATCGACCTGGCCCCATTCGGCCCGGGCTGCGTCGGCGAATGCTGCGACATCCGCCCTCCTGGTGACGTCGAGCGCTCGCACGCGAACCGTTCCACCAGATGCCTCGATTTCGGCCGCAAGCGCTTCAAGGCGGTCGGTGCGGCGTGCGCCGAGCATCAGCTTCGCACCTGCCGCGCCAAGCTCGCGGGCAATGCCAGCGCCGATGCCGCTGGAGGCACCGGTGATCAGAACAACTCTGTTCATGGTCATCGAGATGATCCTTTTGGCTGTGATTATTTTCACGATGTGAAGGGATTGGGTGCGGGTGAGCTCCCGCGGCGCGCCGGCCCTATTGGGGGGCTCACTGGGCGGTGTAGCCGCCATCGACCAGAAGCAAGGCCCCGGTGATGAAGCTGGACGCCGGCGAGGCAAGAAAGGCGATGGCCTCGGCAACTTCTTGCGGCTGGCCGATCCGGCCGATTGGATGCGCGCCGCCGAAGCTGCGCAGCATCTCCCGGCCATTCTCCACCACGCCTTCCATGATGTCGGTTTCGATCACGCCAGGGGCAACGGCGTTGCAGCGAATGCCCATGCGCCCGTATTCGATCGCGATCACCTTGGTCAGCTGTGCGACAGCCGCCTTGGACGAGGCATAGGCCGCCTGCGTCTCGAAGGCCGCAACCGCCGAGATCGACGAGACATTGACGATCGCGCCGCCACCGCCGGCGGCCATCAGTTCCACAGCGGCACGGGCAGTGACGAAGCTGCCGCGCGCGTTGATCTGCAGAATGCGGTCATAGTCGTGGACCGAGGTCTCAGTCAGTCGTTTGTTGAGCGTGCGACCGGCGTTGTTCACGACGATATCCAGTCGTCCGAAGCGCTTCGCGGCGAGTTCGACCGAGCGTCTGGCCAGGTCCTCGTCGGCGACATCGCCGACCAGCGTTGCCACATCCTCGGCTTCCAATTCGCGTACGCTGTCGCTGAGATCGCTTGCCACGATCCGGGCCCCGCGCGCACGCAGCAGCTCCGCCGTGCAACGACCGATTCCGCGTGCCGCGCCGGTCACGAGAGCGACCTTTCCATCTAGGTTCCAGGAGGAAGGCAGTGATGTCATGGGGTATCTCCTTGGTCAGCCGGCATCGACCTGGATCGGGGGATCAAGCCTTTCTTGCCGTTGCGACAGAGATAGAGCCATGGCATTGTCGCGATAAGCCGCCCGCCGTTAATCTCTATGGTAAGTTTGGCTAACCAATGGACATCGATCTCAATTCAATTGCCGTCTTCGTCACCGTGGCCGAGGAACGCAATTTTCGCGCTGCGGCAGACCGGTTGGGCGTGACGCGCTCAGCGGTCAGCCAGAGCATCCTCAGGCTTGAACAGCGCCTTGGCATCGCATTGCTGCAGCGCACGACACGCAGCGTCAACCTGACCGAAGCGGGCGAGCGCCTGCTGGCGAGCGTCGCACCGGCGATCGCCGACGTGAACGCGGCAATCGAAGCCACCACGGAGTTGCTGGACCGCCCGCGCGGCCGCCTGCGGATCGCGGTTTCGTCGATCGCCGAGGCCTTTCTGTCAGGACCGTTGCTGGCGTCCTTTGCAGAAAGATTTCCCGAGGTGCATCTGGATATTGTGGTCACCGACGAGGAATTCGACATCGTTGCCGAAGGCTATGATGCGGGAGTGAGGCTCGGCGAAGTGATCGAGCAGGACATGATTGCCGTGCCGGTATCGGGCGATCAGCGACAGATGGCCGTCTGCGCCCCGCGCTATCTCGAAAAGTTCGGAGCACCCGCCCATCCGCGTGAGCTTGTGGCTCATCGCTGTATCGGCTGGCGGCCGGCGCCGGGAGTTTCGCCCTATCGCTGGGAGTTCGGCGAGGACGGGCGCGAGTTCGACGTGGCAGTCGCGCCCGAGATCACGACCAACGACATGTGGCTGATGATCCGGCTGGCCGTTGCGGGCGCCGGGATCACGTTCGGCATGGCCGATACATTCCGCCCCTGGCTCGACCGCGGCGAGCTCGTGCCAATCCTCGACGGCTATCTTCCGCCGTTTGCGGGTTTCTATCTCTATTTCCCAAGCCGACGAAATATCGCGCCGAAGCTGAGAGCCCTCGTGGATCACCTGCGCGGCGCGCGTCAGGCGCGGGACCGCGGGTGAGCGCTACGGGATCGTAGTGAACGCTCGGCGCTATTGGTCAGAAACCTGGCTGAAAGCTGAATGGTACCGTTGGCTGGGATCGAACCAGCGACCTCCGGATCCACAATCCGGCGCTCTAACCATCTGAGCTACAACGGCACGTTTGCCTGAGCGGGATCGAGATGAAACGTTCGGGACCCGCTCTGTCGTTCGGCGATGCGTCCATACGGGCTATCGGAGTTTAATTCAAGGCTTTTGGCAAGGCAAAAGCTCGCTCCGGCATCGAGTCATTTTCCGCCGGACAAAAGAAAAGGCCGGCGGGAGGAGGTGCCGGCCTTTTCCTGTTACGAGCCAGCGGGAGGAGGTGCTGGCTGGTCACCCCGGTGGGCAGAGGGAGGAGGTTCCACCCGCCGGGTATTCACTTAAACCATTATATCGCACATCTATTTGTCTGACGAAATGCGACCTTTTGATGCATCGTCAAACTGTGCGCAAATATTAGGCGATCTTGATTTCTTTCACGGCCTTCTCGAAGGCGGTCTTGATCGGCTTGGATACGTCCTCGGCCGCCTTGGCAGCAACCGCCTGGAAGTCCTTAGCCTGCTCGACGGTCATTTCGACGCGCTTGCGCAGGAAAGCGGTCTGCAACTCGACGACTTCCGACAGCGACTTGGCGCCGATCAGCGCTTCGAAATGCGAGAAGCCGGCTTCGGCATTGGCGCGCAGGGCGGCGATGGTCTTGAGCGACAGGTCGCTGGAAACGGACTTGGCGGTCTCGTAGGTCGACTCCAGAGCCTTCTGGGTCTCCTCGGCGCCGGTCTTCAGCTTGGCGTAGGCCTCTTTCGACTGCTCAACGCCCTTTTCGGCGAAGGCACGGATCTGGTCGGTGGCCTTCGAAGCGTCGAAGCTCGGGAATTCAACGTTTTCGATCGTTTCAGCGGTCTTGGTCCTGGACATTTTCCATCCTTTTCAGCGGCAGCGGCTTTGACAAAATGCCGTCTCGTTCATCTATCATGGCAATATAAAGGCAAATTTTGTGCATTGCAACATGTTTGTTGCATCGCACCATAAAATATTTGGTTCGCGGCGTTAACCACGCGCCTAGAGATTCCGCTGGTTGCACGCTATGACTTGTGGACCTTCGCGCCGTCGGCTTTTATTAACAAAGCGTTAACCGCAAATTGCCCGCTCTGTGAGGGTCGCCAAGCGCATGCCGGCTGAAAACTACTCCTTCCTTGACGTTGCCGTGCTCGACGCCGTCCGCCTGCGCTTCGCCGCAGGCGACGCGATCGCCATTCTGTCGGCAGATCTCGAGCAGGTGATCTGGGCCAACGGGCCCGGCGCGGCGGTATTCGGCTATCCGGACATCGGGGCTATCATCGGCGCCTCGGCAGGGTTGCCGCTGATCACCCGGCGCCAGATCATGGCAACCAGCGGTTTTCCGCAGATCGGCCGCGACCGTGCCATCACGGTCCGGCTGGCGACCGGCCTGACCAGCCGCGCGGTCGGCTTCCTGGCCAGCGCAGTGACCATGCCCGATGGCGAGGAAGCCATCATGCTGGCCTTGCCGGCGGCGCAGACCGGCTCGCGCAGCGCGGCCGAGATCGCCGACCGCGCCATCGGTGGCTTTACGGAAGACGGCCACTACATCGCCTTTGTCGATGCCAAGGGCAATATCGACGCCGCATCGGACGGCTTTTCGGCGCTCGGCATCCGGCCTGAGACGCTGGCCGCGCTTGTCGCCGACGTGGCGAACGAGAGCGACCGCATCGTCAAGCGCCTGGTTCCGGGTGGGTCCAGCTCCTATCCCGCGGGCCTTGCCCGGCTGACGGAAGAGCGGCACCTGCTGGTGGTGATCGACGAGGACCGGCTTGACGGCGAGGCTCCCGGTGGCGAGCGCGCCGGCGGGGAAACCGAGGCGGCAACGGCACTGAGCGGTGGCGATCTCCCCCAGCCAGCGGACCAGGACAACGAGCAGCCAATCGCCAGCACCGGCGCGGCGGAGATCGACCTTGCAGCGATGGAAGGCACCTCGGCATCGGCGGAGCACGAACCTGCCGACGCGGCCGACGATCACCGCACGGTTGGCGAAGCGCCGACGCAGCATGACCATTGGTACTTCAATGCCGGCGACGACGCGCAGGTCCCGCCCGGCGCAGCTGCGTCCGGCAAAGTCGAGACCAGCCCGGACGCTTCGCAGGCCGGCGCGGATACTTCGCCGGAAAGCGCCACAAAAGCCACCAAAGCCGCCTCGCCGGCCGAACACCGCGCTTCGGCGATCGATCGCACCGCCGCGCCCATGCGTTTCGTCTGGCGTACCGACGCGGAGGGCCACTTCAGCGCCCTTTCGCCGGAATTTGCCGAGCTCGTCGGCAAGCCTGCCGCCGACGTGATCGGCCGCCGCTTCGAGGACGTTTCGGCCGCCTATCGCCTCGATGCTTCAGGCGAGATCGCCGGCCTGCTCGAACGGCGCGACACTTGGTCCGGCCGCTCTGTGCTGTGGCCGGTCGCCGGCACCGATCTGAAGATACCCGTCGATCTGGCGGCGCTCCCGGTTTACAGCCGCAGCCGCGTTTTCGAAGGTTTTCGCGGTTTCGGCGTGGCCAGGAGCGGCGATGCGGTGGTCGATCCGGATGCCGTCGGCATGGCCCTTGTCGCCGAGGAGAAACCTGCCGCGACCATCGGGCCGAAAGCCGTCGAACCTCTCCCCGAGACACCTAAATCCGCCGATCCGTTCAGGGGCGAAGTGCCGGCATTGACCATCGTGCCAAAACCCGAGCGGCGCTTTGCCGACAAGGTGATCCGGCTGGCCGAGCACCGGCAGCCGGCCAACGACAAGGGCCTGTCGACGCTGGAACGCAGCGCGTTTCGCGAGATTGGCGAGCGTCTCAAGAAGGACAGCACCCCGGCCGAAGAACAGCCCAGCGCCGGAAAGCAGAAGCCGGTTGAGAAAGTCGAGGCAGCCGGCAAGGCCGACGAGCCAAAGCTGAAAGAAGCCGGGCTGGCGGACAAGGGTGAGATGCCGGCGCAAAGTCCGGAAAGCGGGGCGGCTGCCGTCGAACCGCCCGAGGCCGATGCCGAAGACCAGAAGGATCTTGCCCGGCTCGACGGCGAGCAGCCGGATGAGGCGGTAGCAGAGGCGCAAGCCGGCGAACCCGTCACACGCCCTGTTTCCGGATCGCTGCTCGACTATGCCGACCGCGAACCCAGCGATGAAGCGCAGGAAGGCGTTGAGCCCAGCACGGACGGTCGAACGATCGTCGCCGAAGCGCCGCGGGATGGCGACGACGACAGCATGACGGCCGAAGATTTCCGTGACGCCGAGGACAGCGAGGATTGGTCCGAGGACAGCGCAGCCGCAGCCGACGCTGCCGGCCTGGTGCCGCCCGTCGAGCGGCCGCAGGCACCACCGCTCAAACTCGACGGCTTCGTGCCGTCGGCGTTTGCCGGAGAGGACAACAAGGGGCCGGATACCTCGATCCTCGGCAAGCTGCCAGTGCCGGTGCTTATCCATTCCGGCGACCAGCTGCATTACGCGAACGACGAATTCCTCGGATTGACCGGCTATGCGACGCTCAATGCCCTGGACGAGGCCGGCGGGCTCGGCGCGCTGTTTGCCGACCCTTATGCCGACGACGGCAGTTCGGACGGCGGCGACCGCGCTCTGCGGCTGAAAACGCGCGAAGGTCAGGAGTTTCCGATCGATGCGATTTTACGCTCCGTGCCCTGGGGAAACGGCAAGGCGCTGATGCTGGTCGTACGTCGTTCCGGCGACGACGAGGCAGCAGCCATTCCACATGGCGCCGCCGAAGACCAAACGCAGCCGGATGTTTCCGAGCTCAAGGCACGCATTGCCGAAATGCGCACTATCATCGACACCGCCACCGACGGCGTCGTGCTGATCGGCCGTAACGGAACGATCCGTTCAATTAGCCGTCCGGCGGAAGCGCTGTTCGGCTTCGACAGCGACGAGGTGACCGGCAAACCGTTCGTCTCGCTGTTTGCGATCGAAAGCCAGCGCGCGGCGCGTGACTATCTCGAGGGGTTGTCGGAGCCCGGCGTTGCAAGCGTGATGAACGATGGCCGCGAGGTGATCGGGCGCGAGGCGCAGGGGCGTTTCATTCCGCTGTTCATGACCATCGGCAGGCTGCCCAACGACAGCGGCTTCTGTGCGGTGGTGCGCGATATCACCCAGTGGAAGCGGGCCGAAGAGGACTTGACCCAGGCGCGCGCGGTCGCCGAACGCGCCTCGTCGCAGAAGACCGATTTTCTGGCCCGCATCAGCCACGAGATCCGCACGCCGCTCAACGCCATAATCGGCTTTTCCGAGCTGATGGTCGACGAGAAATTCGGGCCGGTGGCCAATGACCGCTATCGCGACTATCTGCGCGACATCAACCGTTCGGGCAACCACGTGCTCGATCTGGTCAACGACCTGCTCGACATTTCGAAAATCGAGGCCGGCCAGCAGGAGATGGCCTATGAGGCGGTGTCGCTTAACGACACGCTGGCCGAAACCGTGGCGATGATGCAGCCGCAGGCCAACCGGGAACGCGTCATCATCCGCTCCAGCTTCGCCTCGCGGCTGCCGGAAGTGGTGGCCGATCTGCGCAGCGTGCGGCAGATCGCGCTCAACATCCTGTCGAACGCCGTCCGCTACACGCAGGCTGGCGGCCAGGTGATCGTGTCGACGGCTTACGAGATCTCCGGCGATGTCGTCATGCGCGTGCGCGATACCGGCATCGGCATGAGCCAGTCCGAGATCGAGCAGGCGCTGAAGCCGTTCAAGCAGATCAATGCGCTGAAGCGCGGCCGTGGCGACGGCACGGGTCTTGGGCTGCCGCTGACCAAGGCGATGGTCGAAGCGAACCGGGCCCGGTTCACCATCAACTCGACGCCCGGCGAGGGAACCTTGGTCGAAGTCGCCTTTCCCTCGACCCGCGTGCTCGCCGGTTAGCTATGGTTGCGCAAAGAAAAAAGGCGTCCAACAGGACGCCTTGAATGATAGGATTGCTGTCACAACGGGGCTTGAGCGAATCAGATCCTCTCGGGGCTAAGAGGAACGGGATTTCTCCCTCAAGTTACGCACGACTATTGATGCCGGGCCTTAACAAATCCTTACCGGCACGCCGGAAAATTTACCAATGTGTACCACTCATGAAATCTAGGTAAATTCCGAAGAGATAATTTGTTAACGATACCGGAGACCTCAAAACAGCTCCTACCTTGGATCCCGGGGTCAGTCGGCAAGCTGCGGCAGGTTGCGGAACAGCTCGAGCGCTTCGGGATTGGCGAGCGCTTCCTTGTTCTTGATGGCGCGGCCATGCACCATGTCGCGTACCGCGAGCTCGGTGATCTTGCCCGATTTGGTGCGCGGAATATCGCTGACGGCGACGATCTTGGCCGGCACGTGGCGCGGGCTCGCCCCGCTGCGGATTTTCGCGCGGATGCGTTTTTCCAGCTCGGCATCGAGCTCAACGCCGGCCGCCAGCCGCACGAACAGCACGACACGCACGTCATTGTCGAAATCCTGGCCGATGCACAGCGCTTCGAGGATTTCCGGCATCTGCTCGACCTGATTGTAGATCTCCGCCGTGCCGATCCTGACACCGCCCGGATTGAGCGTGGCGTCGGAACGGCCATGGATGATCAGGCCGCCATGGACGGTCCATTCGGCGAAATCGCCGTGGCACCAGACATCGTCGAAACGTTCGAAATAGGCGGCTTTGTATTTCCTGCCGTCAGGGTCGTTCCAGAAGCCGATCGGCATCGCCGGAAACGCCTTGGTGCAGACGAGCTCGCCCTTCTCCTGACGAAGCGGGCGGCCGTCATCGTCCCAGACATCGACGGCAAGGCCGAGCCCGGGCCCTTGGATCTCGCCGGTCCATACCGGTTCGATCGGCACGCCGAGCACGAAGCAGGAGACGATATCGGTGCCGCCGGAAATCGAAGCCAGATGCACGTCCTTCTTGATGCCTTCATAGACGAAGCGGAAATCTTCCGGCGACAACGGCGAGCCGGTCGATGAGATGGTGCGCACGCTGGAAAGATCATGCGTGCCGATCGGCTTCAGGCCGGCCTTGCGCACGGAATCGATGAATTTGGCCGAGGTGCCGAAATAGGTCATCTTTTCGGCATCGGCGAAGTCGAACAGCGCATTGCCGTCCGGGTAGAACGGCGAGCCGTCGTAGAGCAGCAAGGTGGCGCCCGATGCCAGGCCCGACACCAGCCAGTTCCACATCATCCAGCCGCAGGTGGTGAAGTAGAAGAAGCGGTCGCCGTCGAGCAGGCCGGCATGCAGCCGTTCTTCCTTGACGTGCTGGATCAGCGTTCCGCCGGCCGAATGGACAATGCATTTGGGAATGCCGGTCGTGCCCGATGAAAACAGGATGTACAGCGGATGCGAAAACGGCAGCCTTTCGTAGGCGACAGGCCTTGCGCCAAAGGGTGACAGCGCCTCTTCCAGCGCAGCCGCCTTGCCGATGGTCGCGGCGACGTCGAGCGAGGTACCGAGATAGTCGACAATGAGGACTTTGCGGACGGTGGCGAGCTTGTCCGCCACCGCCGCGATCTTGTCGGCGACTTCGATCGCCTTGCCATTGTACCAGTAGCCGTCCGGCGCGATGAACACGACAGGCTCGATCTGGCCGAACCGGTCGAGAACCCCCTGCTCGCCGAAATCTGGGGAGCAGGACGACCAGACCGCGCCGATCGAGGCGGCCGCCAGCATTGCAGCAACCGTCTCCGGCATGTTGGGCATCATCGCGGCGATGCGGTCGCCCTTCTTCACCTTGAGCGACAGGAAAAGCTGCTGCAGGCGCGAGGTCAGCGCATGCAGCTCGTTCCAGGACAGCCGCCGCTCGACCTTGTCCTCGCCGCGAAAGACGATTGCGTCGCCAAGCCCGGTTTTCTTCAGGAGATTCTCGGCGAAGTTCAGCTTCGCATCAGGGAAGAAGGTCGCGCCGGGCATCTTGTCGCCATCGACCAGCACGCGTTCGCCCTTGTCGCCGACGATGCCACAAAAGTCCCAGACCAGGCTCCAGAAGGTCTCGCGATCATCGATCGACCAGCGATGCAGGTCGGCATAGGAGGAGAAAACCTTGCCGGCCATGTTCGCCGCGGCGTTCATGAAGGCGGTCATCGGCGCCGCGTCGATCTGCTCTTGCGTCGGGATCCAGAGCGGTGCGTCGTCAGCCATCATTGTTTCTCCGTAGGCTGCATCGCTTATGCATATCGCGATGCAGCAGAGCAAGATTTTGTTGGACCGCGCCGGTCAGGGTGTGCGCAAATGCCATCGCCGGGCCATAAAGACTTGAAATGCGTCAGCCGTCGGTTACACCCGTCGGGCGATTTTGTCGGAATGGAAGCATACGGGGCGATATGCCATCACCTTTGATCCGACGCGGAATATGGGCGATCGGCGCAGCCGTCATCGTCATCGCGCTGGTTGTCGCAGCCTTGCCGTTGATCGCCTCGACCCGCATCGTACGCGACCGTATCGCGTGGGAAATGAGCGCCTGGAGCGGTTTCCGGGTCACCATCGACGGCGCGCCGCGCATCGAGGTCTGGCCGAATTTCCGGGCGATCCTGAGCGACGTGACGCTGTCGCAATGGACAGAGACGGATGCGCCGCCCGTGGTCGAGGCCGAACGGGTCGAGGTCGACCTCTCAGCGATGGCGGCGCTGCGTGGCGATGTGGTGTTTTCGACGGCGCGGCTGGTACGACCGACGATCCGGGTTCAGCGTACCGCGAGCGGGTTTTTCCTACCTGCGATTCCTAGCGGCGGGCGCATTACGCGTTCGATCGATGCTGCCCGCGCGGTGATCAACACAAATCCCGCCAAGCCGGATCTCGGCAAGCTGCCGACAGATCCGTTCGGCACAGTCGAGTTCAGGGACGGCCGCGTAGTGGCTGCCATCGGCGGCAAGGACCAGGAGATATTGAGCAGCCTGAGCGGCCAGGCGAACTGGGCCGCGATGAACAGCAATGCGACGCTGTCGGCGACCGGGATATGGCGCGGCGAAAGTGTTGCCATCGACGCCGCATCGCCGAGCCCGCTCGTGCTGTTTGGTGGCGGCACAGCACCGGCCACATTTTCCTTCAAGGCGGCACCGGCCAGTTTTTCGTTCGACGGCCGCGCCAGCATGTCGGAGAACGGCTATTTCGACGGCCAGGCGAAATTCGCCGCACCTTCGCTCCGACGCGTGCTCGAATGGTCGCAGGCCGGCATCGCGCCCGGTGCCGCAATCGGCTCGATCTCGGTTTCAAGCAAGATCACGGCGACGGCCGGGCGCGTCAAATTTGAAAACACGGCCCTGACCCTCGACAACAACCCGGGAATGGGTGCGCTGGACTTCACCTATGGTGAGGCACTGCCGGTGATCTCCGGCACACTTGCCTTCGATACGCTCGACCTCAGATCATTTCTCTCCGCCTTTACGCCGGTACCATCCGCCGGCGGCACCGGCCCGGGCGAAATCGATACGAGCTTCGCCGACCGGATCAATCTCGATCTCAGGCTGTCGGCGGCGCATGCCACCGCCGGCGCCATCCAGCTTGCCGACGTCGCCGCCACTGCCCAGGTCAAGAACGGCCTTGCCGTCTTCGACATCTCGGATGCATCCGCCTTTGGCGGCAACGTCCAGAGCAGCGTCCGTTTCGACCGCAAGCCCGCCGGCACGGAAGTCGAGATCCGGCTGCTTGCTTCCGATATCGACGGCGGCGCTTTCGGCACCGCGGCCGGAATGACGCGGCTGGTGCCGATCGGCACTGGAACCGTTTCGGTCATCCTCAAAGGGCCTGGCAGAACCTGGGACTCGATTTTCGAAAACGCCAATGGCTCGCTGTCCGCGACGTTCGGCGCGGGTGCGCTGAGCCGGCTTAACCTGCCGGCGTTCCTCAAGCACACCGAACAGGGCGGATTCTTCGCGCTGGAGGACGTCTCGGACGGAACGCTGCCGATCGACGGGGCCGAGCTCAAGGCGAGCATTTCGAACGGCGTGGCGCGCATCGACAAGGCCGAGGTGAATTCCGCGCAATACAAGATCTGGCTTTCCGGCATCGCATCCTATGCCGGACGCGGGCTGGCGCTGTCCGGCGGCATCGTCCAGCCGAGCCAGGCTGCCACGCAGACGAACGGCCAGGGACCCAATCAGTCGTCCTTCTTCGTCGGCGGAACGTGGAGCACGCCGTTCATCTCGCCGATAAGCCGCGGCGTTTCGGGAGAGTAAGCAGCAGCAGCAGCTTCAACCGCGCTGCGCGGCCTGCTCGTCGCGCTGGCGCTGCACCTCGCGGCGTTTGTTTGCGAGCGAAGCGATGATCACGCCAACTGCGACGACCGCGATCAAGATGGTGCAGGCTGCGTTGATTTCCGGCGTCACGCCAAGGCGGACCTGGCTGTAGATCTTCATCGGCAGCGTCGTGGCGCCGGGTCCCGAGGTGAAGCTGGCAATAACCAAATCATCGAGCGACAGCGTGAAGGCCAGCATCCAGCCGGAGACGATAGCCGGCATGATGACCGGCAGCGTGATCTGGAAGAAGGTCTTCACCGGTGGCGCACCGAGGTCCATCGCGGCCTCTTCCAGCGAACGATCGAAAGTGATCAGGCGCGACTGAACCACCACCGCGACGAAGCACATGGTCAGCGTGGTGTGGGCAAGCGTCACCGTCAGAAAGCCGCGGTCGAGGCCGACGGCGACGAAGAGCAGCAGCAGCGACAGGCCGGTGATGACTTCCGGCATGACCAGCGGCGCAAACACCATGCCGGAAAACAGCAGCCGGCCGCGAAAGCGCGTGTAGCGTGTCAAGGTGAGCGCCGCCAGCGTGCCGAGCACGGTCGCCACGCTTGCCGAGATGACGCCGACGCGGGCCGTCACCCAGGTGGCGTCCATCAGACCCCGGTTGTGGAACAGCGACACGTACCATTTCGTCGAGAAGCCACCCCAGACGGTGACCAGCTTCGATTCGTTGAAAGAGAACACGACGAGCAGGACGATCGGCAGGTAAAGAAAGGCAAAGCCGAGCACGATCGAAATGATGTTGAAGCGGCTCCAGGTCGCGTTCATTGGTCCTGCTCCTGGGCGCGCGCCTGGGCTCGCTGGAAGAGCATGATCGGCACGATCAGCAGCAGCAGCAAGATAACGGCGACGGCGGAGGACACCGGCCAGTCACGGTTGGCGAAGAACTCGTTCCACAGCGTTCTGCCGATCATCAGCGTCTGCGAGCCGCCGAGCAGGTCGGGAATGACGAACTCGCCGACGGCGGGAATGAACACCAGCAGGCAGCCAGCGATGACGCCGGGCAGCGACAGGGGGAAGGTGATCTTCCAAAAGGCGCTGGTCGGCGGACAGCCGAGATCCTTGGCGGCCTCGATCAGAGAATGGTCCATCTTCTCCAAGGACGAATAGAGCGGCAGCACCATGAACGGCAGATAGGAGTAGACGATGCCGATGAAGATCGCCGTATAGGTGTTGAGGATGATCAGCGGTTGGCTGATGATGCCGGTGGCGAGCAGCAGCTGGTTGAGCAGGCCCTCGGGCTTAAGGATGCCGATCCAGGCGTAGACACGGATCAGGAACGAGGTCCAGAACGGCAGGATCACCAGCATCAGCAAGGTCGGGCGAATCGTCGCTGGGGCGCGCGCCATGCCATAGGCTATGGGATAGCCGACCAGCAATGTCAGGACCGTCGAGATGGCGGCGACGATGACGCTCGTCACATAGGCATTGAAGTAAAGCGCATCCTGCGTCAGCCAGGTATAGTTGTCGAAATTGAGCGCGCCGAATTCCGAGATAAACCCGGAAATGCCGCTGCGGAAATCGAGCACCGGCGTGTAGGGCGGCATGGCGATCGCAGTCTGCGACAGCGAAATCTTGAAGACGATGATGAAAGGCACGAGAAAGAAGAACAGCAGCCAGAGGTAGGGGATGATGATGACGAGCTGGCTAACGAAGGCGGCTCCCAGCCTGACCAAGGCGGATTTGCCGGCAGCGCTTGCCGGAGAGCTTGTTGCGGCGGTGACAGCGGACATGATCAGTCCCTACCGTGTCAGGACGACGCCGGCGTCGGGGCGGAAAGAAACCCAGGCGCGGTCGTTCCAGGTCAATGGGTCCTCGGTGAGGCGTGCCGCGTTCATGGTGCTCGCCCGCACCACCTGACCGTCGTCCAGCCTGACGTGATAGACGGTCATGTCGCCGAGATAGGCTATATCGTAGACCTCGCCCTCGATGGCGTTGACGGCACCGGCCGGTTTCGTGGAGGACACCTTTATCTTCTCCGGCCTGATGGCGAAGGTAACCGATGTTCCGGCGGCGGCACTGCCGGCATTTTCGGTCCGGATGGTGATGCCGTTGCCGGCATCGATGCTCGCGCTGCCGGCCTCGCCAGCCGCGATCTTGCCGTCGAACATATTCACATTGCCGACGAAGCCGGCGACGAAGCGGGAACCCGGCGCTTCGTAGACCTCGGCCGGCGTCGCCACCTGCATCACCTCGCCCTTGTCGATGATGGCGATGCGGTCGGCCATCGTCATCGCCTCTTCCTGATCATGGGTGACGACGACGAAGGTGAGGCCGAGGTTCTGCTGCAGGTCCATCAGCTCGAACTGGGTCTCCTCGCGCAGCTTCTTGTCCAGCGCGCCAAGCGGCTCGTCGAGCAGCAGGACTTTCGGCCGCTTTGCCACCGAGCGCGCGAGTGCGACGCGCTGGCGCTGGCCGCCCGACAATTGGTGCGGTTTGCGCTTGGCGAACTGCTCGAGCTTGACCAGCTTCAGCATCTCGGCGACGCGCTTGTCGATGTCGGCCTTGGCCATGCCTTCCTGCTTGAGGCCGAAGGCGATATTGTTCTCGACCGTCATGTGCGGAAACAAGGCGTAGGACTGGAACATCATGTTGACCGGCCGCCGGTAGGGCGGAATGCCGCGCAGATCCTGGCCGTCGAGCAGGATGCGGCCGGCGGTCGGCTCCTCGAAGCCCGCAAGCATCCTGAGCAGTGTCGATTTCCCGCAGCCTGAGGCCCCCAGCAAGGCAAAGAATTCGCGTTCGAAAATGGTCAGCGACAGGTTGTTGACCGCTGTGAACTCACCGAATTTCTTGGTGACGTTGTCGAACTGGATGTATGGCTTGGCGTTCGGATCGTTCCATGGCGCAAAATCCCTGCGGATGCTGCCAAGCGATTTCATGTCCCACTCCGTCCTGCTGCTTGCCCCATGAGAAAGCGGCTCCGGCAACGGCTGCCGGAGCCTGGTCAGATTGCTATTGGCCGGTGACGATCTTGGTCCAGGTGCGGGTGATGATGCGCTGGGTCTTGGGATCGTAAGGCGATACGGTGTAGAGCTTCTGCAAGGTGGCTGCATCCGGATAGATCGCCGGATCTTCCAGGATCGCCTTGTCGATGAACTGCTGCGAAGCCTTGTTGCCGTTGGCATAGAGCACATAGTTCGACGATTTGGCGATCACTTCGGGCTTCATCATGTAGTTCAGGAACTCATGCGCTTCGGCGACATGCGCTGCACCGGCCGGGATCGCCATCTGGTCGAACCACATCTGGGCACCTTCCTTCGGCACCGAGTAGCCGATCTCGACACCCTGCTTGGCTTCGTCCGCGCGGTTGCGGGCCTGGAAGACGTCACCCGACCAGCCGACCGCCAGGCAGATGTCGCCATTGGCCAGGGCGTTGATGTATTCGGAGGAGTGGAACTTGCGGATATAGGGCCGGACCTTCAGCAAGGTTTCTTCGGCCTTGGCAATCTCATCGGGCGACGTGCTGTTCGGATCGAGGCCCAGATATTTCAGTGCCGCCGGTATGATGTCGGCCGGCGAATCCAGTACATAGACGCCGCAGTCCTTCAATTTGGCCAGGCTTTCGGGATTGAAGAACACGTCCCAGCTGTCGATCTTGTCGGTGCCGAGCGCTGCCTGCACCTTCTTGATGTTGTAGCCGATGCCGACCGTACCCCACATGTAGTTGATCGAATATTCGTTGCCGGGATCATATTTGGCGGTCCGTTCCATGACCGTGTCCCACATATTTGAAATGTTCGGCAGTTTCGACTTGTCGAGCTTCTGGAACACACCCGCCTGGATCTGGCGTGCAAGGAAATTGCCGCTGGGCACGACGACATCGTAGCCGCTGCCGCCGGCGAGCAGTTTCGTTTCCAGGATCTCGTTGGAATCGAAAGTGTCGTAGACGACCTTGATGCCGGTTTCCTTGGTGAAGTCGTCGATGATCGAACTGTCGATATAGTCCGACCAGTTGAAGACGTTGACGACGCGATCCTCGGCATGCGCGCCAAAGGTAAAAACTGCCAGAAACGCCGAAGTCGCCGAAAGCCAGAGCGCTTTGCGGGTCATGCTATTCTCCTTTGATGAGTGTTCCGTCGCCAGCTCGTCGCGGCGTCCGCGCGGCTGGGCATTTGCTTCAAGGTATTGGGCTTGCAGGCAGGCGACAAGCGCGAATTGCCGGCGCCATTATGGTTCGGCGGCGAGCCGACAGCGAAGACCTGGCGTGGCGTTGGTGGTGTTCCGACGCCGTCGGAAGCTTTCGCTACGGCGCGGGCAGGGAGACGACGATATTGTCCGGCCTCGATGCGGCCGGCATGGAGACTTGGCAAGATACGCCTGTCTTGTTGTTGCCGTGATCGCAGCCTGCCCGCGCGGCTGCGACGTTGTCAATGGTTCATCTCGCTTTGACGCGCGCACTGCATCAATTAGGTGACGGCACACCGATGACGCCCGCTCGCGCGGGCCGCGTCTGGCGCTTGAACTCGAGCCCGATATGGACGAGGAGCGCGGTGACGACGACGGCACCGCCGACGATGGTACGCGCCGACGGCACCTCGGAATGAATGAGCCAGACCCAGATCGGGCCAAGGATCGGTTCGAACGTGCCGAGCAGCGCCGCCACAGCGGCCGGAACAAGCCGGGCACCGGTGGCGAAGAAGGCGAGACCGAGTCCCAGATTGATCACGCCAAAGGCAAAGAGGAAGCCCATATCGTGGCTGGAGACGCCCAGCGCCGACGCCTGCGATGCCGCAAAGGCGGCCGCCAGCATCGTGCCGAGGCAGGTCGCCGGCGTCATGCGCACATGGGCAAAGCGGCGCGTGATGACGGTGGCGATCGAGAACATGACAGCGATGAGCAGCGCCAGCCCGTCGCCGATTGGCGACACCGCGCCATCGAGCGATTCCGACACCATGATGGCGACGCCGACAATAACGGCGGCGATCGCCACCCAGGTCGCCACCGCCACCCGTTCGCGAAACAGCGCCCAGGCAAACAGCGCCGCCAGAAGCGGCACGCCGGCCTGCATCAACAGGATGTTGGCGACGGTGGTATAGGCAAGCGCCACGACGAAAGAGGTCGACGCCGTGGCGAAGCAGAACGCCACCGCAAGGCCGGCCAGGCCCATGCCGCGAAACAGCTTCAGCGTGCCACGCCAGCCATCGCGCCAGACCATGAAGCAGAGCAGGAAGGCGGCGGCCCAGACCGAGCGCCAGAACACCACCGTCCAGCTGTCGGCGTTGTCGATGAAGCGCGCAATGCTGCCGCCGAAGCTCCACATCAACGCCGACAGGAATACCAGCAGGAAGCCGACGCGTTCGCCTTGCGGCGACACGATCGGCGAAGCGGCAACCGGAGATGATGCGGTATCGGTCATGGGTATGACTGTCGGCGAATTCGGAGCAGCACGATGTGCAATGGACGACAGAGACGTGCCTCATTCGCGTAACGCAAAGCAGAAGGCCGGGCGTGATCCAGTTCGATGTTCCGTTTGGCGCACTGATGAGGGCGCCTCGCCCCTCGCCCGGCGATGATCCGAGGCGACTTGTCGATGATGCGTTACGAGGTGCTCTTGTTGCCGCGGATAAAACGCCAGAGACCGGCCAGCGGAACCAGCAGGAGCAGGCCAAACTTTTTCAGCGCGATCAGCGCCACGACCAGAAAACCTGCTTTCGCCGCCAGCTTGCCGGCAATCAGGCCACCGACGCCAATCGCCGCAACCGTATCGACGCCCGGCACGAAATCGGCGTATGTCTTGCCGGTATTGAAGTCCGCGAGGCCAAGCACCTCATCCAGGCTTTGCCTTATCTCCGGCAATTGTTCCACCGTCGCGATATAGCTCATCACGAAGACGCCCTCCCTGCCAAGGAAACGGACGTCGTAGTTGAGCGTATGGGCGGCATCGTTGCCAAATTGCAGCTCCTTGGCCCAGTGCAGGCGCTTGTGGGCCGCGTCATAAACCGGCGGCGACGCCCAGCCGATCAGCGTAATGGGCGCATAGCCATCCTTTACCCTCTGATCGTTGCCGGACAGAGTGTCTGACTGCATGTTGCGCAGCAGTTCATTGTAATCGATGGACGCGGCGTCGCTGTCGTCGACGTAACCGATCTTTTCCCAGCGCAGCTCTATCCCCCAATTGTTGTCGGCAATGGGATCATGGGAGACTGGAAAGATCATGCCGAGGGCATCGGAACCAGAGTCGGGCGGATTGCCCCAGGCTTCGGTGAGGACGGAGAGCGTGTCCTTCTTGTCCAGAAAATAGAACTTGTCCTTGAGGTCGAGATGGATGCCTTCGGCAAGATTTATCGCGCCGGTCTTCGGATCGATCTTGTCCAGGAACGCCTTGCCGGCATCATTGTAGTGTTGATAGGAATTGAAGAAATCCGAGGACTTTTCAGCCAATGCGGGATCGGCCGAAAACGCGAGCGCCAAGCCAAGCCAAAAAACTGTCCTGCCCATGATTGATCCCCCGACCGTTGCGCAGTTCTTTTTTTTGATACCGTACCGTCAATGCTGAATCAATATTCGGCTGAATCAATATTTTGGCTGAACCAATATTTTGGCCGGCAACCGCGAACCAGCTTACTGGTTGCCGCCGCAGGAACAGATGAGGTCCTTTGGTCGAAGATTCAGCCGCAATATTGCTGGAGCCGAATCACTGGAAATCGAACGCCGACAGTCCCGTGACCATCTCGTCGAGGCCGAGCGGACGTGTAACGGGTGGCTCGGCGCGGGCGAGGCAGCCGATGCGTTCGCACAGCCGGCAGGCAGGGCCGACCGGCGTCGCCAGCGCAGCGGCGCTCTGTCCGGTCTTGCCGATGGCGGCCGGCCCCGGCAATGCCGCTCCATAGACGACCTCGTCGCGAAAACCGATGTCGCAGCCGAGCAACAGCGCCGTGCGCCGCGGGCGCTCGGCAAACGAGCCCTGCGGCCCTTCGAGCGTGCGGGCCATGCAGAGGAACGCCGCACCGTCGGGCATTTCCACTGCCTCGACCAGGATCTGGCCGGGCTGGGCGAAGGCGGCATGGACCGGCAGCTTCGGACAGCCGCCGCCGAAGCGGCTTTGCGGAAAGCCGTGGCTGCCCGCCTTGCGGAACCGATTGCCGGCACTGTCGACCTCGAGCATGAAGAACGGCACACCCGACGCACCCGGCCGCTGCAGCGTGGTCAGCCGGTTCGCCGCCTGCTCGAAAGAGACGCCGAAGCGCGACCGCAACATGTCGATGTCATAGCGGGCACGGACCGCAGCGGCGCGAAAAGGTTGATAAGGCATCATCAGAGCGTGCGCGGCATAGCGGCCGAGCTCGAAACGCGCCAGCCGGCGGGCTTCGTCCGTGGTCAGCTTCAGCACCTGGATCTCGGCGGCGACAGCGACGCTCATGCGGATCAGGCAGGCCTCCATCGCCACCTCGCGCACTTGATCGAATGGCGACAGCCGCTCGGACAGGAACAGGCGCTGCGAGTGACGGTCATAGCGACGCCGCCAGTTGGGCATCGTGGCGACCGGCAGTACCTTGACGACGATGCCGAATTCACGCCGCAGCCAGGCCTTCAACGCACTGAACAGATCGTCGCCGGGATCGAGCACCGACGTGAATGCCTCGGCTTCCTCTTCGAGCGCGGCAAAATGGTTCGGCCGGCGTTCGAAAATCTCATGCACCTCGTCGATCGGTAGCCTGGCACCGGAGAGGGCGGTGGCCTTGCCCTCACGCGCGAGCAGCTCGTTGATATCCGACAATCGCTCGGCCTGCTCGCGATAGGCGCGAAACAGCTTTATGACAGCGGTGGAAGCGTTGGGCGCCGCCTCGGCAAGCTCGATGAGTTCCTGGTCGCCCGGCAGTTCGCCGGCCAGCAACGGATCTGAAAACACTTCCTTCAAATCGGCGACCGACCCCCTCGCCTCGCCCTGCAATTCATGTGGGTCGACCTTGTAGACGGTTGCCAGCCTCAGGATCAGTTGCACCGTCAGCGGCCGCTGGTTGCGCTCGATGAGATTGAGATAGGACGGCGAGATGCCGAGCCCTTCGGCCATCGCCGTCTGGGTCAGCCCCTTGGCGTTGCGGATGCGACGAATGCGCGGCCCGGCAAAGATTTTGTGGTCGGCCAATCGACTGCCCTTGACAGAAATTTACATCCGCTGATGGCATGGCGGCGTTTTACAATCATGACAAATTTACAGCTCTCATCCGTCAAACACAACACAGGTTTTCTCTTATTTTCTGGCTAACCTGGAGGTTTGCCTCGCTTGCGTCGTGCCGACGTGTAAATGGTGTCACACATATGGCGCACATATTTTCCCTCTGCGACGCCTTCCTAAACCGGCATCAAAACCGCCTGGAGTGATCAATGACCGACTTTTACAACCTCGTCCCGTCGGCGCCGCAAGGCCGCTTTGATGGCATCGAAAGGCCCTATTCGCCGGACGACGTGAAGCGGCTGCGCGGCTCGGTGCAGATCCGGCAGAGCCTCGCCGAAATGGGGGCAAACCGGCTGTGGCAGCTCATCCATGAAGAGGATTTCGTCAACGCGCTGGGTGCCATGTCGGGCAACCAGGCGATGCAGCAGGTGCGGGCCGGGCTGAAAGCGATCTATCTGTCAGGATGGCAGGTCGCCGCCGATGCCAACACCGCTTCCGCCATGTACCCGGACCAGTCGCTTTATCCCGCAAATGCCGCGCCCGAACTGGTCAAGCGCATAAACCGCACCTTACAGCGCGCCGACCAGATCGAGACTTCGGAAGGCAACGGGCTGTCGGTCGACACCTGGTTCGCGCCGATCGTCGCCGACGCGGAAGCCGGCTTCGGCGGGCCGCTCAACGCCTTCGAGATCATGAAGGCGTTCATCGAGGCGGGTGCGGCCGGCGTCCATTACGAGGACCAGCTGGCTTCGGAGAAGAAATGCGGCCATCTCGGCGGCAAGGTACTGATCCCGACCGCCGCACACATCCGCAACCTCAACGCGGCGCGCCTTGCCGCCGACGTCATGGGCACGCCGACGCTGGTCGTGGCGCGCACCGACGCTGAAGCGGCGAAGCTCTTGACCTCCGACATCGACGAACGCGACCGGCCTTTCGTCGATTATGGCGCCGGCCGCACTGCGGAGGGCTTCTACCATGTCAGCAACGGCATCGAGCCCTGCATCGCCCGCGCCGTCGCCTATGCGCCCTATGCGGACCTGATCTGGTGTGAGACTTCCAGGCCAGATCTGGCGCAGGCCAGGACGTTTGCCGAGGGTGTGCGCAAGCATCATCCAGGCAAGCTGCTTGCCTATAATTGCTCGCCGTCTTTCAACTGGAAGAAGAATCTCGACGACGCGACGATAGCGAAGTTCCAGAAGGAACTCGGCGCCATGGGCTACAAGTTCCAGTTCATTACGCTGGCCGGCTTCCACCAGCTCAATTTCGGCATGTTCGAGCTCGCTCGCGGCTACAAGGAGCGGCAGATGGCAGCCTATTCGGAACTGCAGGAGGCGGAATTCGCCGCGGAAGCCAATGGCTACACCGCCACCAAGCACCAGCGCGAGGTCGGCACCGGCTATTTCGACGCCGTCTCGATGGCGATCACCGGTGGCCGTTCTTCGACCACGGCCATGCATGGATCGACCGAGCACGCCCAGTTCAGGCCGGCGGCGGAATAGCGGAACAGCAGACAAACAGAGGGAACGCCCAAGCGGGCATGGCAACACAACAGGCATGGCAGCACAGGGAGAAGACCAATGGCATCGATAAGCCGCGTCAAGGAACGGGCCGAAGAGCAGGCCACCAGCATGAATGTCGACCAGCAGGCGACCATCCGCATGCTGGCGAACGATCTGCACAGGCTCAATCAGTCGGTGATGAAGGCGGTCGAGGCCGGCGTCTCGGTCGAACTGGTGCGCTCGGCACGGCACCATGGCGGCGACGGCAACTGGGGCGATCTGCTGATCCCGGTCATCGTCACGCAACGGAGCCACGACTGATGAATTCTACCGCACCGCGCGTTTTTTGAGCGCATGTTATCGCACCCCGCACGCCGCGGCTCTGCCTAGTCCGGCAGAGCCGCTAGTGCAACGATTTCAATAACAAGATCAGGCTGGGCAAGCGCTGCAACGCCGATAACTTCCGAGGGCGGCGGGTTGTTGTAGCTGCAGTGCTTCGGGCAGTGCTCGGCAAAGAATTCGTCCAAGACGTCCAGGCGAAAATTGGGAGAGCTCAGAACGCCGCCATCGGGAAATGGCCCCTTAACAAAGAAGGTCAGCCTGATGAGATGCTCGAGCGCAGTGCCAAGCTCCTCCAGATCTGATTTGATGTTGGTGAGAATTGCGCGCCACTGCGCGGCCGCACCGCCGACCGCGCCGCCGCCGCTTTTGCCGATCGGATCGTAGTCCTCGGCCGTCGCGGTGTTTCCGGAAAGGTAGACAAACCCCTTTGCGCCGGTAACGGCCGTACCCTTTCCCCATGGCATCAACCGGCCATTTTTGAATTTCTTGTGAGTCACGAGTTCCATCGTCATCTCCCGTCGGTCAAAGAGACGTGCTTAGCCAACGAGGAAGGGTAGTCCGGCGAGGCGATACGACAAGCTCGCGATAGGCCTGACTCGCCTTCGTCCAACCTTACGTCAACCCGGCTACGGCTGCGTAGTTGGTGCGTTCGCGCTGCAAAGCCAAACTTAGCTGAGCCTGCCCGGTTGTGGTGGCAACTTCTTCTTCGGGCGGCGGCAAAGAAAAGCACTTAATTTTAATTTTAATGTTTCTTGAGATATTCTCCTGATACGCCATTTGAGCTTGACATGAGCAGTTATCTCACGCCAATTACCTCTCGAATTTCAACCCTGCATTGAAACATTGAACAACGGCCTGCCCCGCCATGTGCCCAGCGAATCGCGATATCGAGACTGCAAAACAGCTGCCTTTCGTCAGCCGGGACATGGAGACGCGGATGCTCCCGGATTTCTCGCGGGTGCTGGTGGTCGGAAAATCACCGATCAACCGCGTCGTGGTTTCAAAGATCGTCGAGCGGTCCGGCCTCAAACCGATCTCGGAAACTCCCGAAACCGCGGCAAAGGCCTTGCATGCGCTGATTCCCGGCACTGTCGTTCTCGACGGCGGTGCGGAGAATGGGGACTGCGACGCCTTGCTGTCGGGTATCGATGCACTGCGAAGGGCGTCAGGCAGATCGCTTCCGTCGGTGATCCTGCTTTCCGTCAAGACCGGCACGCCGGAGAGCCTGGGCCTGTCCAGCGTCATCGATGCAGTGGTCGTCAAGCCGATCACCACCGAACGGCTGCAGCCGGTGATCGACCGGCTGGTCGGGGTCGGCCGCACCTGACGCCTACCGCGATGCCTCGGCTGCAGACCTGATCAATCAATCTCGCCAATATGCTCGATCAAGCCCGGCAGTTCACCGAGATTGGCTATCTGGCGAAAGCGCGGTGCCGAGACCGGCGGCTCGACATGTTCCAGCACCCAGGTGAGCTCATGCGGAACGTGGATGCCCCAACTGCCGGCTTCGATGGCCGGCACGACGTCCGACTTGAGCGAGTTGCCGACCATCATGCCCTTTTCCGGGCCGTCGCCGTGGCGGCTGAAGATGCGGGTATAGGTGGCCGCGCTCTTGTCGCTGACGATCTCGACGGCATCAAACAGCTCGCCAAGGCCGGATTGCGCGAGCTTGCGTTCCTGGTCGAACAGGTCACCCTTGGTGATCAGCACCAGGCGGTAAGCGCCGGCCAGCTTTTCCACGGTCTCGCGCGCATGGGGAAGCGGCTCGATCGGATGGCTGAGCATCTCGCGGCCCGCGGCGAGAATTTCAGCAATGGTTGAGGCAGGCACCTGGCCTTCGGTGACCTCGATCGCCGTCTCGATCATCGACAGCGTAAATCCCTTGATGCCGAAGCCGTAGACCGCGAGGTTGCGCTTCTCGGCCTCCAGCAATCTTGCCGAAATCCGATCCTCCTCGGCGTGGTCGGCGAGCAGCGCGGAGAGGCGCTGCTCGGTCATGCGGAAGAACTGTTCGTTCTGCCACAGCGTGTCGTCGGCATCGAAGCCGATCGTTGTCAGTTTGCGGCTGTGTTGCATTCGACGTCTTCAATTGCGGCGTTGCGGGACGCCGACCCTAGACCAGGATGTTTTTATCCGGAAGTCGTTGTGTTTCCCCGGCTAGTCGAGGCGGACGCCAGCCGGCTCCCCTTCCCTTTCGTCGCCGGCAACGGCTATACTCCACAATCTGCAACAAATCTGGTGATTGATGCCGCCTGCAAAAAAGGAAGTCCGTCCGTCGAGCCGCGGAGGACGCGCCCGCACGCCTGCCTTCGTGAAAAACCAACGTGGCGTCAAGAACTGGAAGGAAGTCAGCGCCTGGCTGGAATGGCGCGGCATCGAAGATATCGAATGCATCACACCCGACCAGGCCGGGGTTGCGCGCGGCAAGATGATGCCATCGAAGAAGTTCACCTCCAACACCTCGCTGGCGCTGCCTTCGGCGGTGTTCATGACAACGATTTCCGGCGGCTATCCGGAGGACGGCAACGGCTTCCACTATCCGGAGGACGACGGCGACCTCAAGCTGATGCCTGACCTCTCGACGCTGACGGTGGTGCCGTGGGAGGAGGACCCTACTGCGGCGGTTATCTGCGACCTTGTCCATCAGGACGGCCGCTCGGTCGAGTTCACGCCGCGCAACGTGCTGAAGCGCGTGCTTGCCGCCTATGACAAGCGTGGACTGAGGCCGGTCGTGGCACCCGAGATCGAGTTCTACCTGGTGCGCAAGAACCCCGATCCGGACTATCCGCTGACCCCGCCGGTAGGTCGATCGGGGCGGCCGATCGGCGGCGGCGCCGGCTATTCGATCGCCGGGGTTAACGAATTCGACGAATTGATCGACGACATCTACCATTTCTCCGAAAGCCAGGGCCTGGAGATCGACACGCTGATCCACGAGGAGGGCGCCGGCCAGCTCGAAATCAATCTGCGTCACGGCGATCCGATCGAGCTCGCCGATCAGGTGTTCATGTTCAAGCGAACCATCCGCGAGGCGGCGCTCAAGCACGAGATCTACGCCACGTTTATGGCCAAGCCGATCCAAGGGCAGCCCGGTTCGGCCATGCATATCCATCAGTCGATCATCGACAAGAAGACCGGCAAGAACGTCTTTTCGGCGGAGGACGGCTCGGAGACCGACGCCTTCTTCCACTTCATCGGCGGCATGCAGAAACATGTGCCCAACGCGCTGGTAATGTTTGCGCCCTATGTCAATTCCTACCGGCGGCTGACGCAGTCGGCCTCGGCGCCGGTCAACAACAAATGGGGCTACGACAACCGCACCACGGCCTTCCGCGTGCCCCGCTCCGACCCGGCGGCGCGGCGCGTCGAAAACCGCATCCCCTCCTCCGACGCCAACCCCTATCTGGCGCTGGCGGCATCGCTTGCCTGCGGACTGATCGGCATGACCAACAAGATCAAGGCCGAGCCGCCGGTTCTGACGACCGCCAACGAGGACCAGATCGACCTGCCGCGCAGCCTGCTCGAAGCCGTCGACCTGTTCGAGGCAGACGAAGAACTCGGCGCGCTGCTCGGCAAGTCATTTGCCGCCACCTATGCGGCGATCAAGCGAGCGGAATTCGAAACCTTCATGGAAGTGATCAGCCCGTGGGAGAGGGAGTATTTGCTGCTGAATGTGTAGTAGGGGAGTAGGGGAGTAGGTCAATATGGCAGTAGGGCAGTAGGGCAAGGATGACGGACAAGATCGCATCGTACAGGGATCTGATCGTTTGGCAGCAAGCCATGGACCTAACAGTTGCAATCTACCAGGTGACAAGGACTTGGCCGAAAGACGAGATCTACGGGCTGACGGGTCAGGTGCGTCGGGCAGCAACGTCGGTGCCCGCCAACATCGCCGAGGGTTACGGCCGAGAAAGCCGAGCTTCCTACCAGCAGTTTCTCAGGATCGCCCAGGGATCACTCAAGGAACTGGAGACACACCTTTTAATCGCGCAAAGGGTTGGAATTACCGCTCGCGAGGCGGTCGAGTCATTGATGCCCCACAGCGAGAGCGTAGGAAAGCTCTTGCGGCTTCTGATCCGCAAGCTGTCGGCTGAATAGACACCTACTGCCCTACTGCCCTAGAGGCGGACGGGCCGTGGCCCATCCCCACTCTCGCCCGGCGGGTCCAGGGCCCTGGCGCCCGGCGGGCGAAGGGCCGG
>NZ_JAMYOE010000033.1:0-64884 GCF_040319695.1 Mesorhizobium sp. M0898 | reverse complement strand
GCCGGACATATGGACGCAAGCGATCGAAAACGACGCAAAACAACCGTTGCAGGCAGGGCGCCGTCCACATATGGATCCTAGGGTCTCCGCTACGACGTAGCGGAGACCCTAGGATCCATGCCGTTACCGTGGCCGTGGAGTGCAGCGATCCAGGATTGCTTGCGCGCCCTCATCTCCGGCTCACCCCGCGCTGCTCTGCGGATAACAGATGATCGACAAATACCGCATCGGCAGGACGCTCAGCACTTCCGGTCCGTGCGGCGCATCGGCGTCGAAGAACAGGCTGTCGCCAGGCCTCATCGGGTAGAGATTGCTGCCGTGCCGGTAAACCACCTCGCCCTCGAGCATATAGAGGAATTCCATGCCTTCATGCTGGAAGGTCGGGAACACGTCGGAATCCTCGGTCAGCGTGATCAGATAGGGTTCGACGACGACGCCGCTGGTGTTGGAGCCGATATGGCCGAGCAGATTGTACTGGTGGCCGGCGCGCGTGCCGCGGCGTTCGACGTCGAGGCCTTCGCCGGCCTTGACGAAGACGGCACTGCGCTCTTCCTCGAAGCGGCGGAAGAAGGCGGTGACGGGAACGCCGAGCGCCCGCGACAGCGCCTGCAACGTGGTCAGCGATGGCGAGGTGATGCCGTTCTCGATCTTCGACAGCATGCCAAGCGAAATGTCGGTGGCGGCAGCCAGATCGGCGACGGTGATGCCGAGCTTCTTGCGGAAGGCCCGCACCTCGCGGCCGATCGCGACCTCCAGGACTTTTTCGCGGGTGTCGCGAATGGCGTGCGGGTTCTGGGTGAGCGGTGCGCGTATCTTGCGCGGATCGATTGCAGCGACCGACGGCTTGGCTTTGGCGGCGACGACGGCCGCAGCGGGCTTCAGATTGGATGCTTTTTTCGCCATGTTGCCACCCCGGACCTTGCCGATTCATTTCACTCACGGTGAACATATTCGGTGCCGATACAGAAGCGCAACTGCCACGGCAAGCCACCCGTGTCGAATTGCGCAATGTCCGGATTTCGCCCGAGCTACTGCGTCGCTTGGAAATCCAGCTGGGCGAAACGCGGTTTCGCGACAAGCCCTGTTGACAGCATCGAAGGGGCAATTACTGTCCTGTCAGTGAAATTTGTTTCGTTAGGGAAATGAGATCGGGAGGCCCGCAATGAAAGATCGTGTTGCCGTCATCGGAGCCGGGCCGTCCGGCATGGCCCAGCTCAGGGCCTTCAAGTCGGCTGCCGACAAAGGCGCCGACATTCCCGAGATCGTCTGCTTCGAAAAGCAGTCCGACTGGGGCGGCCTGTGGAACTACACCTGGCGCACCGGCCTCGACGAGCATGGCGACCCGGTGCACGGCTCGATGTACCGTTACCTCTGGTCGAACGGCCCGAAGGAATGCCTCGAATTCGCCGACTACACCTTCGAGGAGCATTTCGGCCGGCCGATCGGCTCCTATCCGCCGCGCGCCGTGCTGTGGGACTACATCAAGGGCCGCGTCGAAAAATCCGGCGTGCGCCAATGGGTGCGCTTCAACAGTCCGGTGCGCATGGTCACCTTCTCCGAAACGACAAAAAAATTCACCGTCACCGCGCATGACCGCACCAGCGACGTCACCTACTCGGAAGAGTTCGACCATGTCGTCGTCGCCTCGGGCCATTTCTCCGTGCCCAACGTTCCCTATTTCGAGGGCTTTTCGACCTTCAACGGCCGTATCCTGCACAGCCACGATTTCCGCGACGCCATGGAATTCAAGGGCAAGGACATTTTGATAATCGGCCGCTCCTATTCAGCCGAGGACATCGGCTCGCAATGCTACAAATACGGCGCCAGATCGATCACCTCCAGCTACCGCTCGAAGCCGATGGGCTTCAAATGGCCGGAGAACTGGAAGGAAGTGCCGCTTCTGCAGAAGGTCGTCGGCAAGACGGCGCATTTCAAGGACGGCAGCACCAAAGACGTCGACGCCATCATCCTGTGCACCGGTTACCTCCATTCCTTCCCGTTCCTCACCGAGGATTTGAAGCTGAAGACCGCCAACCGCATGTGGCCGGACGGGCTCTACGAGGGCGTCGTCTGGGAGAAAAACCCGAAGCTGTCCTATATCGGCATGCAGGACCAGTTCTACACCTTCAACATGTTCGACGCGCAGGCCTGGTTCGCCCGCGACGTCATCATGGGCCGCATCAATCTGCCCTCGGCCCAAGCCATGGCCGAGCACGGCCGGAAATGGCGGGCACGCGAGGAAACGCTTGAAGACGCCGAGCAGATGATCTGGTTCCAGGGCGACTACACCAGGGAGCTGATGGAGCAGACCGACTATCCCGGCTTCGATGTCGAGGCTGTCAATCAGACCTTCATGGAGTGGGAGCACCACAAGGCGCAAGACATTATGGGCTTCCGCGACCATGCCTACCGCTCGCTGATGACCGGCACGATGGCGCCGCTGCATCATACGCCGTGGCTGCAGGCGATGGACGATTCGATGGAAAGCTATCTCGAGATGAAGGGCGTGGCGGCGGAGTAGCAGTCCGAACGGCGATTGACTTGCCTCAGACAACTTCCCGCGCCGGGTCGGCTGCCAGCGCCAGGGAATTTGCGACGTGCTCGAGGTGCTCCTCGTCCAGAATGCTGGTCGCGACGCGGACAGCGTTCGTTTTTCCGGTCGAAAACTTCGCTCCGGCATGGACCGCGATGCCGTGGGCGGCCAGCGTGACCATTGCGTAAGGTTCCGAAGCAACCGGAATGAGGACGCTGAGACCGTGTCCGGCGTCGATATCGACATTGCGTTTGGCCAGTTCGCCGGCGAGCCGTTCGCGACGGCCGCGGTATACCTCCTTCGCCTGCTCCACCAGGGCGGCCGTGGCCGGGTCTTGCAGCAGCCAGGCGGTGGCTGCCTGCAGGATGCGGCTGGTCCATCCCGAGCTGAAGCTGCGGTAGGACTGGATCTGCTCGACGATCGTCGCCGATCCGGACAGCACGGCGAGCCGCAAATCCGGGCCGTGGGTCTTGGAATAGGACAGGATATGGACGACGCGATCGGGAAAACGCCGGCCAAGCGAAATGCGCGGCGCCGAGGCAATATCGCCGACGCCGTCATCTTCGACAATCAGCACGTCGGTGCCGGCGAGCAGGTCGCCGATGACTTCCAGCCGCGCCGACGACATGCAGGCGCCGGTCACCGAATGGACGCGCGGCTGGAACAGGAACGCGACGGGCCGCTGCCGCAGAGCGTTGGCAAGTGCATCCGGCAAGGGACCGTCGCTGTCGCAGTCTACCGGGATGATCGGCACATCGAGATCCTCGAGGATGTCGAGCAGGCGAAGCGCCGTCGGGTTCTCGATGGCCACCGGCGCTCCCGGCGGGACCAGCGCATGCAGCAAGGTGTAGATGGCGTTGTAACCGCCATTGGTGGCCAGGAACGCGCCGGGATCGTACGGCCATGACGGGCGCACTGCCGCCTCCAGCTCGGGCAGGATGCGCACCCGCTCGTAGCTGTTGAGCTTTTCGGCGCGCGCACCATGCGCCAGCGCGATGTCGAGCGGCGGCAAGAGCCTCACATCGGGCTCCGCGATCGCCAGGTTCAGAACATCCTGTCCGTAATTGCCGCCGCTCATGTGGCGCTCGGGCCGGGCGGCAAAGCGGTTGCCCATGATCCAGGTGCCGTTGCGTCCGCGGCCGCCGATGATCTTGTAGCGCCGCAACTCGCTCCACGCCTGCGAGACCGTCGCCGGGCTGACGCCAAGCACATAGGCCAGATCGCGCACCGGCGGAAGCTTTGCGCCGACAGGCAGCGCGCCGCTTCTGATCAGCGCACTGGTCTCGCGTGCGATGCCACGCATCGTGCGGTCGCCAAGGCGCTCGGCGAACCATCCTGCATCGAAATCCATCGGCACCCAACCGTTAAAGCTAATGTTCAATAACATAATAACATTTGATCGGCCAAAAATAAACATTTACCAATCGCCGGTCAAACATAGTCTTGAAGTTCATGCCGATGCCCGTCTCCATCACTATAGCCACCCGCGATTGGGACTATCTCACCCCTTTGGTGCTGGGTGACGTCACTTCGAGCCGCTTGTCGGTGAAGGTTGATCGCGTCGCCACGCTCATTCCGGACCTCGGCACCGATCCGAACTACGATGCGGCGGAGGTCTCGTTCAGCCGTTATGTGTCGGCCATGGCTTCGGGCAGGGATACGGTGGTTGGAATACCGTGCTTCATCATGCGCGGCTTTCGCCATCGCTGCATCATAACGGTCGAGGCCAGCCCGCTGGAACGGCTTTCCGACCTTGCCGGCAAACGCATCGGCGTGACCGGCTGGCGCGATTCCGGCAACACATGGACGCGCGCGGCACTTCGCCGGGCAAGCGTCGGCGTCGAGGATGCCTATTGGTTCGTCGGCAGGCTGACATCGGAGCACCCGATCGCCGACCGCCTCGACGGATTCGGCAGGCCGGGGCGCATCGAAGCAGCACCAGGCGAGCGCCCGATGATGGAGCTGCTGTCGCAAGGCGAGCTCGACGCCGTTTTCACGCCCTTCATGCCGGACGGCTTTTTCGGCCCGGCTTCCGGCTTCCGGCAAGTGCTGCGCGATTTTCGCGCGGCCGAACGCGCCTATTTCGCCGACGTCGGTTATGTCCCGGGCATGCATCTGGTCGCCGTCAAGGCGGCAGTGGCCAGGGAGCACCCCTGGCTGCCGCAGGAACTCGCCAGGCTGATCGACGAAAGCCAGCGCGTCTGGACGGCAAAGCGCCGAAAATATGCCGATACCTCGCCCTGGATCCTCGAGGAGCTGGTTCATGCGGGGCGCGACCTGCCTGCCTCCTGGAACGCCAGCGGCCTGCCGGCCAACCGGCGCATGATCGAGGATTTCGTCACCGAGCTCCATGCCCAGGGCATCCTGGCGGAACCGATTTCCGCCGAAGCCTTGTTTCCTTTCGAGGCCAGATCGCGGGCCACCGCAGCCTGACAACGCACAACGAAGAACACGAAGGAGAATGCCATGAGGACAATCAGCTTCATATTCGCCTCGCTCGTCACCATGCTGGCGCAGGCCAGCTTTGCCCAGGATATCCAGAAGCAATCGGTGAACGAGGATTTGCGGGCCCGGCTCCCGGAAGAGATCCGCACGGCGGGAAAGATCACAGCCGTCAACAACGGCTCGTTCCCGCCCTATGAGATCGTCACCGGCACCGAACTGTCGGGGGCGACCAGGGACATTTCCGATGCCATCGGCCAGCTGCTCGGCGTCAAGATCGATCATGCCTCGGTCGCCGGCCTGCCGGCTTTGCTGAGCGGCATCAATGCCGGCCGTTATCAGTTCGCGATGGGTCCTGTCGGCGACTATCCCGATCGCCAGAAGTCCAACGACTTCATCGATTGGGTGCGCGAATACGTCGTCTTCGCCGTCGAGAAGGGCAACCCGCAAGGCATCACCTCGCTCGACACCGCGTGCGGCAAGCGCATCGCCGTCATGTCGGGTGGCTCGGCCGAAAAGGTCATCAAGCAGCAGGCGCAGAAATGCACCGAGGGCGACAAGCCGGCCGTCGAGGTGCAATCCTTCACCGACCAGCCGAGCTCGATACTGGCCGTCCGGTCGAAACGCTCCGACGCATTCTTCTCCTCGCAGGCGCCGCTGACCTATTTCGTCGAGCAGGCGAAGGGCCAGCTGGAACTCGCCGGGGTCGGCCAGGCCAACGGCTTCAAGGACATCTATCAAGGCGCCGTCGTCAAGAAGGGCTCGCCGCTGGGCGGCGTGCTGCTCGACGCGTTCAAGATCCTGATGAAGAACGGCACCTACGCCGCGGTCATGAAGAAGTGGGGCCTCGAGAAGAACATGATCGACGCGCCAGGCATCAACCAGGGCCAGTAGAGGCTGCCATGACCGATGCCACCGCTGCCTACGCGGCCGGGCTGCCGCGACGTCCCGACGACGCGCTGCGCGACGTCAAACGAGCCCACCGGCCGTTTCCGCTCGTCCGGCTGGCGCTCTGGGCGTTCACCGTCGCCGTGGCGGCCGGCTTCGCCTATATCGTTGCAGTCAACCCGAATTTCGGCTGGCCGGTGGTCGCCCAGTATTTCTTCGATCCGACGGTCATGCAGGGGCTTTCGGTGACGCTCGGCCTGACGGTCGTGGCAATGATCCTGGGCATCGTGCTCGGCCTGCTGCTCGCCATCGCGCGCATGTCGAGCGACAGGCTGGCATCCCTTCTCTCCGGCCTGTTCATCTGGTTCTTCCGGGGAACGCCGCTGCTGGTGCAATTGATCCTGTGGTACAACCTTTCGACGCTGTTTCCGCGCATTTCCATCGGCTTCGCCAGCTGGAACACCAACGACCTGATCACGCCGTTGACCGCCGCCGTTCTTGGTCTGGCGCTGAACGAGGCCGCCTACATGGCCGAGATCATCCGTGGCGGGCTGCTGTCGGTGGACAAGGGACAGGCCGAAACGGCTGAAGCCTTCGGCATGGCCCGCGCGCGGGCCTTGCGGCGCATCATCATCCCGCAGGCGATGCGGTCGATCGTGCCGCCGACCGGCAATCAGCTGATCAGCATGATCAAGGCAACGTCGCTTGTCAGCGTCATCGCCATGGCCGACCTGCTCTACTCGGTGCAGTCGATCTACAACCGCACCTTCGAAATCATTCCGCTGCTGATGGTTGCAGTGCTGTGGTACCTGCTGATCACCTCGGTCCTCAATGTCGCGCAAGGCGCGATCGAACGCCACTACAGCCGCGGCGATCGCGGTGCGCGCGAGAAGACGGCGACCGCCACCCTGGAGGCCGCCAATGAGCGCGCATGACACGCCCCTGGTCCGGGCGCGCAACGTTCACAAGGCCTTCGGCCCGCTCGAGGTGCTGAAGGGCATTGATCTGGACGTCGCGCCTGGCGAGGTGGTGGTCATTCTCGGACCGTCCGGCTCCGGAAAGTCGACCTTCCTGCGATGCATCAATCATCTCGAGGCGATCGACCAGGGGTCGATCGAGGTGGACGGCGAGCAGATCGGTTACCGGTTGCACGACGGCCGCCTCGACAAACTTTCCGACCGCGCGATCGCCGCGCAGCGGCGCAAGATCGGCATGGTGTTCCAGCAGTTCAATCTCTATCCGCACATGACGACCCTGCAGAACGTCATCGAGGCTCCGGTCGGCGTTCACCGGGAGAACCGCAAGGAGGCGATCGGCTACGCCCGCGAACTGCTGACCCGTGTCGGTCTTGCCGACAAGATCGACGCCTATCCGCGCCAGCTTTCAGGAGGCCAGCAGCAGCGCGTCGCCATCGCGCGTGCGCTCGCCATCCGCCCGAAATTGATGCTCTTCGACGAGCCGACCTCGGCGCTCGATCCGGAGCTGGTCGGAGAGGTGCTCGCCACCATGCGCGATCTCGCCAGGCAGGGCTTGACCATGATCGTGGTCACGCATGAGATCGGCTTCGCCCGCGAAGCGGCGGATCGGGTGGTGTTCATGGACGACGGTAATGTGATCGAGGCCGGGCCTCCGGACGAGGTTCTCGCCAAACCCAGGCACCCGCGCACGCGGGCTTTCTTGAGCCGTTTCATCTAAAAGCAAAGCCGGCGCGGCACCTGCTCGGCCGGCAAAGGACCTTCCATGCCAAAGACCTCCAACCAGTTCGCCGATATTTCCGACTTCGCCGACAAGGCCGCCGAGCTTGCAGCGGCCCGCCAGCACCTGCACGCGCATCCCGAGCTTTCATTCCAGGAGCACGAAACGGCTGCATACGTTGCCGAACGGCTCGAAAGCTGGGGCTATGAGGTGACGCGCAATGTCGGCGGGCTCGGTGTCGTCGGTCGCCTGCGCCAGGGCAGCGGCCGCAGCATCGCCATCCGTGCCGACATGGACGCCCTGCCGATCACCGAAGCTACCAATCTCCCTTATGGCAGCCAGGCCAGCGGCAAGATGCACGCCTGCGGTCATGACGGCCACACCACGATGCTGCTCGGCGCCGCCGAATACCTGGCGCGCACACGGCATTTCAACGGCACGGTGAACCTCATCTTCCAGCCGGCCGAGGAAGCCGGCAAGGGAAGCGGGGCGCAGGCGATGATCGCCGACGGCCTGTTCGAGCGCTTTCCCTGCGATGCGATATTCGGGCTGCACAACCACCCGGGCGCGCCGACGGGTTCGTTCCTGATGCGCGCCGGGCCGCTGATGGCGGCGAGCGATACCGTCACCATCAGGATCGCCGGGCGTGGCGGCCACGCCTCGCGTCCGCACCTGACGGTCGACCCGATCGTCGCTGCCGCCAACATCGTCATGACCCTGCAGACGGTTGTGTCGCGCAACGTCAACCCGATCGAGACCGCTGTCGTCACCGTCGGCACGATTCACGGAGGCACGGCCTCCAACGTCATTCCGGAACACGCCGAAATCACGTTGAGCGTCCGCTCCTTCTCGGCCGAGATCCGCGACACGCTCGAGCAGCGTATTCGCAATATCGCAGCACTTGTGGCGCAGGCGCATGGCGCAACGGTCGAGATCGATTACGAGCGCGGCTACCCGGTGGTGGTCAATTCCGAGCGCGAGACGTCCTTTGCGACAGACATCGCTGTCGAACTCGTCGGTCAGGACAAGGTGTCCGTCTGCCCGTTGATCCCCGGCAGCGAAGACTTTTCTTATTTCCTCGAACACAAACCCGGTTGCTTTCTGCGCCTCGGAAACGGCGAGGATTCAGCCATCCTGCACAGCTCGAAATATGATTTCAACGACGGCAATCTGACCGTCGGCGCAGCGCTCTGGGCTCGTTTGACCGAGAGATTCCTGGCCGCCTGATCCATGACTGCGGCTTGGATTGTCGATCGGCCGGTCGAGCATTATTGGGGCGACCGGCCGCGCGACGATGCTCAACGAATTCTCACGCATTCCCCCTCTTCGAATGCGATAAGAGCTTCGCTTTCAGACAAACAAAAAGTCACCCGTCGTCAGCGGGCTTGTAAAGTTTGCGAGAGTAACTTGATCGAGTCCTGCGGTAATGATGGTGTCGGTTCCACTTTGCGCAATTGTGAGATCATCGAACGATTGCACGCCCTCCACGCCACTAAATACAATGGTGTCGTCTTGGGTCTGGCTGAAATCGTAGATGGTGTTTTGGGTTCCGACCGTCATTGAAACATCGTCCTTGAATATGAATTGATCTCTGCCGCCCTGAGCCAGTTCGCTCAGTTGCCCGTCACCCCACATGTCGTTGATGACGGTGCAGCCGGGTGCCGCGGTCCCGGCGTACAGGGTATCGTTTCCGCCCCTGGCCGAACCGGACATCTGCAGAGCGTCGCCGCACAGGAAATTACGGACCTGGCCGCTTCCGCTGTTGAGGCCACCGGTAAGAATATCGTTGCCGCCCGCGGCGGACCCGGACATAGCGAATGTGTCGCCATACAACTCGCTTTGAACATCAGGACCAGAGCTCTTATTGCCGCCGGTTAGGATATCATTGCCGCCCACAGCATTGCCGGCCATCGCGCCAGCGTCGCCATAGGCGAAATTATGGGTGCCTTGCAGCACGGCCACGTCATCGCCCCCGCTAGCAGAGTCGGACATGATGCCGGCCGCGTCACCATAGAAACTTATCACGAACCCACCCACGCTCGTGAAGGTGTCGTCGCCGCCCTTAGCAAAGTCGGACATATGTAGGCTCGCGTCGCCAAAGAAGGTTTTGGTCTGAATCGTGCCACCAAAGTCTGTGTAATGGTCGTCGCCACCCTGAGCATGGCCAGACATGCTGCGACCGGCATCACCGTAGAAAATAGTGTTGGCGTCACTAGCGCCATTGAAAGTGTCGTTGCCGCCCTTGCTGTAGTCCGACATATCGCCGCTGGTGTCCCCGTAGAAAGCGTTGCTGGAGTCGCTCCTGGCCGTGAAACGGTCGTCGCCACCTTGAGCATGGCCAGACATGTTGTTCCCGGCGTCGCCAAAGAAAATGTTGACGGCCACGCTGGTGCGGCTCGAAGGTGTCATTGCCACCCTTGCTGTGGTCGGACATATCGACGCCGGCGTCACCGTAGAAAGTGTTGAAGGAGTTGGGAAAGGCCGTGAAACGGTCGTCGCCGCCCTGAGCATGGCCGATCATGTTGCCGCCGGCGTCGCCGAAGAAAATGTTGCTGGCTTGCGCGGCGCCCGTGAAAGTGTCGTTGCCGCCCTTGCTGTGGTCCGACATATCGTCGCCCGCGTCACCGTAAGCAGTGGTGGTGGAGGAGCTCGACACCGTGAAGGTGTCGTCACCGCCCCGAGCAAAATTGAACAAGCTCCGAGCCGCGTCGCCGTAGAAGGTGTAAGTCGACGGTGCGGTTTCCGTAAAGGTGTCGTTGCCGCCTCTTGAGAAATCGAGCAGGCTGCCGCCAGCGTCGCCGGTCAAGATATTCGTATTCGGATCGCCTGTGAGGGCGTCATCGATACCCCACTGATGATCTGCTAGATCACTGGTAGTAAAGGGAACGCGTGTAGACATTATCCGCTCTCCTGTTGAGCCTACCCGTCCCATAACAGCCGTACGATGTGAGGCAAAAACGAGCAATAATCCCGAATGGCTATGTCTTTAGACGTAGGGATCGGTGCCTCGTTAACGGCGCGCTTGGCGGCAGCTTCCTGAGGCCGTCCTATTCCGGACTATCCCAGCCTTGCCCGAGCCTTCGCCGTCCAGGCGTTGAACAGCCGGTCTGCGACAATGCCGATGAAGGCGATGGCCAGGCCGGCGACGATGCCGCGGCCGGAATCGGCCTTGGACAGGGCGATGAACACCTCCTGGCCGAGATCGCGCGTGCCGACCATGGCGCAGATGATGATCATCGCCAGCGCCATCAGGATGGTCTGGTTGACGCCGAGCATGATCTCGGGCAACGCCAGCGGCAGCTGCACGCGAAAGAAGGTCTGGCGCCTGGTGCAGCCCGAAACCTTCGCCGCCTCGATCAGCGCCGGCGGCACCTGCCGAATGCCGTGATTGGTGTAGCGGATCGCCGGCACCACGGCGAAGGCGACGGTGGCGATCATCGCGGTGACGTCGCCGACCCTGAACAGCATCACCACCGGAATGATGAAGCAGAACGACGGCAGCACCTGCAGCGTGTCGATGACCGGCGTGACGGTCTTTTCGAAGCGGTCGCTGCGCGATGCCATCAGCCCGATCGGGATGCCGATCAGGCAGGCGATAAAGGCTGAGATTCCGCACAAATAGACCGTCGCCATGGTCTTTTCCCAAAGTCCGGTGACGGCGCAGAACGCTGTCAAAGCCGCGACCAGGGCGGCGAGGCGCAAGCCGCCGAGCTGGTAGCCGGCAAGGCCGAGGAGACACACCGCGCCCAGCCACGGAAAACCCTCGCAGAAGGCACGCACCGGGTTCAGCACGTTGAGGATAAGCGCCACGCGGAACGCTTCGATAGTGTCGAAGAAGTTGATGGTGATCCAGTTCACCGCCGCCTTCCACAAAGGCGCGGTGGTGAAGGTGATCGCTTTCGGCACCGCGGCGAACGCCGGCACGAACAGGCCGAGCAGCGTGGCGACGGCGAGGATGGCAACAGCCAGCGTCAGATTGGGATAGCGCCGCCAGAAACTGGTGCTGGCCTGGTGGCGGACATTGCCCTTGGCGTGATTGTGCGCGATCGCCTGGCTCAGCCGGTCGAGTGCAATTGCCAGTGCGACGATGGCGAGGCCAGCTTCCATCGCCTCGCCGACCTTGAGCGCGCGCAACGCCAAAAGCACGTCATAGCCGAGCCCACCGGCACCGATCATCGAGGCGATGATCACCATATTGAGCGCCAGCATGATGACCTGGTTGACGCCGACCATCAATGTCGGCCGCGCCGACGGCAACAGCACCCGCCACAGCTTCTGCCGTGCCGTGCAGCCGGCCATCTCGCTGAAATCGTCGATCTCCGACGGCACCCGCGACAGGCCGAGCATCGTCGCCCGCACCATTGGCGGCGTCGCGAAAATTGCCGTCGCGATCATTGCCGAGACCGGGCTGTTGCCGAACAGAAGCAGCATCGGGATCAGATAGGCGAAGGTCGGGATCGTCTGCATCAGATCGAGGGCAGGGGAGATCAACAACCTCTCCGCCCAAGGCTTGCGCCATGCCCAGATGCCGGCGAACAGCCCGGTGACAATGCAAAACGGCACGGCGATCGAGATCAAGCCCAGCGTCAGCATGGCGCTGGTCCACTGCCCGAACAGCGCGATGTAGAGAAAACAGCCGCCGGCCAGCGCACCCAGCTTCCAGCCGCCGGCGGCGCGTCCGGCAAGGTAGGCGGCAGCGCAGACGCCGACCCAGGACAGGCGCGGCAAGACGATCATATCCGCGCCATGGCCGATCTTGAAATTCTTGGCCAGAAGACCGAGCGCGAAATCGAGCGGCACGCCAAGCACCGCGGTGATCGAACGGGTCAGCCAGGAGAAGTTCGACTTCACCCAGTTCATCAGCGCACCGACCCAGTCAGCGACAGGAACGATCGCGCCGGCCGGGTAATTGACCGCCCAGGGCAGGCTTTCCTGCAGCAGGAAGACAATAAGCACGGCGGCGAGCGCACAGGCCCAGATCGCCAGCCAGGTTTGAACCGGCCGGGGCCTCGCTGCGCTGGCGCTTGCCGTGACGGTCATCCGCCGGCCCCACGACGCTCGATGCCGGCGAGAAGATCGATCACCGCCTGCGGCGTGACTTCGCCGATCGGCTTGCCGGTGCCGTTGACCACCGCGAAGGACTTGCCGGCAGAGACGATATCTGCCGAAAAACTTGATATCTTGGCATCCGGCGCGACCGTGCCGCCGTACTCGGCGCCGTCGCAGGCGCGCATCAGGCGGCGCGCCGAGATCACCTTGGCGCGATCGACATCGCGGGTGAATTCGGCGACATAGTCGGTCGCCGGGTTGACCACCAGCTCTTCCGGCGTGCCGATCTGGATGACCTCGCCGTCCTTCATGATGGCGATCCGGTCGGCCAGCCGGATGGCCTCGTCGAAATCATGGGTGATGAAGACGATGGTCTTGTGCAGCATGGTCTGCAGCCGCATCAGCTCGTCCTGCATCTCACGGCGGATCAGCGGATCGAGAGCCGAGAACGGCTCGTCGAGGAACCAGATTTCCGGCTTCGTGGCGAGGCTGCGGGCGATGCCGACACGCTGCTGCTGTCCGCCGGAAAGCTCGCGCGGATAGAAATGCTCGCGGCCGCGCAAGCCAACCAGCTCGATGACTTCACGGGCCCGCTTCTCGCGCGTCGGCCGGTCCTGCCCCTGGATGCCCAAGGGAAAGGCGATGTTCTCCAGTACGTTGAGATGCGGCAGCAAGGCAAAATTCTGGAACACCATGCCCATGCGGTGGCGTCGCAGCTCGATCAGCGCGGCATCGGAAATCTTGAGCAGGTCCTTGCCTTCAAACTCGACCTTGCCGTGGGTCGGCTCGATCAGCCGCGACATGCAGCGCACCAGCGTCGATTTGCCGGACCCCGAAAGTCCCATGATGATGAAGATCTCGCCTTGGCGGATTTCGAGATCGACGGCGCGCACCGCGCCAACCAGTCCGGCAGCGGCGATGTCCGCCAGGCTGGCCTTGCCGTCGCGCCGGCGGATGAAATTGGCCGCGTCCGCCCCGAACAGCTTCCAGACATTGCGACAGGCAAGCTTTATCGGGCGGGCATCCTTGCCCGTTGCTTTCACCGCCTGTTCAATCGTATCGCTCATGCAATCGTCCTTCTGGAATAGGGGATCGAGACCCGGCCCTGAGTGGCCGGGTCGTCGCGTTTCCAGTCAGACGGTCACTCGGCCCAGGCTTTCCAGTCGGCTTCGTGGGCGGCGATCCAGGCGGCGGCGACGTCTTCCGGCGTCTTGCCTTCGAGATCGATCTCGCCGCTCATCTTGTTGAGCTCGTCGGTGTCGACCGTGTAGTTTTTCGCGACCTTGTAGGCGACCGGCCATTTGTCCTTCATGCCGCCCCAGGAATATTTCCAGATCTCGCCATGCGGCTTGCCGCAGTCATATTTCGCGTCGGGGTTCACACCCCATTTCGGGTCGGTGTAGCACTCTGTCGTATAGTCGGGGAATTCGACCCATTCGCCCTTGTATTTGGCCGGCGCCCAATGCGGCGAATAGATCCACAGCATGATCGGCGCCTTGCGCTGATAGGCCGAGTCCAGTTCGGCGAACATCGCCGCATCGGTGCCGGCATGGATGACGGTGAAGGGCAGTTTCAGCGCCTCGACGCGTTCGTCGTCAAAACCTTCCCATGTCACCGGGCCGCCGAGATAACGCCCCTTTGGCGCGGTTTCGGCGGTCGAGAACGCCTCGGCGCATTTCGGGTCTTTCAGCGCTTCCCAGTTCGGCAGGCCGGGGCATTTCTCTTTCATATATTCGGGAAACCACCATTCTTCCTTGGCCTTTGGTCCGAGCTTGCCGAGGCGTTCGGTCTGGCCCGTCGCGTCCGAGGCCTTCATCGCCTCGCCGGCCGTCGTGTCCCAGAATTCCAGGCCGACATCGATGTCGCCATTGGTCAGGCCGGTGGTCAGGCTGGAGAGATAGTCGGCGGTCGGATACTCGACGGTATAGCCGAGCTTTTCGAGGATGCCGCCGAGGATCTTGGCGTTCAGATTGACGCTGGTCCAATCGAACAGCGCGATCTTGATCGGGTCGTTGGATTCCGGCGCCGCCGCATAGGCCGAAGATGTCAGTGCGGCTGCGGCAAGTGTTAAGGCTCCCATTGAGAAATTCGAAATCATGCTCCGAAGTGACATGCTTGTTCTCCTGTCAAGCTCTGGTGGAAATTATCGTTAGTTCCCTTCTTGCGTCTTTTTTTGATTGTGTTGGAAAAGCTGGTCGTTGCGCAAGGCCGTAGGCGCCACAATGCTGCCGAAGCGGATGCCGGCGCAAAACGGGGGTGGTGCCCAAATTGGTGAAGATGTGGCGGGGACCGGCCGCGTCATGACTGCCGAAGGATTGCTGCCAAAGCAGTCATCCACGGATCGATCGCCGGTCTTGAGGGGCAAACCATCAAAGTCCCATGATCTCGGCTGTTGGCTCCGCAACTCGCCCAGAGCCACTTTCATGAGATGAAATTATATATACCAACGGTCATGTCGCGCAACGAATAACGCCGGTGCCAATTTCACGGCCCGTCTTTTTACATGGACCCGCAGATCGGTTCGAAAAAAGCCAAGGTTGCGGGTCATCCCGTATGCGAGCCGCAAGGACAGGATACCGATACAATGCAGCAGACCTCCTCCTTGAACAGACTGCGCATCGCCGTGCTCTTTGGCGGACGTTCCGCCGAGCATGACGTTTCGGTGCTTTCAGCAACCAATGTCATGCGTGCGCTGCTGCCCGCCAAATACGATGCGGTCCCAATCTTCGTCACGCGCGAAGGACAGTGGCTGCTGAGCAGCTTCCAGGATGGTACGCTCGCAAAGCCTGCGGGCGGTTTGGAAGTTTGCCTGGTTCCGGGCGGGCACGGACGGATGATGGCGATCCCGGCCGACGGCACGCCCTATGATCTGCCGAAGATCGACATCCTGTTTCCTGTCCTGCACGGCCCTCATGGCGAAGACGGCTCGGTACAGGGGGTGGCCGAGGTGGCTCGGGTGCCGCTCGCCGGCTGCGGCATCCTGGGTTCGGCAACCGCGCTGGACAAGGACATCGCCAAACGGCTCCTGGAAGCGGCGGGGCTGCCAATCGCGCGCTCAGTGACGATCCATAAAGGTGCGGCGCCCGCCCTCGCTGCACTGGAAAGCGAACTCGGCCTGCCGTTCTTCATCAAACCGGCGCGTCAGGGATCGTCTGTCGGCGTCGGAAAAGTCCATGCCAGCCAGGAATTCGATGGAGCGCTTGCTGAAGCCTTCCGGCACGATTGCAAGCTGTTGGCCGAGGAATTCATTCGTGGGCGCGAGATCGAATATAGCGTGTTGGAGGACCCGGCAGGCGACCTGTTCGTCTCGCGGCCAGGCGAGATCGTGCCGGCCGAAAGCCATGATTTCTATAGCTACGATGCCAAATACATCGACGAGAACGGCGCGGCGCTAAGAGTGCCGGCCGATCTGCCGCCGGAGGTCGAGGCAGCCATGCGGGACGTGGCCGCAAGGGCTTTCAGAGCCGTCGGCTGTGACGGGATGGCCCGCATCGACTTCTTTCTGACGCCGGACATGCAGTTCCTGGTCAATGAAATCAACACCATCCCCGGCTTCACCGACATCAGCATGTATTCCAAGGCAATGGCGGCAAGCGGCGTCAGCTATTCCGAAATCATCGACCGGCTCGTGGAACATGGATTGGCTCGGGCGGGCCGAGCAGCCTGAACGCAGCGAAGCGGCATTCATATCCGGTCGATGGTACGTCGGCCCGCGCCGCTCACGACATGATCAGGCCGCCATCGACATTGATGGTCTGGCCGGTGATGTAGGCCGCATCGTCGCTGGCGAGAAAGCTGACCAGGCCGGAGACGTCCTCGCCGCTGCCGGCGCGGCCCATCGGGATGTTCTTCACCCATTCGGCCATCAACTCGCCGGGCTTGTACTCGCCCATCAACTTTCCCCATGCGGCGTCGTTATAGGCCCACATATCGGTGTCGATGATGCCGGGGCAGATCGCGTTGACGGTGATCTTCTCCTTCGCCACTTCCTTGGCCAGGCTCTGGGTGACGCCGACGACGCCGAATTTCGAGGCCGCATAATGCGGCGTGTAGATAAAGCCCTGCCGCGCCTGGCCGGATGCGGTGTTGATCAGCCGGCCGCCATCGCCATGCTTGCGGATGCGCGCGATCGCCTCCTGGCAGCACAGGAACACGCCCTTGGTGTTGACCGCCATCACCTTGTCCCATTCGGCCTCGGTCATCGCCTCGATCCTGGCGATGGTGATGACACCGGCATTCTGCACGGAGATGTCGATGCGGCCGAATTGTTGCTCGGCCAGGTCATAAAGGGCGACGACCTCGTCTTTTTTGGTCACGTCCATGCGCAGCGATGCGACCCTGGCGCCCGCAGCCTTGAGATCGGCGGCGACCTCGTCGACGCGCGCGTCGATGGCGCTGACGACGACCGCGGCACCTTCCGCCGCGAAGCGCCTGGCCATTGCCGCGCCAATGCCGCCGCTGGCGCCGGTGATGACCGCCGTTTTTCCCAGGAATCGCTTCTGCATCTTTTCTCCTACCAGCAGACGAAGCCGCCATCGACGATCAGGTCGATGCCGGTGACGAAACTCGCGGCGCGGCTGGCCAGGAACACGGTCGGGCCGACCATCTCTTCCGGCGCCGCCATGCGGCCCATCGGCGTGTCGCGCTCAAAGATCCTGACCTGGTCGGCGACCTCCGGCCGCTTGTTCATCGGCGTCAGCGTGTAACCGGGGCTGACGACATTGACGCGCAGGCCGCGATCGGCCCATTCCATGGCGAGGCTCTTCGACATGTGGATCACCGCGGCCTTCGACGAATTGTAATGCGCCTGGGTCAGGCCGCGATTGACGATCGAGCCCGACATCGACGCGATGTTGATGATCGAGCCCTTGCGCCGCGTCAGCATGGCGCGGGCCTCGGCCTGGCAGGACAGAAACACGCCGCTGACATTGACGTCATAGAGCTTCTGCCATTTTTCCAGCGACAGCGTCTCTGCCGGCTCAGCTCCGGCGACGCCGGCATTGTTGACGGCGACGGTCAACGCGCCGAGTTCCATCTCCGTACGCTCGATCGCGGCCGCGAGATCGGTCTCTGAAGTCACTGTGCCGTTCAGCACCAGCGCCTTGCGGCCGAGTGCCGTGATCCGGTGCGCGGTCTCCTCCAGCCCGCCTTTCGAGGCGTGGCCGAAGCAGGCTATGTCGGCGCCGGCTTCGGCCAGCCCAATGGCGATTGCCTGCCCGAGGCCGCTGCCGGCGCCTGTCACAAGTGCCACGTCACCATGAAGGTCGAATAATTTCATCGTCGGTCCCTCTGCTCCAACCGCCGTCCTCCGGAATAAAGGGGCGCCAACTCTGTTGCTGGCGCCCCGCGCGGTCTGGTGCCCGGGAGGATACCACCTGCTGCGCTTTGTTTCGATGGGCGTCCTAGCTCGTGGCGAGTTCCATCACGGCGATATTGCTTGCTTCGCTGCGGTCGAGAATGCCGCGTTGCCGGCCGCGGCTCAGCACCAGCACGCGATGTGACAGGCCGAGCACTTCCTCGAGGTCGGAGCTCACCACCACCACCGCCATGCCGGAGCGGGCAAGGTCGGCGATGACATCATAGATCGCGGCGCGTGCACCGACGTCGATGCCGCGCGTCGGCTCGTCCAGGATGAATACCTTGGGCGGGCGCGACACCCATTTGGCGATGATCACTTTCTGCTGGTTGCCGCCGGAGAGCTTGCTGACCGCCTGGTTCGGCCGGCCCTTGACGCCGAGCCGGCGAATGCCGGCCTCGGCGAATTTCTGCACCGCCTTCGGGAACACCCAGCCATTCGGCGCGACATGGTCGAAATTGCCGATCGCCAGGTTCTCGCCGATAGTCTGGTCGAGCACCACGCCCTGCGCCTTGCGGTCTTCCGGTACCAGGACGACGCCGGCCTTGATCGCCGCCGCCGGGCCATTGAGATGCACCGGCTTGCCGGCGACGCGCACCGATCCCGATGAGATCGGATCGGCACCGGCGATCGCCCGCACCAGCTCCGTGCGTCCGGCGCCGATCAGCCCGGCAATGCCGAGGATTTCGCCGGCCCGCACTGAAAAGCTGACATTTTGAAAGCTGCGTTCCGGCGAGGACAGGTTCTCGACCTCGAGCAGCGTCTCGTTGCCCGGCGCCGATACCGTAGGGAACATCCGCTCGACACTGCGGCCGACCATTTGCTCGACGACAGTGCGCACCGGAATGTCGGCGCGCTCGTGCCGGGCGACGATGCGCCCGTCGCGCATCACCACCACGCGATCGGCGATCTGGGCGATCTCGTCCAGCCGGTGGCTGATATAGATGAAGGACATGCCTTCCGCCTTGAGCTTGCGGATCTGCTGGAACAGGAGCTCCGTTTCCTCGCCGCCAAGGGCTGCCGTTGGTTCGTCGAAGATCAGCAGCTCGGCATTGAGCGTCAGCGCCTTGGCGATCTCGACCTGCTGCTGGGCGGCGATACGCAGCGTGCGCACCTTGCGCTCGGGCGAGACATCGAGGCCGAGGCGCTTCAACTGGGCCGATGCCCGTGCATTCATTGCCGCGCGGTCGATGCGGCCGCCACGCATCGGCAGGCGCCCGACATAGACGTTTTCGGCGACCGACAGATCGGGCAAGAGCTTCAGCTCCTGGTGGATCATGCCGATGCCGGCGTCGATCGCCGCGGCAGGATTGGCGGGGGAATAAGGGTTCCCCCGCCAGGTGATGGTGCCGGCATCGGGTTTGGTCGACCCGGCGATGATGTTCGAGACGGTGGACTTGCCGGCGCCGTTTTCGCCAAGCAGCGCCACGACCTCGCCCGGCCGCACCTCGAAGCTCGCATCGGCCAGGACCTGCACCGGCCCGTAGCTTTTGCAGAGGCCGCTGACGACGAGCCCGTTATGGGAGCTGTGCGTGTGGCGAGGATCGGTGGACATCGTTGCGCTCGTCGATTGCCGGACTGGTCTCAATCAGGGATGCTTGGCGATGAACTGCTCGACATTGTCCTTGGTGGTCAGCGTCGCATCCTGCAGCTGTTCGGCGGGAATGGTCTCGCCGGCCACCAGCTTGATTGCTGCGTCGACGGCGAGCCGGCCCATGCCCTGGGTTTGCTGCGTCGCGGTCACGTCGAAGACGCCGTCCTTCAGTGCCTTGAGCGCCGCCACATCGCCGTCGAAGCCGGCAACCCAGACCTTATGGCCGGGATTGGCGACCTTGACCGCCTGCGCCGCACCGAGCGCCAGCGCATCGGCCTGGCCGATGACGATCGACACGTCGGGGTGCGACTGCAACAGATCCTGCGTCAGCTTGAAGCCTTCGTCCTGGTGCCAGCCTTCGCTCCACAATTCGCCGACCACCTTAATGTCGGGATAGCCCTTTAACGCTTCGCCACAGCCCTTCGAGCGATCGACCTCGGGCGTCGTACCCTTCTGGCCGTGGATGATGATCAACTCGCCCTTGCCGCCGGCCTGCTTGGCGATGTAGTCGCAAACCGCCTTGGCCGATGCCACGCTGTTGGTTGCGATGAAAGTATCGCCGGGCGCGCCATCGGCGTTGCGGTCGACATTGACGACCGGGATGCCGGCAGCCTTGGCGGTCTTGGTCGGCACGGTGGCGGCGGTGGCGCCGGCTGGAATATAGATCAGCGCATCGATGTTCTGCGTGATCAGGTCCTGCACCTGGCTGACCTGGGTCGCCGAATCGCCCTTGGCGTCGACGGTAACGACCTCGATGCCCTTTTCCTTGCCGTAGGCTTCGACGGACTGCTTGATCTGGTTGAAGAAGTCGGCCTGCAGATTGGCGACGGCGAGGCCGAGCTTTTTGGCCTCCTTGGCCGAGGCCATGTCGGACAGGCCAAGCAGCGGGATGACGGCCGCGGCGGCAAGCAGCAATGAACGTTTGGTCAGCATGTTTATTCCTCCGTTGATGTTCAATCTGTCCTGCCCGCGCATCGCGGCGCCCCTTGGCCGAACAACTCCCAGTTTCGGATCACCGATCCGTTTTCGCCCGAGTATCGGGGCGAATCTCATTGAGCCCAATTCTTCATTGTGCCCCATTCTTCATTGTGCTCGGCGCCGCCACGTGTCGGTGGCCACCGCCAGCGCGATCACCACGCCGATAACCACTTGCTGGATGAAGGGCGAGACACCGAGCAGGTTCAGCCCGTTGCGCAGCACGCCGATGATGAGGACGCCGATGGCTGTGCCGCCGATCGAACCGACGCCGCCCGACAGGCTGGCGCCGCCGATCACCACCGCCGCGATGGTGTCGAGTTCGTAGCCAAGGCCGGAGCTCGGTTGGACGGAATCGAGCCGGGCGGCAAGCACGATGCCTGCGAGACCGGCCAGCACGGCGCAGATCGCATAGACCCAGTTTGTCAGCGATTTGACTGGTATGCCGGACAGCCGGGCGACTTCGGCGCTGCCGCCGATTGCGTACAGGCTACGGCCGGTAGCGCGATAATTCAGGAAGATCGCGAAAATGACGGCAAGCACGATCATCAGCCCCACGGTGACCGAGAGGAAGCCGAAATGGCGGATGATCGACAGGCTGGTGAACCAGTCGGGAAAGCCGACGATCTGCGAGCCGTCGGTGATCATGTTGGCGAGGCCGCGCGCCACCGACATCATCGCCAACGTGGCGATGAAGGGCGGCAGCTTGGTGACCGTCACCAGCAGGCCCGAAACCAGCCCGCAAAGACCGGCGACGACGAGGGCCGCGGCGATGCCGGCGGGCAGGCCGAGATTGAGATAGTCCGGATGGGCGACGAAGCCCATCACCATGGAAGCCAGCGCCAGCACCGAGCCGACGGACAGGTCGATGCCGCCGATCAGGATGACCAGCGTCATGCCGATCGCCATGATGCCGAGCACGGTGACCTGGTCGAGCACGTTGAGGATGTTGCGGATGGTCAGGAACGTGTCGGTGGTCAGCGAGAGCGCCAGGCACAGCAGAGCCAGCCCGATCAGCGGACCCATGGTTCCGGCAAAGACAGCCGAAAACCTTGCGCCCGCCGTAGCCTGCGCGCCAGAGCCTGCCTTCAACTCGCCTGCCTTCAAATTGCTTGCGTCGTTGCTCACAGCCACTTTGTCTCCTCCACAGCAATCCGGCGCTGCATCACCGGGCCACTTTGTTCACCAGGCCCCTCCCTGTGAACAATTTATCTTTAACATGCAATTTTGTTCAGCTAAACTGTTCGTCGGAAAATTGTCAAGGCCTGCCGCTTCATTCGACGACGGGTTTGCGCTGTCCGCCGGTTTGCCTTACGCAAGGTCTCCGAAATCTTGGGCATTTCGAAGTCGCCGGATTGGAATATCATGAGCAGAGCCGGCGGCTGCGGCAAGGCAAACAGATGACGATCGTTGAGAACGAAAAAGCCTCGCGCTTCCCCGACGCCGAACTCAAGGCCCGCGCCGCCTGGCACTATTACGTCGAGGGTCTTACACAGGAGCGGATTTCCGAAATTCTCGGCGTCGGCCGCATCAAGGTGCATCGCATTCTCTCCGCCGCCCGCGAAGAGGGTGTCGTCCAGTTTCGCATCCGCGACAGCGTCGTCGAATGCGTGATTTTGGAGGAAAGCCTCAAGCAGCGGTTCGGGCTCAGCCAGGCTGTTGTCGTGCCGTCGGCGGCCGACCGAAGCAACGCGCCGCTGATGATCGGCCACGCCGCCGCCGCCTACCTGGCCGACCATGTGAATGCCGGCGATGTCATCGCACTGGGCTGGGGGCGGACACTGAAATTTGCCATCAATGAATTGCCGCGGCGGCCCATCGCCAGGACGACGGTGGTTTCGATGCTTGGCGGCCTCACCCATGCCCAGCCGCTTAACCCGACAGAAAGCGCCTGGGATTTCGCCGAAAAGATCGGTGCGGAGTGCTTCCTGCTGCCGGTGCCGGTCTATGCCGACAGGCCGGAGCAGCGCGACGCTTTCATGAGCCAGCGCAGCGTTCAGGACGTCGTCTTCCGTGCACGCCGGGCAAACATCGCCGTGCTCAGCGTCGGCTCGTTTTCCAACGACAGCCCGATCGCCAATTACGGCTTCATCAAGCCAAGCGAACTCGAGGAATTGCAGGCGGCCGGTGCCGTCGGCGATATTCTGTGTCATTTCATCGACGCCGAGGGCCGCCCGGTCGACCACGAGGTCAACCGCCGCGTCTGCGCCTATCCGCTGCAGGATCTGTCGGATATCCCGAGCATCATCCTGGTGTCGGGAGGCAGCGAGAAGGTAGCGGTAATGCGGGCTGCGCTCGCCAACATCAAGGTATCGGTTCTGATCACCGACGAAGACGCGGCCAAGGGCCTGCTCAACCGCTAGATTTCGCCGAGAGCGCTAAGGCGGGTGTGGATGTCGCGCGTCGCCTGATAAAGGTCGCGGTAGATTTCCTTGCGGCTGCGATAGGCGGCGACAAGCCCGTCGACCGGATCGACATGCCTGGTGGGAGCGGCAGCCATTGCCTCTGCTGCGGCTTCCGGCGAGGCAAACCAGCCGACAGCCGCTGCCGCCAGCATGGCAGCGCCGAGTGCGGCGGCTTCGTTGACCGGCGAAACCGAGAGCGGCCGCTCGAGCACGCTTGCCATGATCTGCATGAGCAGCGCGCAATTGGTGCCGCCGCCGGCGGCAATCATCGCGGCCGGTCCGCCGGCCTGGGCTTCCATGGCCTCGGTGGCGACGGCCTGCTCGAAGGCGATGCCTTCCAGGACAGCGCGGAAGAGATGCTCCGGCCGGTGATCCAGCGACAGGCCGACAATGGCGCCGCGCGCCGCACCGTCCCAATACGGGCTCATGACGCCGGCCCAATAGGGCATGATGAGCAGGCCCTCGCTGCCCGCGGCAACATCCAGCGCCACTTTCTCCAGCGCTGCCGCCGAGGGCGAACCGGTGGTTCGCACGATCCAGTCGACCAGCTGCATGCCCGAGCGCAGCACGGTCTCCAGCATGAAACCGGAGCCGGTCGGCGAAACCAGCGTGCGAAACGCGTCCGAGGTTTTCACCTTGCCGGAATAGCAGCCGCTGACCACGCCGGAGCCGAGCGAGAGATAGCTCTTGTCCTCGCCGTAGACGCCCATGCCGAGGCCCATCGCCTGGCCGTCCCCAGCGCCGGCAACGACCGGCGTGCCGGCCCTCAGGCCGGTCAGCTGCGCTATGCTTGCGGAAAGACTGCCGCAGACCACGCCTGGCGCGACCAGCTCGGGCAATTGCTCCATCTGCAGTCCGGCGGCCGCAACGAGGCGGGGATGCCAGGTACCTTTCTCGACGTCGAGCAGCCCGAGCGGATCCGCACTTGCGGTGCTGGTGACCAATCGCCCGGTCAGCCGCTGGACGAAGAAACCGTGCACGTCGACCAGTGCCGCTGCCTGGCGAAGCACTTGCGGCTGGTGCTCGGCAAGCCAGGCAATGGCGTAGAGCGCCGGCGTCGGGTCCGGCGGCTTGCCGCTCCAGTCGCGGATCGCCTCGCGGCCGAGTTCGGCCGAAAGCCTGATAACCTGCGGCCGGGCGCGTTCGTCGAGCCACAGGATCGCCGGCATGAGTGCTTTGCCGGCGCTGTCCACCAGCGTGAAGGTCTCTCGCTGGTGAGCGATGCAGATCGCCGCCACCCGCGTAGTGCCGACCGCCTCGGTGACCTGCTTCAATGCGCCAAGCAGCGCCGTCCACCATTGTTCGGCCTCCTGCTCGAAATGGCGGGGCTTCGGATTTGAAAGCGGATAGGTCTCGCGCGCCTGGAACAGCTCCTCGCCGGCGCGGGTGAAGGCAATCGCCTTCACGGCCGTGGTCGAGGCGTCGATCCCGATTACGACATCGTCCATCAGGCGGAGATCCGGCGGGGTCAGGCTGCGTTTGTAACGAACCGTCCGTCCGACTGGTCGAGACGGCGGCGGATCTGGGTTATCACCATCGAATCGTCGGGTACACAATTTTCATAGGTCAGGAAGTCGCCGGTCTTGAGCGGCTTGACCACCTTGGCGCGTTCGGCAAGGCCGAGCGGCAGGGCGCCACGGGCGCGCGCATCCCCCCAGGTCATGGCGAAGCCGCGATAGTCGTTCTCGCCGATCATGCCGAGCGACTGGCCAACGCCAAGATCGCTCTTGGCGACCGCGACCGCCTCGGCCACAGGATGGTCGAGCGGCTCCATGTCGGCCCGCTTGTAGACCACGGCGCGCGCCGCCGACAGCGGCACTTCCAGGCTGGTCAGATGATAGGGCCGGAAGATCGTGAAATAGGGGCCCTTGCCGACCTTGAGGTCGATCATGCGCTCCAGCACACGCGGATGCCGGGTCTCGATGATGCAGAACACGCCGGGCGCCACACCCTTGCCGATCGAGTAATCGACCACGCCCTTGCGATGCAGCACGCCGCCATCCTCGCGCGGGCAAAGCACGCTGGCCAACTCCTCCAGCGTCGCGGTCGGGCCGTGCATGCCCGGCACATCGGGCACCAGGCCGGTCGCATTGGCGATCGCCACCATCTCGATCGCCGTCTTCGAGCCGTCGACGAATTCGACCAGCATGCGCGCATTCATGTTGCGCTCGGCCGCCTCCTTCTCGTAGTCGGCCGGCATGGCGTCGATCTTCAGCGGATTGTTCTTGCCCTTGCCGGCGGCGATGATGTTGAAGCCGAGGCTCTTGGCAAAGCCGATGATCTCCAGCGTGCAGGCCGGCTCGTCGCCGGCCGCACCGGTATATACGACGCCAGCCTTACGCGCTTCGTCCTTGAGGAAACGGCCAATGGTGATGTCGGCCTCGACATTGAGCATGACGATGTGCTTGCCGTTCTTCATCACTTCGAGCGCAAACAACGTGCCGATATTGGGATTGCCCGTCGCGTCGATGATGACGTCGATCCGGCCGGCCGCCGCCAGCGCATGCAAATCTTCGGTCACCGCGATCTTGCCGGCCTCGATGGCGCGGTCGATCGCGGCCGCATTGCCGGCCTGGACGATGTCGGAACGGTCATGGCCAGCGAGCAGCGCCGCGTCGATCGCTGCCTGCGGCCTGACTTCGGAAATAGCGCCGATCCGCATGCCCGGCATCAGCGCGACCTGGACGACGATGTCGGTGCCCATCTGCCCGGCGCCGGCAAGCCCGATGGTGATCGGCCCCTGCTGTTCAGCGCGCTGCAGAAGTTCCGCTGCAAATTGCGGATGGGACATGTCGCTTCCTCCAGTTCCTGACGCGCCGCAGCGTCCAAATCAACGTTTTGAACATTTCTATTTGCAAATGAAAAATATTTCAACCGGCAATTGGGCATTGTCGTTCTGCAATCGGCCGAAGACGATTGGATGAGCGGTCAATCCACACGGCCGTGCCTCCGCAGTCAGAAGGACGCGGCATATTCAGCTTGATTGAGTGCAGCCTTATTGCAGCTCAGCTGCCGATTTCGAAGAAGGGCGCACCAAGCAGGCCGGGAACGACATCGATGCCGAGGCCCGGCCCATCCGGAATGCCCATACGGCTTCCCGAAACCGGCGGCATGTTGGATGCGGTGCGCACCGTCACCCATTCGTGAAAGGCGATGGCGTGCAGCCGGCGCTCCTCCGGCGTCGACAGCGACAGATGCGCCATAGCCGATGTGTCGATCTCGGCGCCGCCAGTGTCCTCGACCGTGATCATGAAGCCGAGGTCGACGGCAAGGTCGCGGATCTGGCGCGTTTTGGTGACGCCGCCGAGGCGTGAGATCTTCAGCGTCAGCCCGTCGGCCGCGCCCTTGCGATGGATATCGAGCATATCATCAAGCGAGGCGACGGATTCATCGAGCACCATCGGCTTGTCGAGCGAGCGGCGCACCGACAGGCATTCGTCGATCGTCGTGCAGGGCTGCTCGAACGTGTAGTCGATGGTGCGCGTCGCATCCACGAACTGGCGCGCCTGGTAAGGCGTCCAGCCGGCATTGGCGTCGCAGAAGATGACGGTGCCCTTCGGCACCGCGGCGGCAACGGCCGTGACGCGTTCGATGTCGTCATGGACGTTGCCGCCGACCTTGACCTGCAGCCGATGAAAGCCGTCCTTGACGATGCGCTTGGCGAGTGCGGCCATCGCGTCGACCGTGCCGTGGGTGACGACTTTGTAGAGTTCGGCCGTCACGCTCTCGCGTCCGCCGAGCAGGGTGACCAGCGGCACGTCGGCGGCGCGCGCCGCAAGATCCGAGCACGCCATGTCGAGCGTCGACTTGATGTAGGGATGGCCCTTGAACACCGTGTCCATCAGCCTGTTGATACTGGCAAGCCCGCGTGGGTCATGGCCAATGAGATGCGGCGCGATCTCGACGACACCGGCGCGAGTACCCGCAGCGAAGGCAGGCGAATAGAAATTGCCAAGCGGCGCCATCTCGCCCCAGCCGGTGAGGCCGCTGTCGGCGGTGACGGCGACGATCACCGCGTCGAACGCATCGGCGACACGCCCCTTGGACATACGGTAAGGCCCGTCAACGAAAGGCTGTACGACATGGTAGGCCTTGATGGTTTTGATCTGCACGTTTTCTGTCCGTTGTCTGTGTTCCGGGATGTCCGTCAAATTTGTCGGGCTCAGCCGCCTTTAGGTCGGCCGGCACGATCGGCGCCGGCGCCCTTTGAGCCGCGCTGTTCCAGCCCGCGCGCATAGGCGAGCAATGCCTCGAAATCGAAATCGATGTGCTCCTTGGCATGGCGCTGGGCAGCGGGCATGTCGGTGCCTTTGAGCAGCCGTACATAGGTCTCGTGAGCATCTTCGGCAGGCACCGGCTCGTTGCGCGCCCGCTGGTGCAACGCGAAATACATCTGCAGCCGGCTGGTCAGCCGTTGCCACGTTTCAAGCAGCACCGAATTGTCGGCCCATTCGTGGATCAGGCCATGCAGTTGCAGCGCTGTTTCGATCTGCCGCGTCGTGTCCAGTTCGCGCGTCGCCTGCTTCACCGCCGCATGACGCCGGTCGAGTTCGTCGAAGAAGCGCTGGTCGCGAAGCGGCCAGGTCCGCGCGATGGCGAACTCGTCGAGCACCTTGTTGAGCGAATAGGCGTCGTCGATGTCCTTGGCGGTGACGTCGATGACAAAGGTTCCGGCGTAGGGAATGCTGGTCAGGATGCCTTCCTGCACCAGCTCGCGCATCGCCTCGCGCAGCGGCGCGCGGCTCACCCGCATCTGCTCGGAAATCCTGAGTTCGTTGAGCTTCTGTCCAGGTTCCAGCTGGCCGGTCAGGATCGCCCGCCGGAGCAGCCCTACGATCTCGGCCCTGCGTGTCGTATCCGCGATCGGACTGAAATCCAGCTTTGCCATTCGGCTGCTCCAGGGAACCGAAATCAAGACAAGCAGATTGTCGACAATCTAACAAGAGGCGGGTTGTGGATTTCTTGACTTCCGCTTGGCCGGCTGGCTTGCGGCGCCGGCAAGGCCGTCAGGCCGCACGGCCGCAAAGACCGACCCGTTCTTCATCGCTGAACATCACACCGGCTTCTCGAAGCCGGCGTACGTTGCGTTTTCCCCAAGGAGTTGCGTAGAACGAAACATAGCAAAAACGGCGCCCTTGGCGTGGGAGCCGAGGGCGCCGCGGAACCGGACCTGATGGGGGTTATCAGGTGGCCGGTTTCTCGGGCAGCGGCGAGACCGGCATTCCCGGGCCGATCTTCTGCAGATTGCCGGTAATCACCCGGTCGCCTTCGGCCACACCGCTCAAGATGGCGACCTGATCGCCATTGGTCGGTCCGAGCGAAACGATACGCTGGTCGACCGTGTTGTCCTTGCCGACGACATAGAGGTATTTGCCGAGCTGGCCTGAGCCGAGTGCCGTCTGCGGTACCATCAGCGCATCGGGCTGCTCTTTGACGTGCAGCCGGACGCGGACATATTGGCCGGGCAGCAGCGTGAACTTGCCGTTGCCGATCGTCGCCCGTGCCGTGATGGTGCCGGTCGAGCGATCGATCGTGTTGTCTATGAAGGTAAGATCGCCCTTCTGGCGCGGTTCCGTTTCACCGGGAAGCAGGACGTCGACACTGATCGGTCCCGCGGCCCGGGCTTCCTCGATCTGTGTCAGGTCCGTTTCGCTCGGATTGAAGGTGACGTAGATCGGATCGAGCTGCACCAGCGAATTGAGCACCGTGCCGGCAACGCTGACCAGCGTTCCAACGGAAGCCTGGCTGCGTCCGATGCGTCCCGCGAACGGGGCACGGATTTCGGTATAGCTCAAATTGAGCTCGGCGGTCCGCAAGGCGGCCTGGTTCACGGCGAGCGAGGCCTGAGCCTCACGCAAGGTGCTGGTGCGCTGGTCGAACACGTCCTTGGCGAGATAGCCGCTCTTGGCGAGTTCGCTGCCGCGCCCGAGATTGGAGCGCGCATAGTCGAGTGTTGCCGTGTCGCGCTGGATAAGCGCCTTCGCCTGCTCGAGGGTAGCCTGAAAATCCTCCGGGGCGATCTTGTAGAGAAGGTCGCCCTTCGCCACGTCGCTGCCGTCGGTGGCGACCTGCTCCTGCAGATAACCCGGCACGCGCGCCTGCAGCGTGATGCTGCGGATCGGCTCAACCCGGGCGGCGTAGTCGAGATAGATCGGGATCGTCTTCTTGACGACGCTCACCACCGGCACCGGCATGACAAAGGCTTCCGCCTTGGGTGTCGCCGCCCCGGCTGTGCCCGCGTTGAGGCTGAGGCTGCCCATGTCGAGCAGGTGAACGCTCGCCACCGAAATCGCCCCAAGGGCGACGGCCGTTCCCAGCGCGATTTTCCATTTACGCATGATCAATTCTCCAGTCCTATTCGGCCGCTTCGGCCAATGGCTCGAAGGCGGGTTCGGCAGTTGGTTGTTCGGTCGCTTCGGAAACCGGTTCGCTCTCGCTGCGGCGCTCGCGCAGCTGCTCGATCACCGCATAGAAGACCGGCACGAACACCAGCGACAGGATCGTCGCCGCGACCATGCCGCCAAAGACGGTGGTGCCGATCGACTGCCGGCTTGCGGCACCTGCACCTGTAGCGAACATCAGCGGCAGCACGCCGAGGATGAAGGCGAAGGCGGTCATCAGGATCGGTCGCAGCCGAAGCCGCGCCGCTTCCATCGCGGCGTCGACGATGCTGAGGCCTTCTTCGCGCCGGCGCCGGGCAAACTCGACGATCAGAATCGCGTTCTTGGCCGCCAGTCCGATCAGCATGACGAAGCCGATCTGCGAATAGACATCGATCTGCATGCCACGCAGCCACAGCACGACGAACGCACCGAACAGTGCGAGCGGCACCGCCAGCAGCACCATGAACGGCATCGCCCAGCTCTCATATTGCGCGGCGAGGATCAGGAAGACGAAGACGATCGCGAGACCAAAGACCACGGATGCGATCGATCCCGCCTTGAGCTCCTGATAGGTGATGCCGGTCCATTCGTAGCCGAAATCTCTCGGCAACGCCGTGGCAGCGGCACGTTCCATCGCCGCCACCGCCTGGCCGGACGAAAAGCCGGGCGCGGCGCCGCCATTGATCAGGGCCGACGCATTGTTGTTGTAATGCGGCACGGTCTCGGGGCCGACGATCGGCACAAGCTTGCCCAGCGTGCTCAGCGGCACCATCCCACCCGAGGCATTGCGGACATAGAGCCGCGAAATGTCGGCCGGACCGGCGCGAGAGTCCTTGTCGGCCTGGATCGTCACCCGGAAGGTGCGGCCGAACAGGTTGAAATCGTTCACATAGAGCGAGCCGAGATAGATCTGCAGCGTATTGAACACGTCCGGCAGGTTGAGCCCGAGCAGCTTCGCCTTGGCACGATCGAGATCGTAGTTGAACTGCGGCGTCGAGGTCGAGAACGACGAGAACAATTGCTGCGGGTTGAGCTCGGGCTGCTTGCGCGCCTCGGCAATCACGGCTTGCGTCGCATCGTTGAGCGCCACGCTGCCGCGGCCGGTCAGGTCCTCGACCTGGAACTCGAAGCCACCGGTGGTGCCGATGCCCGGGATCGACGGCGGGTCGAAACTCAGCGCAAAAGCCTCCGGAATTTGCAGCAGCTTGTTGCGCACATCGGCGACGAGCTTCGAGGCGCTCTGGTCGGGGCCGCGTTCGTCCCATGGCTTCAGGATGGCGAATTCGACCGCCGAGTTCGACTGCGCGGCGCTGGTCAGGAAGTTCAAGCCGCTGATCGAGCCGACGATGTCGACGCCGGGCGTGTTCTGCAGGATGTCGCGTGCCTTTTGCGCCACCGCGTCGGTGCGTTCCAGCGAGGCCCCGTCGGGGAGCTGGATGACGACGAAGAAATAGCCCTGGTCCTCGACCGGAAGGAAGGTCGAGGGCAGGCGCTGCCAGACGAAATAGGTCGCGACAAGTCCGGCTGCGAATACGCCGAGCATGATCCAGCGCAGGCGGATGAGAATGCGTACGCCATTCGCATAGGCATGCGCCAGCCGTTCGAAGCCCATGTTGAACCAGCGGAACAGCACGAATTGTGTTTCCGGCCGGTGGCGCAGGAAGGCGGCGCTGAGCGACGGGGTAAGCGTCAGCGAGACGAAGGCCGAGATGCCGAAGGAGATCGCCACCGTCAGGGCGAACTGGTTGTAGAGCCGGCCGGACACGCCGGGAATGAAGGCGACCGGCACGAACACGGCCATCAGCACGGCGGTCGTGGCGATGATTGGGCCGGTGACCTCTGCCATCGCCGTACGCGTGGCAGCCAGCGGTTTGAGGCCGGCCTCAAGTTGGCGTTCGACATTCTCGACCACGACGATGGCGTCGTCGACGACGAGGCCGATCGCCAGCACCATGCCGAGCAGGCTGAGCATGTTCAGTGAGAAGCCAAGCATATGCATGACGGCCAGCGTCGCCACCAGCGACACCGGAATTGCGATCGTCGGGATGATCGTGGTGCGCCAGCTTTGCAGGAAGATGAACACCACGGCGACGACCAGGACCAGCGCCTCGCCGAGCGTGATCAGCACGTCGTGCATCGAGGCCGAAACGAAACGTGTCGTATCGTAATGCATGGCGTAGCTGACGCCCTTCGGGAAACGGGCCGACAGCTCCTGCATCTTGTCCTTGACGCGCTGCTGCAGATCGAGCGCGTTGGAGCCCGGCATCTGGTAAACCGCGAGCACCACCGTCGGGTCCTTGCCGAAGAACGCCGACGACGAATATTGCAGCGCGCCGAGCTCGATGCGCGCAACGTCGCGCAGCCTGACCAGCGAGCCGTTGGCGGTATTGGCCCGCACGACGATATCGCCGAACTCCTTGGGATCGCTCAGCCTGCCGATGGCGTTGACCTGCATCTCGAAGGCAGTGCCGGCCGGAGCCGGCGATTGCCCGATCTTGCCGGCCGCCACCTGGACGTTCTGCTCGGCGACGGCGTTCTGCACGTCGACGGCAGTAATGCCGAGATTGGCTAGCTTGTCGGGGTCGAGCCAGATGCGCATCGAATAGCGCCGCTCACCGAAGATCTGCACGTCGCCGACGCCGGGCAGGCGCTTCAGCGGATCGACCACCTGCAAGTAGGCGAGATTGCTCAGCGCGACCGGGTTGACGGAACCGTCCGGCGAGGTGAGGTCGACGATCAGGACGAAGTTCGGGTTCTGCTTCTTGATCGTCACGCCGCCCTGATTGACGATGGCCGGCAACGAGGAAGCCGCCTGCGAAACGCGGTTCTGGACGTCGACGGCCGCCGTGCTCAGATCGTAGCCGACGTCGAAGGTGATGGTGATCGTCGAGGAGCCGTCATTGGAGCTCGACGACGACATATAGGTCATCCCCTGGACGCCGTTGATCTGCTGTTCGAGCGGCGTCGTCACCGTGTCGGCGACGACCTGCGCGCTGGCGCCCGGGTAATGGGCGCTGACCACGACCTGGGGCGGCGTGATGTCGGGAAACTGCGAGACGGGCAGGAGGAAATAACAGATCGCTCCGGCGAGCACCATGATGATGGCGATCGCCGACGCAAAGATCGGACGATGAATGAAGAAGTTTACCATGAGATGCAAGCCTCGCCCGATGCTCTGGCCCGGCCAAACGCCCTGGCCACCCTGGACAGCCGCCGGCTGCGCGTTGAGCCGGAATCTTCGAGAAAGCCGAAATCTTCCACAAGGCGGCGCGGCGCATTGCGGCGCTCGGCCTGCTCATCCGCCAGCGCACGCAGCATCGCCTCGAACGACCGCGGGTCGACGCGGTCGGCCTTCATCAGCATGCGGATCATCGGATCCCTCACGACTTCATCGATCGTCAGATCATTGCGCTGCGACATCGAAGCGGCTCCTGGTTTTTGGCGATCCGCGGCAAGCCCCGGATCGGGTGTTTTCTTGCTCGCCGGCCGAGGCCGTAAGGTGCGGTTCGTCCCCTTGCCGATCGGGGCGGGGCTGGTGGCCGGCACTTGCGAGTTTGACATGATGCAATGCGGGTGTTACAGGTAAGTAACATCTCTAACGTTACAGACCGGTAACACCCTAGTCAAGAGGTGCACCGAGGGAATTTCGGGAAACGCAATCACGGAGGTTTTGATGACAGACGGTGTTGTGGAGCGTGTTCGCCCCCGGGACAGGATCCTGGAGACGGCACGGGACATGTTTCACAAGCATGGCATTCGCGGCGTCGGCATCGACGCCATCACCGAGGCCGCCGGCACCAACAAGATGACGCTCTACCGGCATTTCGAGTCCAAGGACGACCTGATCATCGAATGTCTGCGGGCGACCGCCTGCAGCGCCAACGCGATGTGGGAAAAGTTCGAGGCCGAGAATCCGGGCGACAAGCTGGCGCAGCTGCATGCCTGGGTCCGGATGGCGGCCGATTGCCTGATGTCGGACCGTCGCGGTTGCGACATGGCCAACGCCGCCATCGAGCTGAGCGAGGCCGATCATCCGGCAAGGCAAGTGATCAAGGAACTCAAGGAAGCGCAGCGCGAGCGGCTGGTCTCGCTGTGTCGCGATGCCGGCATCGGACAGGCCGAGCTTCTTGCGGACACGCTGTCGCTGTTGCTCGAGGGCGCCCGCGTCAGCCTGCAAAGCGTCGGCGCCGAGGGCCCGAGCGCGCAGTTCGTCCGCATGGCGGAAGGCCTGATCACGTCTTTCAGGGCAAGATAATCTCGCAAGCGGTGAAACGATACGTGGCGTTTCGATTGCGGGCCGCGCCGCCCATCGCGATGTGCCATCTCGCGTCTCCCTTGCCGGTCCTCCGCAGCAGCATTGCCTGCGCGGCGTTGTTTGCTGGTCGAAGGGCAGGATAGGGCCGCCGGCGAACCGGTGAGAGTGACAAGTGTGACAGGATTCCGCCCGATAAGCCGCGGCGGTCGCAGCGAAGCTCACCGATCCGCGGATCAGCGGTGCCAGTCACGATCCCAGCATCGCCCGCCATCCCGGAGCTGGAACAAAAAAAGCCCGCTGCCGGGAGGAGGTGGCAGCGGGCTCGATTTCGAATACGGCACGGGAGGAGGTGTACCGCACTCAGCGTCGGCATCGCATCTGGGAGGAGTAGATGGCCGACACCTGCGAAACTATCGATTGCCCAATGATTCGGCAACCACAAAAGTTGCATAGGTGATGTGCAGATTTGCGGTATCAACCGAATTTTAACGATCCACTGGCCCGAGCCATCGCCGTCGCACGACATCACTGCACCGGGACATTTTCCTTGAAGATCAGGCGCGGCTCGATGAATTTCCGCGTCAGATAGGGCGCCGACGAGGCGATCGAGCCGAGAAGGCGAATGACCGACTGTTCGGCGATCAGCCGCGCATTCTGGTCGATGACGACGTCGAGCAGATCGTCGACCAGATAGCCGCGCGTCTCGCGCGTCAGATCATGGCAGATGAACACCGGCTTCGTCTGCGGCCTGACTTCGAGCAATGCTTTTGCCACGCCCGAGCGCCCGGCGCCGATACAGTAGATGCCGAGCAGCTCCGGCTCGCTGTGCAGCGCCTTCATGGTCGCGGTATAACTGGCCTCCGGCTCATCGTTGATCTCAACGGCGCTTGTGACCGTCAGATTGGGGAACTCCTCGCCGAGCACGGAGCGAAAGCCCATCTCGCGTTCCTCATGGCCGCGGTAGGAGCGTGAGCCGACGACCATCGCCAGATGGCCCTGGCGGCCGCCGAGGAACCGTCCCATCAGCAGCGCCGCGGTGCGGCCGGCCACCCGGTTGTCGATGCCGACATAGGCCGAGCGGGGCGCGCCCGGAACATCGGACACAAGTGTGACCAGGCGGATGCCGGCCTCGACGATCTCGCGCAAGATGTTGCGCGTTCTCGGGTGATCGACGGCAATGACGCCGACACCGTTCGCCTTGAGCGAGAGGTTTTCGACGGCCGCCTGCAAGGCACTCGGCGAGATGCCGGCGAGCTTGTGGATGCGGCAGGAGGCGACCAGCGGCAGGCGCGCCGCATAATCCTCGATGTGCCTGGCCAGATCGGTCATGAAGGCATTGCTGCCGATCGGCAGGAAGAATTCGAGATGCGCCGGCCGCGAGGGCAACGCGACCTGGTCGACGACTGGCAGATAGCCGAGCTGCTTGGCGGCCTCCATCACGCGCTGCCGGTTGGCGGCACTGGCCCCCGGCCGGTTGTTGAGCACGCGGTCGACCGTCGCGGTCGACAGGCCGCAGCTCCTGGCAATATCCGAAACAGTGGCTTTCATGTCGCAACCATGTGGCGATGCGATCCAGTGCCTCGACGATCAGGCGGACCCCCGGCTGCTCAGCCGGGCCGTTGCGTGCCCTCGACCAGCGCGTCATGGATCTCCTTGTCCGACATGCCGGTGATGACGCGTTCGACTTCGGCGACGCTGGTCTTCTTCGGGTCAATATCGTCGGCGACCACCTTACCGCGGCGCATGACGACGATGCGGTCGACCACCTGGAAGACATGATGGATGTTGTGGGCGATGAAGATGCACGAATGGCCGGAATCGCGGGCGCTGCGCACGAAGCTCAGCACGCCTTGCGTTTCGGCGACGCCGAGATTGTTGGTCGGCTCGTCGAGGATGATGAGGTCGCTGTCGAAATGCATGGCGCGCGCAATCGCCACCGCCTGCCGCTCGCCACCGGAGAGCGAGCCGATCGGCGTCGTCGGCGGGATGTTCTTCGAGATGCCGACCTGCTTGAGCAGGTCGCGGGCAACCACGTTCATTGCCTCCTGGTCCATCCGATTGAGGAAGCGCGGCGGCTTGATCGGCTCGCGCCCGAGAAACAGGTTGCGGGCGATCGACAGCTGCGTCACCAGCGCCGAATCCTGGTAGATCGTCTCGATGCCATGCGCGATGGCGTCGCTGGTACTGCGCAAATTCACCTTCTTGCCGCGGATGAAGATGTCGCCGCTGGTCAGCGGGACCGCGCCCGACAGCACCTTGATCAGCGTCGACTTGCCGGCGCCGTTGTCGCCGAGCAGGCCGACGATCTCCCTTTCGTTGACATGGAAATTGGCATCAACCAGCGCCTGCACGCGGCCATAGGACTTGCGGATATTTTCCATTCGGACAAGCGGTTCGGCCATGGTTCAAGTCCCTGCCTGATGCCGGCGTTCCAGCCATGAATGGAGCGCCATCATGCCGAGGATGATGGCGCCGATGAAAATATTATAGGCAAGGCCCGGCACACCGATCAGCACGATGCCGTTGCGCATCACGCGCAGGATCAGGATACCGAGCACCGTGCCGATGATTGTGCCGCGCCCGCCTGTCAGCGCCGTGCCGCCGATCACCACCATGGCGATGACTTCGAGCTCGTAGCCGGTGCCACTGTTGGGGTTGGCCGCCGAGGTGCGCAGCGAGGAGATGACGCCGGCAAGCGAGGCCAGGATCGACGACAGGATGAACAGGCCGATCTTGACACCGCTGACATTGACGCCGCGCGCCCTTGCAGCACTCGGGTTGCCGCCGGCTGCCTGGATCCAGTTGCCTGTCCGGCTCTGCGTCAGCACGTAACCGAGCGCGATTGCGGCGGCGATGAACCAGAACAGCGACATGTAGATACGGAACGGCCCGATGAAGAAATCGCCGACCAGCGCTTCCGCCAGCCAGCTGCCCTCGGCGCTCCAGGTCCGCTGCGGAAACCCGTTGGTGACGAACAAAGCGGTGCCGCGCACCACCAGCAGCATGCCCAGCGTCACCAGGAAGGACGGGATCTTGAGCTGCGTCACGAACCAGCCATTGACCAGTCCAATGAACGCAGCGATCACCAGCGCAATGACGAAGGCGGCTTCCAGCGAGGCGACGCCGCTGTTGAACAACGTCCACATCAGGACCGGCGAGAAACCGAACACCGAGCCGACCGAGAGATCGAATTCGCCTGATGTCATCAACAGCGTCATCGCCAGCGCGATCAGCCCGAGCTCGACCGTGAAGGCCAGCGTGTTCGAGATGTTTTGCGGCGACAGGAAGTCGTGGTTGATGCCCCAGAATACGGCGATCTCGACGACGAGCAGCACAAACGGCCCGAACTCGGGCCGCGCGATCGAGCGTTGGATAAGAGAACGATTTTCCACCTTGGACCCGCGATAGGATTGGATTTGGCCGCGACCGCAACCGGCTTCGGCGGAATGCTGAGACGGTCACGGCCGCAGAAGCGGCCGTGACCAACTCGATCGCGGATTTATTTGCCGGACAGGATCTTGTCGTAGACTGCCGCGGTGTCCTTCTCGTAGAGCGCGCCGGTGATCACGTCGAAGCCGGGCGGAATACCGCTCGCCGCCATGTTGGCGAGCGAGAGCGCGACGTAGCTGGTCGCCTGCGGATCCTGCCACTGCGCGGCATTGACGTAGCCGTTCAGCACTTCCTGGGTGGTGTCGAGCGAGTTACCCCAGCCGACGACCGGGATTTCGCCCGGCTTGACGCCGACCTGGTCGAACACCCGCTTGATCGAACCGGTGACAAGGTCGCCGAGGCCGATAACCGCCTTGACCTTGGCCCTGTTGGCAGTGAGGTAATCGACCATGCGGTTGATCACTTCGGCCTGGTCGAGCGTCGCTTCGGTGATTTCGTAGGTGATGCCGAGCGGCTCGAACACGCTCTTGATGCCTTCCTCTTCCTGGACGCCATAGGTGGCGCCGGGAATCTCGACCGGCATCCAGACGAAGTCGCCCTTCTTCACAAGGCCCTTGTCGACCAGATACTGCGCCCAATGTTTGCCGAAGGTGACGTTGTCGCCGCCGACATAGGCGTTGAAGTCCGCCTTCGGGTCGGGCGTGTTGAAGTTGATGATCGGGATGTTCGCCGCCCGCGCTTCCTTGGCGATCTCGACAAGGCTGCCCGGATCAGGGCTGGTCGTGGTGATGCCGTCGGCCTTGGCGGAAATCGCGGCGCGAACAGCCTCCTGCTGCGACGCCACGTCGCCATTGTGGAACGACGTATTGACGGTGTTGCCGGTGTCCGCCGCCCATTGCTTGGCGCCGGCAAGGAAGTAGGTCCAGACCGGATCGGCCGGGCCGCCATGCGAAATCCAGTAGAACGTCTTGGCCTGTGCCGCGGCCGGAATGGCCAGCGCCACCACCAAGCCAAGTACAAGCAGTCTTAGCCTCGTCAGCATTTGATTTCCTCCCATTTGAACCGAACTCCTCCTCCGACGACGATCGCGGCCAAAAACCGTGCGCGGCCAAAGCCGTGATCGCATTTACCAGCGTCGACCTGGGCGCATTAGAGCATTCCCTTTTTTGATCGATGGCAAGCCTCGATTGCCAATGGACGTTGGCGCAAGGCACCGCGCCATCAGCAATCCCATCAGATTGCATCAGTTTGGCTGGTATTTTCCAGGCGGCCGACGATCGGCCTTGCGACCGTCATGCAATCCCGCGCGGCGGCGCGCCGAGCACGTGTTGCTCTAGGTCGATAAGCGTCCCGGTCATCAGCCCGGAGGCGTCGCTGAGCAGGAACAGCGTTAGCTGGGCGACTTCGTCCATGGTCAGCAATCGACCAAGCGGCAGGCCGGCGGCGGCAATCTTTGCCCAGTTTTCGCCCTTGCCCAGCGTGCGCGCCTGCATCTCTTGTTCGGCCGGCGTCGCTACCCAGCCCATGTTGATGCCGTTGACGCGGATGCGATCGGAAAGATGCGCGTTGGCAATGTTTCTGGTCAGCGTCGAAAGCGCGCCCTTGGTTGCGGAATAGATGGCAAGGTCCGGCGCACCGCAATGCGCATTCACCGACAGTATGTTGACGATGGCCCCCGCCGCCCGCCGTGTCTTCATGTCGGCTACGGCCGCCTGCATGAGGAAGAACGGCGCGCGCGCATTGACGGAAAACAACCTGTCCCAGTCGTCGATTGTGCCAGTTTCCAGCGAGGCCCGGTCGGTGAGGGCCGCGGCGTTCACCAGACAATCGATGCGGCCAAGTCTTTTGATCGCTTCCGCCATGACAGCTGCAGGCGCGGCCGGATCTCCAAGGTCGGCCTGGATGAAGACGACGGGCCGGCTTGGTCGTGAAAGCTCTTCGGCGATGCGTCTGCCACGCTCGGCATTGCGGCCGACAATGGCGATCCCTTCGCCGCCGTCGGCTGAGGCCAGCCGGGCGATGGTCTCGCCAAGCCCTTGCGTTCCGCCGGTAACGACAAGGGTCTTGCCCTCAAGAGCGACGATCAATGGACTCTCCCGAATGCCGACGAGCAGGTAATTTCCAATCAGAGAATTCTAGAATCTATCGGATGTTAGGCTGGGGGACTAGATGAGGTCGGCCCTGGCGAGGTCGCGCATCAGGTGGCTGGCACCGTAAGTCCAGTGCGGACAGTCGGGCGACAACCGCACCCGGTTGACCAAGGCGCCGAACTTCTCCGACGAGATGGTGACGATGTCGCCGACCTTGTGGGTAAAGCCCTTGCCTGTTTCGCCGCGATCCTTCGACGGCACGAACATGGTGCCGAGATAGAGCGCCAGCCCGTCGGGGTATTGGTGATGCGGCCCCATGGCGGCGGCGACCAACTCTTCCGGCGAGCGGCTGATCTCGGCCATCGAACTGGCACCCTCCAGCGAGAACCCATCCTCGCCTTCGACCTTCAGGCGTACGATCGCCTGCTTCACGTCGCCAATGGAAAACGTCTCATCGAACAGCCGGATAAAGGGGCCAAGTGCTGCCGAAGCGTTGTTGTCCTTGGCTTTGCCGAGCAGCAGCGCCGAGCGCCCCTCGACGTCGCGCAGATTGACGTCGTTGCCGATCGTCGCCCCGACAATCCTGCCGCTGCTGGCGGCAATCATGGCGATCTCCGGCTCCGGATTGTTCCATGTCGAAACCGGATGCAGGCCGACATCGGCGCCGAAGCCGACCGAGGCCATCGGCTGGCACTTGGTGAAGATCTCGGCATCGGGGCCGATGCCGACTTCCAGATATTGCGACCAGGCGCCGCGCGCAATCAGCTTGGCCTTGATCTCCATCGCTTCCGGCGAGCCGGGCTTGAGCTTCGACAGATCGTGGCCGATCAGCCCGGCGATGTCGGCGCGAATGGCGTCGGCCTTTTCCGCCGAACCGCGCGCCTGCTCCTCGATCACCCGTTCGAGCAGGCTGACGACAAAGGTGACGCCAGACGCTTTGATCGCCTGCAGGTCGACGGGGGACAGCAGGTACGGTTTCCCCGGATCGCGCGCTGTCTCGAAACTGCTGGCGGCAATGGCATCGAGCGGGCCGATCGGCCGCCCCTTGGCCGAGCGGACGTGCCCCGCCGGATCCGGCAATTCGCAAACGTCGCGCACGGTCGGCGCCACATTTGACGTGATGTCGAAGACCGTGCCGTCACGCACCGTAACCACCAGCGGATGGGAAGCAGCGCTCGCCCGGGCGCGGCCCACGAAGAGGCCTTCGGCGGGCAAATGTGTGGCGTTCGTCATGGCTTACATTTCCTGTTGTCTTGTCCTTCGGCCGCGGCACTTTCAACAAATTCCCGCCAAAGGTCTATCCCGCTTGCAGGGCGAGCTTTGTCAATTCTTTCAAGCGGTCTTCGCATCGCCGGACCTTGATCGAGCCTGACGTGCGCCAACGGCGACGGAAAACGCTCTTTCAAAATAATGAAACCGTCGCTAGGGTTTTCACCTACTGAAATCTCCAGGTGACGCTTGCCCGTACGGTTTTCCGATCCAATCTGGCAGAAGCCGCGGACAGCCACCGCGTTCCAGTCGCTTTTTCCCGCCGGCCAATGCGTGGATGTCGTTATCGTCGGCGGCGGTATCATGGGGCTGTCGACAGCCTTGCACGCTGCCCGGTTCGGCCTTGCTGTCCAGGTGCTGGAGGCCGGCGAAATTGGCAATGGCGCATCCGGCCTGAACGGCGGTCAGGTCATTCCCGGCCTGAAATACGATCCGGATTGGCTGCTGGAGCATTTTGGTCTCGAACGCGGCGAAGCGCTCGTCAACTTTGCCGCCTCGACCGCTGACACCGTCTTCGAATTGATCCGCGACGAAAGACTGGCGGTGCCGTTCGTCCGCAATGGCTGGATCCAGGCCGCGCATACCGAGACCGCGCTGAAAGCGGCGGCGAACCGGGATCGGCAGTGGCGCGCCCGCGGCGCTGATGTCCGGCTGCTGAGCGGGACCGAGATCGCAACGATGACCGGCGCGCAAGGCTATCTCGGCGGCTGGCTCGATCGCCGCGCCGGTGTCATCGATCCGCTCGCCTACACGTCGGAACTGGCGCGCGTCGCTGCAGCGGCGGGCGTGAAGATCGCCGAACGCCAGAACGTGATGCAGATCAGCAAGGATGCCGGCATTTGGCACGTTTCTACGGAAAGCGGCGCCGAACTCAATGCCAAGGCGGTCGTTCTGGCGACCAACGCCTATACCGGCGACCTGCTCCCCGGCCTCGCCGAGACGATCGTCCCGCTGCATTCCTTCCAGATCGCGACAGCGCCGCTATCGTCCAATCTCGCGGCGGCTATCCTGCCGGAAGGGCAGGCAGTGTCGGATTCGCGCCGCATCCTCGTCTATTATCGCAAGAGTGCCGACGGCCGTCTGGTGCTCGGCGGGCGCGGCCGCATGGCTTTGCCGAACGGCCCGGCCGACTGGGCGCATCTGGAGCGCGCGCTGCTGCGGCTTTATCCGGCGCTGTCAGACATTGCCATTGAAAAGCGGTGGTTCGGCCGGGTGGCAATGACGCCGGACCATCTCCCGCATATCCACGAGCCAGAGAAGGGTCTGCTGGCGGTCGTCGGTTGCCAGGGCCGCGGCATCGGCCTGATGACCGCGCTTGGCGAGCGCATCGCCTCCTACCTGTCGAGCGGCGACACCAGGCAATTGCCGTTCCCGGTCTCGCCGATCCGGCCGATTCCGTTTCATGCGTTTCGGCAGGTCGGCGTCGCCGCGACCATCGCCTGGTACCGGATGCTGGACGCGTTCGAACGCTGACGTTCATGCCCAAGCGTGAAACAGCTTGACAGCTTCACGAATATGAAAAAAGCTTGGTCGATTTCAAGTTATGATGGGCAGTCGATGTCGACCCTCGCCGCAACGCAGCCGCTGCCGGAAACCCGGTCTTCGCCGGGTTTTCGCTTCGCCATGCTGCTGCCCGGCGGGTTGGTCACCTTCTTGCTGATCCTTTTCGCCCTCGGCCTCGTGCTTTTCCTCGCCTTCCGCGGCAATGACGGCTCGCTGCTGGGCGCTGGTTTCACCCTTGCGAATTTCGTCACCGTGGCAACCGATCCGCTGTACCGGACGGTGACGCTGCGCTCGCTGGGCATCGCCGGCCTGGTGACGCTGGCAACCGTCGTCACCGCCTATCCTGTCGCCTACTATCTGGCCTTTCACAGCGGGCGGCGGCGTGGGCTGCTGCTGTTCCTGCTGACCCTGCCGTTCTGGACCAGCTATCTGCTGCGCGTCTTCGCCTGGAAAATCGTGCTTGCCTATAATGGCGTGCTCAACTCGGCGTTGATCGAAAGCGGCATCTGGTCGGAGCCGACATTGGCCTTCCTTAATACGCCGGCGGCGGTCGTCGTCACGCTTGCCCACGCTTATGCCCCGTTCGCCATCCTGCCCATCTATGTGGCGCTGGACACCATCCCGAAATCGTTGCTCGAGGCCGCTTCCGATCTCGGCGCAAAACCATTCACCAGTTTCCGCCGCATCGTGCTGCCCAATTCGATGCCGGGCGTGCTGGCGGCCGCTCTCGTCGTCTTCGTGCCGACCGTCGGCGATTATGTGACGCCGGCGCTGGTCGGCGGCCCTGCCAGTACAATGATCGGCACACTGATCCAGGCCGAGTTCGGCAAGGCCAATGACTGGCCGTTCGGCGCCGCACTCGCCGTCGCCGTCATGCTTGTCATTCTCGCCGTGGTGCTGGTGGTGCGCTTCGCCGACCGGCGATACGGCAGCCGCACATGAACACGGCGCGTGTCGATGCAAAACAGGGCGGCGGCTGGCTGGGTGTCTATGTCCTTGCCTATCTGGTGTTCCTGTATTTGCCGATACTGCTGATCCCGCTGTTTTCCTTCAACAATTCGGTCCAGGCGGCATTTCCGCTGCAAGGCTTCACGCTTGAGTGGTACGGCACACTTTACGGCAATTCGGCGCTGTCCGGTGCGCTTGCCACCAGCCTCGTCATCGGCGCCATTGCCGCCACCGGCGCAACACTCTGCGGCATTACCGTGTCCTACATGGACCTCTACGGTCGCTCGCCGCTGGCCGCCACGATCAGTGCCATTGCGCGGCTGCCGATCCTGATCCCCGGCGTCATCGTCGGCATCTCGCTGTTGATCCTGGTCAATCTCGCCGGTTTCGGGCCGTCGCGCATTGCCATTGTGCTCGGCCATGTATTGGTGGCGCTGCCGACGACGGTGGTGGTCATGCGCAGCCGCTTCGCCGCCATCCCGAAGACCATCCGTGAGGCAGCGCTCGACCTCGGCGCCTCGGACTGGGCGACCTTCAGACGGGTGATGCTGCCGCTCAGCCTGCCCGCCATTATTTCGGCGTTCATGCTGGCCTTCCTGACCTCGTTCGACGAGTTCATCGTCGCCTTCTTCCTTGCCGGCACCGAGCCGACGCTGCCGCTTTATATCTGGAGCCAGCTGCGCTTCCCGAAATCGCTGCCGACCGTCATGGCGCTCGGCACGGCGATCCTGGCCGTGTCGTTCGTCATCGCCGCACTCGCCGAAATCCTGCGCCATCGCGGGCTTGCCGCCACCCGGCGGCCAGCGCCCGCCAGCCTGTCAAAACCAGAAGAAACCGAAAGAGGAGAACTGCAATGGCATTCGACCTGAAATCGATAACGGCAAAGACAACGAAAACCGGACTGGCTGCTTTCGCGCTGGCGCTTGCGTCGACTGTCGCCTTTGCCGGCGACAAGCTGCAATATTTCACCTGGTCGGGCTATGAACTGCCCGACTTCAACAAGAGCTTCCTCGCCGCGCACCCCGATGGTGTCGAAGCCTCGATGTTCGGCGACGACGATGACGCCTTCACCAAGGTCAAGGCCGGCTTCCGCCCCGATGTCGCGCACCCTTGCTATGACAAGGTGGCGCGCTGGAACAAGGAAGGCCTGCTGCAGCCGATCGACACCAAGCGCATCAAGAACTGGGATTCGATCTTCCCGGTCTTCAAGAACCTGCCCGACCTGCAGGCCGGCGACGGCAAGGTCTGGATGGTGCCGTGGGACTGGGGCAATACCTCGATCCTCTACCGCACCGATCTGGTGAAGAACCCGCAAGCCAGCTGGAACCTGCTCTGGGACAAGCAATATGCCGGGCGCATGGCGACCATCGATGCCGTCCACGACACACCGGTGGTGGCGGCCCTTCTGGCCGGCGTCAATCCATTCGACATGACACCGGAACAGATGGACAAGGTGGCGGAAAAACTGCGCGAGCAGCGCCCGCTGCTCTCGAACTATACCACCGACATGACCTCGGTCGAACAGGCACTGGCGAGCGGGCAGCTGGTCGCGGCCATGACCTGGAACGCCTCGGCCACCTCGCTGAAGAAGCAGGGCGTGCCTGTCGAGTTCATGAAGCCGAAGGAAGGCATGCTGACCTGGGCCTGCGGTTTCGTCATGCTCAAGGACGCCAAGAACGTCGACCTAGCCTATGACTTCATCAACAGCCGGCTGGAAACGGATTCCGGAAAGTATCTGATCCAGGCCTACGGCTATGGCAGCTCGACCAGCTCGGCTTTCGCCGCTGTGCCGAAGGAGGAGTTGGAGAAACTGCAGCTGCCTTCCGATCCCGAGGTGATGCTGAAGACCACGATCTTCACCGGACCGATGAAGCAGAATGACGAACTCGCCAAGATGTTCGAGAAGGTCAAGGCAGGCGGCTGAGTTCGCTCTTCCTTCTCCCCTTGTGGGAGAAGGTGGATTGGCGCGCAGCGCCAAGACGGTTGAGGGGTGTTGGAAGGAATGAGGCGTTGGTGTTTTCTGGAACACCCCTCATCCGACCGAGCTTCGCTCGGCCACCTTCTCCCACAAGGGGAGAAGGGAAGACCACGCGGCGCCGGCCAAAAATACTGTAACAAGGACGAACGAATGGACATGCTGGACGAAGCGGCTGAGAAGCCGAAGGACGACGCCGACGTCAGGGTCGGCCGGCGCGTGCGGGCGCTCAGGCTGGAGCGCAATCTCTCGCTGGCCGAACTTGCCGCCAAAGCCGGTGTCTCGATAGGTGCGCTAAGCCAGATCGAGCGCGGCATGTCGTCATTGCGGGTCCGCGTGATCTGGCCGCTTGCGGCCGCCCTCGATATAGAGCCGTCGGCGCTGATCGCCGACGGCAATGATGTCGGCAACGATCTTTATTGCGTGCGCGCCAACAGCCGGCGTCAGATCCCGGTCAAGTCGGAAGGCATCGCCAAGGCGCTGCTGTCGCCGCCGGCCGCCACGCTGACCGGCATGCTGGTGACCGTGGAAGCCGGTGGCGGCACCGCCGAAGCCTATGCTCATGCCGGCCATGAATTCGGCTTCGTCCTGTCCGGCGAGGTCGAGCTGGTGGTCGATTCGACCAGATACGGGCTGAAGGCCGGAGACAGCTTCGCCTTCAAGAGCACGTTGCTGCATGCCTTCCGCAATCCGGGCAGCGAGCGCTGCCAGATCCTGTGGGTCAACACGACCAAACCGTCCGAGGTTCGCGATGGCGCCTGATCCGCTCGTCCGGCTGGACAAGGTCTCCAAGATTTTCCCCGGCGGCATCATCGGGCTCGACGCCGTCGATCTCGATATTTCGCGCGGCGAGTTCCTGACCCTGCTCGGACCGTCCGGCTGCGGCAAGACCACCAGCCTGCGGGTCATCGCCGGATTCGAGAGCCCGTCGAACGGCAAGGTCCTGCTCGAAGGCCGCGACATCACGGCGCTCAGGCCCTTCGACCGTCCTGTCAATACCGTGTTCCAGGACTACGCGCTGTTCCCACACATGAACGTTGCCGAAAATGTCGGCTTCGGCCTGTCGCTGCGCAAGCTCTCCGGTGCCGAACAGGCAAAGCGCGTCGGCGCAGCGCTCGACATGGTCGGCCTTGCCGAGAAGCTCGGCGCCCGCGTGTCCGAATTGTCGGGTGGCCAGCGCCAGCGCGTCGCGCTTGCCCGCGCCATCGTCTGCGAGCCGCGTGTGCTGCTGCTCGACGAGCCGCTGTCGGCGCTCGACGCGCATCTGCGCGAGCAGATGCAGGTCGAACTGAAGCGGCTGCAGTCGCGGCTTGGCACCACTTTCGTCATGGTCACGCACGACCAGACCGAGGCGCTGTCGATCTCAGACCGCATTGTCGTGATGAACAAGGGCCGCATAGAGCAGATTGCGCCGCCGGCGACCCTTTACGACCGCCCCGCCACCAAATTCGTCGCCAGCTTCATCGGCACCATGAATCTTCTGCAGTCGCGCTTTGTCGGCCGTGACGGCGAGCGCTTGCGGTTCATCGCCGGCGCTCTGCCGCTGGAAGCGATTTCGGATAAAGGCGAGCTGCCTGGCGAGGGCACGGTGCGCACCATTGGCGTGCGTCCGGAGGACCTTTTGGCCACGACCGAGGCGGCGGCCGGTACTGCACCGGTGCGGGTGAACAGCATCGTCTTTCACGGCCGCACCTTGCGCCTTCATGCAGAGTTGGGGCAGGGGACACAGGTGGTGATCGACGCGCCGCGCCGGACAGAGGGTTTTCAATTCAGCGTCGGCGACGTGGCGCATATCAGCCTGCGCCGTGGTGCCAACTGCCCTATGCTGCCTAGCTAGTCTCACTCATTTCCAGAAAACCGGAGCACGACCCATGAGCAATCATCTCAATTTTTTCATCGGCGGCAAATGGGTCGGCCCGGTGGTTCCGGCAACGCTGGATGTGATCGATCCGTCCACTGAAGAGGCCTACACCAAAATCTCGGTCGGCTCGAAAGCCGATGTCGACAAGGCCGTGGCTGCAGCCAAGGCGGCATTCCCGGCCTTTTCGCAAACGACCAAGGCCGAGCGCCTGAAGCTGCTGAAGCGTATCCTCGACGTCTACAATGAGCGCTACGAGGACATCGCCCAGGCGGTCAGCCAGGAAATGGGCGCGCCGATCAGGTGGGCGCGCGAGGCGCAGGCCTGGGCGGGCAGGGCGCACATGGAAGCTACCATCAAGGCGCTGGAGGATTACGAATTCAGCGAGAAGCGCGGCACCACCATGGTGGTCAAGGAGCCGATCGGCGTCTGCGCGCTGATTACACCGTGGAACTGGCCGCTCAACCAGATAGTCTGCAAGGTGGCGCCGGCCATCGCCGCCGGCTGCACCGTCGTTTTAAAGCCTTCCGAAATCGCGCCGATCAGCGGCATCATCTTTTCCGAGGTGATGGACGCCGCCGGCACGCCGAAGGGCGTCTACAATATGGTGAATGGCACTGGTCCGGATGTCGGCCAGGTCATGGCTGGCCATCCCGACGTCGACATGGTCTCGTTCACCGGGTCGACCCGGGCCGGCATCATTGTCGCCAAGACGGCGGCCGAGACGGTCAAGCGCGTGGCGCAGGAGCTCGGCGGCAAATCGGCCAACATCGTGCTGCCCGACGCTGACTTCGAGACGGCTGTGCGCAAGGGTGTCAACGCCTGCTTCGGCAATAGCGGCCAGTCCTGCGATGCGCCGACCCGCATGCTGGTGCCGGCCGGCCGTCACGACGAGGCGCTGACGATCGCCAGAAAGGCCGCCGAACGGCACAAGGTCGGCGACCCGCGCTCGGAGGAGACCAAGCTCGGGCCGGTGGTCAGCAACGTCCAGTTCGACAAGATCCAGCGGTTGATCGAGGCAGGTATCGCCGAGGGTGCGACGCTGGTCACCGGCGGCCCCGGCCGGCCGGAACACCTCAACCGTGGCTATTATGTGCGACCGACCGTTTTCGGCCACGTCAGGCCTGGCATGACCATCGAGAAGGAGGAGATTTTCGGGCCGGTCCTGTCGGTCATCTCCTACGATGACGATGATGATGCGGTGAAGATCGCCAACGACACCGTCTATGGCCTGGCTGCCTATGTGCAGTCCGGGGATATCGACCACGCCCGCAAGATTGCCAGCCGACTACGCGCCGGGCAGGTCTCGATCAACTATCCGGAATGGGACACGTTCGCGCCCTTCGGCGGCTACAAGCAGTCCGGCAACGGCCGCGAATACGCCGACTGGGCCATCCACGACTTCCTCGAGATCAAGGGCATCATCGGCTACGGCGCCTGAGCGTTCAACATTGGCATTACGCCAACCGTCAAGTTTGTTGCGAGCGTTGGTGCCTCGGCACCGGCGTTCGGTTGAACGGCCACGACGGCTCCGTGGCCGCAATGTGAGTGCGAAGCAGGGTCGCCTCAGATCGTCTTGAGATAGCCGGCCAACTGATCCGCCACCGTGCCCCAGCCGTCGTGAAAGCCCATCTCCTCGTGGCAAGCGTGAAAATCGCCGACGGCCGGCGAGGCCGCTGGAAAAGTCAGAGGCGCGGTTTTACGGTGCCGCTAGAATCGACCGGTCCGAGGATCCGTTTTGACGATCACCATGTACGGCATTACCAATTGCGATACGGTCAAGAAGGCGCGTTCCTGGCTGGCGAGCCATGATGTTGCCTATCGCTTTCACGACTACAGGGCAGACGGGCTTGAAGCGGATCGGCTGAACGGCTGGTCAGGCAAGGTCGGCTGGGAAATCCTGCTCAACAAGGCGAGCACAACGTTCCGTGAACTGTCGGAGGAGGACAGACTGGGCTTGGACGAGAACAAGGCCAAGGCGCTTATGCTGGCCAAACCGACGATGATCAAGCGTCCGGTGCTGGAACTTGGCGACAGGGTTCTCGTTGGCTTCAAGCCTGATGTTTATCAGCAGGCGGTGAGTGGGAAATAGAACCGACCCGCCATGATCCGTCGCGCGCCCCTCTGTCCTGCCGGACATCTCCCCCACAAGGGTGGAGATTGGCAGCTTAGGCGCTCCGCTCGCCACTGCGACCTTGGAGATTGGCGAAAGCCGGCGACATCCGATCTCCCCCCTGTTTGGACCGGAGACATCGCGCTCGTGTCCTCGAATGGCATCCGGAACCTCCCGGCGCAAAGCGCGCCAAACTGTTCGCGATGTCCTCGCACACCTGTTCGCGATGTCTCCGGTCCAAACACTCCCAAGTGGGGGAGATGGCCGGCAGGCCAGAGGGGGGCTGTCCCGCCGGCGTGACTAATTGATCCCACGTAAATAGCTCGCCAGTGCCACCGCATTGTTGTGCGCCTCGTCATGGGCGCCGTAGAGCAGCGTCACCTTGCCTTCACGGAGCAAGGCACGTAGTTCCGCCACCGCCTCGCCGTTCCGGTCGAGCTCATCGCGGTATCGCCGCTGGAACTCCGCAAAGCGCGCCGGCTCATGGCCGAACCATTTGCGCAACCCATTGCTTGGCGCGATGTCCTTTAGCCATAACGTCAGCGCCGCGTCCTCTTTGCGGACGCCGCGAGGCCATATGCGGTCGACGAGCACCCGCTGCCCGTCATCGGGCGCCGGCGGCTCATAGATGCGCTTTACCGCGAGCTCCATTGCCAATTCCGCATGGGCCAGCAGGCGCCGCTGCTTGCTGCCCTTCGTTTAGAGATCCCGGGCCTAAACCCACTCGCCCTTGCGCATCACCGGCACGCGGCTGCCGTCCTTATGGACGCCGTCTATGTCGATCTTGTCCGAGCCGATCATCCAGTCGATGTGGATGAAACTCTTGTTGCCGCCGCGCGCCGCGATCTCGTCCTGGCCGAGCGAGGCGCCGTCGACGAAGCACTTCGAATAGCACTGGCCGAGCGCGATGTGGCAGGCGGCGTTCTCGTCGAACAGCGTGTTGAAAAACAGCAGCCCGCTCTTGGCGATCGGCGAGGAATGCGGCACCAGCGCCACCTCGCCGAGACGGCGCGAGCCTTCGTCGGTGTCGAGCACCTTCTGCAGCACATCCTCGCCCTTCGTGGCCTTGGCCTCGACAATGCGGCCCGCCTCGAAACGCACCGCAATGCCGTCGATCAGGGTACCCTGATAGGACAGCGGCTTGGTGCTGGTGACATGGCCTTCGACTCGCCTTGCATGCGGCGTGGTGAAAACCTCTTCGGTCGGGATGTTGGGGTTGCAGGTGATGCCGTTCTTGGCGGTCGAGGCGCCGCCCATCCACTCGTGGCCGTCGGCCAGCCCGACGGTCAGGTCGGTACCGGGGCCGGTGAAATGCAGCGCGTGGAAATTGTGGCCGTTCAGCCATTCGGTGCGGCTCTTCAACGCCGCATTGTGCGCCGTCCAATTGCCGATCGGGTCTTCGACATCCACCCGCGAGGCGGCAAAGATAGCGTCGGCGAGCTTGGCCACGGCGACGTCGTCGGCGTCGTCCGGGAATACCTGCTTGGCCCAGGCCTGATCGGGATAGGCGACGATGTTCCAGTTGATGTCGAAGCCGGTGATCTTCTCCAGCGCCGGCTGGTAGGCCATCGAATTCGCCTTGTTGGCACGCGCCACCTTTGCCGGGTCCTGAGAAGAAAGCAGCGACGGATCCTCGCCGCGCACGGCGAGCCTCGCCGCATTGTTGGCGAAGGCTTTTGCCATGCCTTCGTAGAGCCAGCCGGCGGCGCGGTCGAAGCCGGCATCGGCGCCGTAGCGGAAGCGCGCGAGCGTGATCTCGTCGTCGTTGAAGATCGGCGTCACTAGGCCGGCACCTGCCTTGTAGGCGTGCTCGACGATCCGCCGCGTCAAAGGCAGCGCGGCGATAGACGAGGTCAGCACCAGATCCTGACCCGGCTGCAATTGCAGCCCGACCTTGACGGCGACCTCCGCCAGCCTGTCGAGCTTCACCGGGTCGATGCTTGCGGAAACGCCGCGCGAATGTGTGGTCATGATCCTGCCTGCCGTGATTGGGACTGTGTCTTACATAGACCGGCGCTGCCGACCTTTCCACCGTGATGTGCTGGCAGGCTCAGCTGGCGCTCTCGAGCGATCTGAACTGCGCCATCGTCGCCTCGATCTCTTCGCGGATCCAGGTCTTGAAATCCCTGACCTTGCGGCTTTCGCTCTTGCTGGCCGAGGTCACCAGCCAATAGCCGAGCCCGCTCTGGGCGCGTATGCCGAACGGCGCAACGAGACGGCCGTCGGCCAGCGCGTCGGCGGCCAGCAACTGCCAGCCGAGCATGACGCCGTGACCGGCAATCGCCGATTCCAGGCACAGCATCGGATCTGTGAAGCGCGCGCCTTTCATGAAGGTGACCGGCTCCACCCCGGCGGCTTCGAACCAGCTCTCCCAACTGATCATCGACCTTTCGTCGGTGATCGCACAGGTCAAAGCAAGGTCTTCGATCGATTTCAGCTTCCTGGCGATCACCGGTGCACAGACCGGAAACACCTCCTGCGCCAGCAGCAATTCGGCCCGCCCGCCCGGCCATTTGCCGTCGCCGAGCCGAATGGCGACGTCGATGTCCGAACGATCGAGATCGGCAAGCCGCACCGAGGCATCGATGCGCAGGAGCACGTTCGGATGGCGGGCAAAATGCCGTGACAGCCGCGGCAGCAGCCATTTCGAGGCGAAAGCCGGCGCCACCGAAACCACCAGCGTGCACTCCGAGCTTTCATCGGCAAGCGCCACCGCCTGTGCGAGTTCGCGGAAGCCTGCGCTGAGCCGCGCGCTAAAGACGGTGCCGAATTCGGTCGCCACCAGGCCAGCTGGCGTTCGTTCGAACAGCGCCCGGCCGAGCTGCTTTTCTGTCCGGTTGATCTGCTGGCTGACGGCGCTGACCGAGACGTTGAGCTCGCCGGCCGCCGCCGCGAGCGAGCCCAGGCGGGCAACGGTTTCCACAGCGCGCAAGCCGTTGAGATGGACGCGGTTCAGAGTAGCCATACAGTTTTTCTAAACTGGAGCGGCGGAAATCTCAATTGCCAGACGCTAACGAACGGCGGATTCTAAGTGGGTTACGCAGAGTGAGGAGGCAAATCCGATGAAGATTTTATCATGGCTCGGCGCCTTTTCCCCGATCGGAACGCAGCCGCACCGGCATGACAGCGAGGCCATCAATTGGGTGACCGATCCGCTGTCGCATCCGGTGCTCGACACCATGTCGGAGCGCGAACTCGCCGACATGCCGTTCAGGCTGACCGCGCGTCGTACCCGCTTCGAGACGGCCCCGCCAAGGACCTGCTGCGGCTGAACAAGGACTTGCTGGCACTTCAGGTGAGCCGGCCGCCGACGCGGCTGCGCAGCCCTTCTGGCCCAATAAAAGGCGGATTGTCTCGCCGGCAGGCGCACCTATGGTGCACCGCGATGAACATCGCTTCGCCCTTGCGCCTGGCAATCGCCGGCATGATCGCCCTGGCCGTCGCCATGGGCATCGGCCGTTTCGTCTATACGCCGATCCTGCCCGGCATGATGGAAGAGCTCGGCCTGTCGCCGGCCGATGCCGGCTGGATCGCATCGGCCAATTATCTCGGCTACCTCGTCGGCGCGCTTGCCGCCACCGGCGGCTGGGCGCAAGGCCGCGAGCGCCAGCTGATGCTGGCCGGCCTTGCCGCCACCGCGATCCTCGCCGGCCTGATGGGCCTGAGCGGCACCATGCCCGGCTTTCTCCTCATCCGCTTTCTTGCCGGCCTGGCCAGCGCCTTCGTGCTGGTCTTCATGACCAGCATCGTTTTCGGTCATCTCGCCGCGGCCGGGCGAAACGACCTGCAGGCGCTGTATTTCGGCGGTGTCGGCCTCGGCATCGCGGCATCCTCGGCGCTGTTGGCGCTCCTCGTCACCGAACATGCCGGCTGGGCGGCGGGCTGGCTGTGGTCGGCGGTGATTTCGGCCTGCGGCTTTGCCGCCGTCGCCTTGCTGGCCGGCGGCACCTCGGCCGCGAACAGCACCACCGGGAGCGAGCCGGCACTGCCGAAAGACCGGTCGCTGGTGAAGGTCATTGTCGCCTACGGCCTGTTCGGCTTCGGCTACATCGTCACGGCAACGTTCCTGGTCGCCATCGTCCGCCAGGGCGGCGGCGGCCGCGTCTTCGAGGCCGTGGTCTGGATGGTCACCGGCCTTGCCGGTTTCCCCTCGGTCTGGCTGTGGCAGAAGCTTACGGCCAGGATCGGGCTCTATGCCACCTACGCACTGGGGTGCCTGGTCGAGGTGGTCGGCGTCAGCGCCAGTGTCGTCATGGGCGGGCGCACCGGGCCGCTGCTCGGCGGCCTTCTTGTCGGCGGCACCTTCATAGCCATCACCGCGCTTGGCCTGCAGGCCGGCAGGCAGCTTGCTCCGCAAGCACCACGCCGGATGCTGGCGGTGATGACGGCCGCCTTCGGCCTCGGCCAGATCATCGGCCCGATCGTCGCCGGGCTGCTTGCGCAGGCCTCGGGCAACTTTTTCCTTGCCTCGATCGTGGCCGCCGCCGTCCTGCTCGCTTCCGGCGCGATCGCCTGGTCGGCTGCGCCAAAATCGCCATGATTATGGTCTTGCTCGGTTGCGGGCATCGGGCACGGGCATTTTCTTTCCCACTAATGTGTGACTTTATGCCCGCTGACCAACGCCGCTGATTTGCGCCGACCGAGGATTTCGCCACAGTGTTCGTATCGTTTTTTCCGCAGCCGAAGCTCTTTTTCACCTCGGCCGCCGTCTGGAGTGCGGTCATGGTGGCCGTGTGGTTTCTCGGCGGCGACCAGCTAGGCGCTTTGGTCGGATTTCCCCTCCCTGCAGCGGACGCGGCGCCGATCATTGGCGTTTCCGTTTTCTGGTCGCCTCCGTTCCTTTGGTTCTACATCTATTTTACACTTGGTGTGCTGCTCTTTTACGCCTTCTGGCATTGGTATTCCCCGCACCCGTGGGACCGCTGGTCGATCCTTGGCAGCTCGCTGATCTTGTTCACGACCTATTTTCAGGTTCAGGTGAGTGTAGCGATCAATGCCTGGTACGGGCCGTTCTGGGATCTGATCCAGGGCATTGTGAGCAAAAGTGTGAAGGCGACAGAGTATGATGTTTATGCGCAGTTAATAACTTTCCTCGGCATCGCTCTGGTGGCTGTTACTGTTTACGTTCTGACAAATTTCTTTGTAAGCCATTGGGTGTTTCGCTGGCGGACAGCGATGAACGACTACTACATGTCCTATTGGCCTAGGGTGCGGAGCATCGAGGGAGCTTCCCAGCGCGTGCAGGAAGACACGATGCGCTTTTCAAAGATCATGGAAGATCTTGGGACCAGCTTTATTGATTCGATAATGACTTTGATCGCCTTCATGCCGATTTTGCTTGCCTACTCAAAGCACATTACGGCATTGCCTTTCATCGGTCAGGTGCCGCAGCCGTTGGTTTTGGCTGCGATCTTCTGGGCGATGTTTGGGACGGTATGCATTGCCACCGCCGGCATAAAGCTGCCCGGCTTGCAGTTTCGCAACCAGCGCGTCGAAGCCGCTTACCGCAAGGAACTTGTTTATGGTGAGGACGATCAGTCCCGAGCGCAGCCGCCGACCGTTTCCGAATTGTTCGGAAATGTGCGCCAGAACTACTTCCGGCTCTATTTCCACTACGTCTATTTCAATGTGGTCCGCTATCTCTACTTGCAACTAAATACCATATTCCCTCTTTTTTTGATGACTCCTTCGTTGGTCGCCGGAACCTTGACGTTGGGTCTCGTCAACCAAGTCAATTCCGCGTTCAGCCAAGTGACCAGCTCGTTCCAATATCTTGTTAATTCCTGGTCAACGATCGTTGAGCTCTTGTCAGTCCACAAGCGGCTGCGAGCGTTCGAAGCCACGATCAAGGGCGAGCCGCTGCCGGCGATCGACCAGCACTATCTGGAACGTGAGCAAGCCGGGCTGCGTCCTGAGGACCAGCCGGCAAGCTAAGACTGGCGGGCGGCGATCACTTGCGGCTCAGCCGCCCACCGCCGCCTGCCTTTCGCCTCGCCGCGAAACATAATCGCGAAAGCTGATGCACTCGACGTCCGCTTTGACGCAGACCTCGCCGGCAAAGCGTTCCAGCGCGTTCCAGTAGGCGCCGTCATTCATCAGCGTGAAATGGAAGCCGAGCTCCAGCGGAATGCGCTTGCCCCGGTATTGCGCATCGAAGGCGGCGCGGAACGCGTGATAGGTCCGCTCAGTGAACTCCTCCGCCATGCTCGGCCGCTCGAAGCCGCCGGAATGTCTGACATAGAGATTGTAATCCATGGCGATCACCCGCCTTGAGCTCGGCCCTTCCGGGATCTGCGGCAGCGAAAAGCGCGTGATGCCGCTGACGGTCGGTGGCTCGACCGGCCCACGCGAGACGCCGCTTGCGTCGAGCAGGAAACCGGCCGCGGGCAGCGCCTCGTAGAGCGCCTTGTTTGCCGACAGGTAGGGCGCGCGAAACCCGACCACCGATTTGCGGGCGAAATCGCGCCAGCCCGTTGGTTCGGGTGCGATGCCGTTGATCGAATAGGCGTTTTCGAGAATATGCTTGAACGAGCCGAACTCGCTTAGCCAGTCGGCTTTGCTCCAGTCCTTGCCGTCGAAATGGCCGCAGCCATGGCTGCCGATATCGTGGCCTTCCGAGGCGGCAAGATTGATCTGCTCGAGCCGGTCGGCGACTTCCTGTTTGGAGGCGGCAAAGCCGATGTTCGATTTGCCTTCTGTCTTGCCGGGCGCGGTATATTGCTTGCGTGTCTCGGGCGACAGCAGGAACACGCAGGAGACAAAATAGGTGAAATGCGCACCTGTGCGTGCGGCCAGCGCCCGGCTGCGCTGCCACTGCGAAATGTCGCGGGCGCTGTCGAATGAGATGATGACGATCTGTTTCGGCTTTGCCGGCGCCGTCGGCGGGTCGGCAAAAGCTGTGCCGGTAGCAAGCGCGGCAATGGAAAACGCAATAACGCGGGACAAACGGGGCAAAGGCATCTGACTTGATTAGGGAATGTAGAAGCACCGCCTACCGGTGAAATATGGCACGGGTGCGATCGACCTGTGCGGCCGCCGTTGGCGGTGACTGCCTCGTGAATAGGCGATTTTCCTGCCGAACCCCTTCCATGCCGGCAAAATTTCGCTAAAACGCGGGCTCATCAACCGCCCCGGCCGGGGCATGAATGGTTTTGATCCATGTCGGACGACAGTTTTATCCGCGAAGTCAACGAAGAGATTCGTCGCGACCAGGCGCATGCGCTGTGGGACCGTTTCGGTCCCGCCTTGCTCGTGCTGGCCGTGCTGGTCGTGCTCGGCACTGCCGCTGTCGTCGGCTACCGCTATTGGGACGAGACCCGCGCCAACCGCTCGGGCGATGCCTTCTCGCAGGCGCTGAAGCTCGCCAATGACGGCAAGAACGACGAGGCGCTTGCCGCTCTGGAGGCGTTGGAGAAGGACGGCTACGGCGCCTATCCGCTGCTCGCCCGCATGCGCGCGGCAACCGTCAAGGCGGACAAGGGCGACGTCGACGCCGCCGTCAAGGATTTCGACGAGGTCGCCGCCGACACCAAGATCCCCTCCGGCATTCGCGACATGGCTCGTCTCAGGGCAGCGCTGCTTCTGGTCGACCACGGCTCTTTCGCCGATGTCTCCAGCCGCGTCGAGGCGCTCACCGCCGACACCAACACGCTGCGCCATACGGCGCGCGAGGCGCTTGGCCTTGCCGCCTGGAAGGAAGGCAAGGCGGCGGATGCATTGAAGCTGTTCGACCAGATCGCCGCGGATGATGGCGCCCCGCGCAACACGCGCGAGCGGGCGACTTTGATGTCCGAGCTGATCCGCGGCTCGGGCGGCGTGTCGTGATAGTCCATGACCTTCAAAGTCGCCATCATCGGCCGGCCTAACGTCGGCAAATCGACCCTTTTCAATCGGCTGGTGGGAAGGAAGCTGGCGCTTGTCGACGATACGCCCGGCGTCACCCGCGATCGCCGCGTCCATGCCGCAAAACTCTACGATCTGCATTTCGACGTTATCGACACCGCCGGCTTCGAGGATGCGGCGGCCTCGACGCTGCCCGGCCGCATGCGCGCCCAGACCGAGATCGCCATCCGCGAAGCCGACCTGATCTTTTTCACGATCGATGCCAAGTCCGGGCTGATGCCCGACGACAAGACCTTCGCCGAGATCGTGCGCAAGTCCGGCAAGCCGGTTGTCGTCGTCGCCAACAAGGCCGAGGCGCGCGGCGCCCAGGGCGGCATGCTGGAGGCCTGGGAGCTCGGCCTTGGCGAACCGATCCCGGTCTCGGCCGAACACGGCCAGGGCCTGCCCGATTTGCGCGACGCGGTGATCGCGGCACTGGGCGAGGCGCGCGCCTTCGGCGAGGACGAAGAGGCCGGCGAGGATGAGGTCGCCGCCAGCGAGGTGCTGATCGGCGAGGACATCACCGACCCGGACGCCGAGCCGAGCTATGACGACACCAAGCCGATGCGCATCGCCGTCGTCGGCCGCCCCAACGCCGGCAAGTCGACGCTGATCAACGCACTAATCGGCGAGGAGCGGCTGTTGACCGGCCCTGAGGCCGGCATCACTCGCGATTCCATCTCGGTCGACTGGGACTGGCATGGCCGCCGCTTAAAATTGTTCGACACCGCCGGCATGCGCCGCAAGGCCAGGATCCACGAAAAGCTCGAAGTGATGTCGGTGCAGGACGGCTTGCGCGCCATCCGCTTTGCCGAAATCGTCATCATCGTGCTCGACGCCACCATTCCCTTCGAGAAGCAGGATCTGCAGATCGCCGATCTGATCATCCGCGAGGGCCGTGCCCCGGTGATCGCCTTCAACAAATGGGATCTTGTCGACCATCCCCAGGAGCTGCTGGCCGAGCTGCGCGAAAAAACCGAGCGGCTGCTGCCGCAGGCGCGCGGCATGCAGGCGGTGCCGGTGTCGGCCGAGACCGGGCGTGGCCTCGACAAGCTGATGGATGCCGTCATCCGGACGCATCGAGTTTGGAACAGCCGTGTGTCGACCGGCAAGCTCAACCGCTGGCTGGAAGGCATCCTGGCGCATCATCCGCCGCCCGCTGTCGCCGGGCGTCGGCTGAAGATCAAATATGTCACGCAGGCCAAGACGCGGCCGCCGGGCTTCGTCGTCTCCTGCTCACGGCCGGATGCGATGCCGCAATCCTACGTCCGCTATCTCTCGAACAGCCTGCGCGAGGCTTTCGACATGCCCGGCGTGCCGATCCGCATCGCCTTGCGCACCTCGGACAATCCTTTCGCCGGCAAGGCAAAGAAGCGCCACTGAACCTCTGCCTTTACGCTACGTTGCGCAGAACGGGCGCCGGTTGCGTCTGCGGCAAGGCTTCCAACGCTGCCTGCAGCAGGATGTCGCCAAGCCGCGCTGCCACGGGGTCGGGCTCGGCCTCCTTGCGATGCAGGAACAGCGCCATCTTGGGCAAGGCGGGCAGCCCGGCGATCTCCGGCGTCATCGCCCTGACGCTGGCCGGCAGGCCGATATCGGTGCGGATCGTCAGTCCGAGCCCGGCGGCGACGGCTGCCCAGATGCCGCCAAGGCTCGGGCTGGAGAAGGCCATCCGCCATGCCAGGCCGGCGCGGTCGAGCGTTTCGGTCGCCACGCTGCGCAGCAGGCACGGCGCTTCGAGCGCCACCAGCGGCAACGCCTCGCCATCGCGCAGGCTGGTCTCGATCTGTTTTGCCGGGCCGATCCAGCGCATCTGGACGTCGGCGAGATGCCGGCTGTAGGGCAGCGTCGCGCCATTGTGCCAGGCAAGCGCGATATCGAGGCTGCCCGAAATGACCCGTTCGGCAAGCTCATGGCTGCGTGCGATCCTGGCCTCGATCTTGACCTTGGGATGGGCGCGGGCGAAGCGCCCGAGCACCTCCGGCAGCACCGCCTCGCCGAAATCCTCCTGTAGCCCAAGCCGCACCCAACCCTCCAGCTCGACATCGTGGATGGCGGAGGCGGCCTCGTCATTGAGCTCGATCAGCCGCCTCGCGTAGCCGAGCATGGTCTCGCCCGCGTCCGTCAGCGCCAGGCCACGTCCAGATTTGCGGAAGATCGGCGTCGCCGCCTGCTCCTCCAGCCTCTTCAATTGCGCACTGATTGCCGAGGTCGAGCGGCCGAGCCGGTCGGCGGCCTTGGCGAAGCTGCCCAGCTCCATGCCGGTAACGAAGCTGCGCAGAACGTCGAGATCGAATGTCACGCGTCGCATGCCAATAATCCTGATATTCGGGACATTACGTCAAAAACTTCCTGATATTCAGTACGAAGCTATGGCGGTAGAGAGAGCGCGTCAAGACCGAATGCAGCCGACCCATGCAGGAGCTGAACCATGTCCGCTGTCGCCACACGAGCAGAATGCAAACCGCTTCGCCCGGCCGCCGTTGCCGCCCCGTCAGAAGCGGCGGCACTTCGAGCCAGTCATCGCTGGAAGGTGCTGGGCATCGGCGTCGCCGCCAATGCCTGCTTCTCCGCGACCTTCTCCGGCATTCCGGCCACGGCGGTGTTCCTGCGCTCGGGCTATCATCTCTCCAATGGCGAGCTCGGCCTGGCGCTTGGTCTTCTCGGCCTGGGTGTGGCGCTGAGCGAATTGCCGTGGGGGCTGCTGACCGATCGCTGGGGCGACCGCCGCGTGCTGCTGACGGGGCTCGGCGCAACCGCGGTCTGGCTGCTTGTCATGGCCGCGCTGGTCGTGCCGTCATCGGCCCATATTCCCGGCATCGCGCTTCTCGCCGCTGCCCTGCTGGTCACCGGATTGCTCGGCGGCAGCGTCAACGGCTCCAGCGGCCGCGCCATCATGGCCTGGTTCGGCGAAGGCGAGCGCGGCTTTGCCATGTGCATCAGGCAGACGGCGGTGCCGCTTGGCGGCGGGCTTGGCGCGCTGGTGCTGCCGTCGCTCGCTTCAGCCCATGGCTTCACGGCAGTCTTCGGACTTCTGGCGGCTGCCTCCGCGGTCTCGACCTCGCTCGCCTGGCGCTGGCTGCATCAGCCGCCGGCGCATGACGACGCCCGTTCGAGCAGCGCGGCAAAGCCTGCCGGCCCGGCGCCGCTGCGCAACCCGGCCGTCTGGCGCATCGCGACAGCCATTGGCCTGCTTTGCTTTCCGCAGGTGGCGGTGCTCACCTTTGCTTCCGTGTTCCTGCATGATTTCGCCGGCATGGGAACAGCCGTGGTCAGCGCCAGCCTGGCTGCCGTGCAGGTCGGCGCCATGGTCATGCGCGTCTGGAGCGGCCGCTACACCGACCGTCACGGCAACCGCCGGTCGTTCCTGCGTCTGTGCAGCATGCTGAGCATGGCCGCCTTCACCGTGCTTGCGGCGCTCGTCTTGTTTTCGGCCCAATTCTTGTCAGGCCAAGCGCCGATGCTGTCGCCGGCGATCGTCGCGGTGCTGGCCGTGGCCGGCATCTGCGTCTCCTCCTGGCACGGCGTTGCCTACACCGAGCTTGCAACGCTGGCCGGCGCCAGCCAGGCCGGGACGGCGCTCGGCCTCGCCAACAGTCTGGTCTTCATCGCCTTCTTCCTGGTGCCGATCGCCATTCCCGGGCTTCTCGTGCTCTGCTCGTGGGCAGGCGTCTGGCTGGGTGCGGCTATTTGCGCGCTGATCGCGTGGCCGATCTTTCTTCCGCCAACGGATAGCCGCAAAAGCGCCTGACTTCGACACGAGATGGGAAAACAACGTTCTAAGCTGTTAACGCCCCATCAAGGTTAATGCATCATTGTAGCTCTCCAGTGGGGTCCGTCGCGTTTCTGGAGAGTTCCGTGCATCGACGTGTTTTGACGCGGCTTGTCGCCGCCGCCGGTGAGAAAAAGCGTTCCTTCCTGTCTCCCCTCGTTATTGGCCTTGGCATCTGGATCGGCTTTCCAACGGTCGCTGCCTATCAGGACATGACCAGCCTCGTCTCCGGCCTGGAGGCGCCGAGCGTCCGCTGGAACGCCTATGTCGAGAAATCCGTCGCCGGCTCCGTTCACGCAGCCGAAATGCCCTTCCTCGATTCCAGCAGCACCGGCTCACTCTCCGGGTCCGGTGTCCAGTTGCCCGGCATCGGCGCCGTTTCGTTTCGCGGCAAGGGCGGCATCGCCGGCACGACGCCGGACGAGAACCGCATCACGCGTGCCGACAAGAAGGGCCGCATCATCCAGGTCTCGCCCGTCTCGCCTCCGAAGAACTTCAACGCCGGCTCGATCTTCGAGCGCACCTCTTCGCTGCTCCGCCCAAGCATGGACAGCGGCCTGAGGATGGCTTTCGCCAAGCCCGAGATCAAAGGCAAGGAAATCCAGATCGCCGCCGCCTTCCACACGCGCATCGACAAGAAGCCGGATCCCGGCGTACCGGCGATGCTTGCCGCGCTGGTCAACAATGATCATCCTGACGTGCTGGCGACCGCCTACGCCTCGTCCGCTCCCGACTATGCACAGGCGTCGCCCTTCGAGGCCTTGCTGCAGGACGAGGACCCGAACGACGGCCGCTTCATTCCGCCGCTGAGCAAGGGCGATCATTCCTGGATGCAGACGCCGCTGCCGGCGAGCGCCTTTTCCAAGCCGGAGCAGGCCTGTCTCGCCAACGGCATCTATTTCGAAGCGCGCGGCGAATCCGTGCGCGGCCAGGCCGCCGTCGCCCAGGTCATCCTCAACCGCGTCCGCAACCCCGCCTATCCGAACTCGATCTGCGGCGTCGTCTACCAGAACGACAACTGGTTCAACCGCTGCCAGTTTTCCTTCGCCTGCGACGGCAGGAAGAAGCGCATCGACAACCCCGCTGCCTACAAGACCGCCCAGGATGTCGCCATGGCCGTCACAGCCGGCAAGATCTTCATTCCGGAAGTCGGCTCGTCGACCCATTATTACGCCAACTACGTCCATCCGGGCTGGGCGCGGACGATGCAGAAAATGACCAGGATCGGCCTGCACATCTTCTACCGCACCTATGGTGGCGGCTGGAGCTGAGCGCTCGGGCAGCCCTTGCGTCTTTCGCGCAAGAGCGGCCGATCGAAGACGCATCGCCGCGGGGATTCGGCCGCAGCCCGCCAGAGACCGCGTCGGGCACGATGTCGCACCCGAGCAAGTGGCTGATTTATAACGAAAAAATACTTGAGCTTGAACGTCCGCCCGTGGCTTGACGGGCGCGGACCCTCTAACTATGTTGCCGGCGACTTTAAGAAGCGGACGGACGGTGACGGTCTGACCGGGCAGGGGGGTTGCGTGGCCGACAAGAATGGGCCAGACGGAACCGGCAAAACCGGCCGCGGCAAGCAGCATGAAGCCGACATCCGCGACGACGATCTTGAGCGCCGCCGGCGCGACCTTGAAGCATCGCTTGCGACAAGGCGGCCGGACCGGCTCGAGGGGAAAGACGACGGGAAAACGGGCAGTGTGGCCGGGTACGGCCAGGCGCTCAAGCTGTCCAGCGAGTTCATCGCCGGGATAGTGGTCGGTGCGGCTCTCGGCTGGTTTATCGATCGCGTGGCGGGGACATCGCCATGGGGTCTGATAGTCGGGCTGCTGCTGGGTTTTGTCGCCGGCGTGCTCAACGTCCTGCGTTCAGCCGGGCTTGTGTCGGAATTCGGAACGGGCGACAAACCGCGCGATCCGAAAGAATGAATTGAGGCGCCGCATACCGGCGCATTGAACAGAATGCTGAAGCCGTCTGCGGCTTTGATGGGGATTTAAAGTGGCTGCTGACAAGGTCGATCCGATCCACCAGTTCCAGATCCATCCGATCATTCCGATTCACATCGGCGGCTACGACCTGTCCTTCACCAATTCGGCTCTGTTCATGCTTGCGACGGTCGCTGTCGCATCGGCGTTTCTCTACCTCAGCACGTCGAGCCGCAGCCTGGTTCCGGGCCGCCTTCAGTCGGTCTCGGAAATGGCCTATGAATTTGTCGGCAATATGCTGAGGGACGCCGCGGGCACGCAAGGCATGAAGTTCTTCCCCTTCGTGTTCTCGCTGTTTATGTTCGTGCTTGTCGCCAACCTGCTTGGCCTGTTCCCGTATTTCTTCACCATCACCAGCCACATCATCGTCACTTTCGGCCTCGCTGCGCTGGTGATCGGAACGGTCCTCGTCTACGGCTTCACCAAGCACGGCCTTGGCTTCCTGAAGCTGTTCGTCCCGCATGGCGTGCCGGTCTACCTGCTGCCGCTGGTGGTGCTGATCGAGGTGATTTCCTTCGTCTCGCGTCCGGTCAGCCTGTCGGTTCGTCTGTTCGCCAACATGCTCGCCGGTCACATCACGCTGAAGGTGTTCTCGGGGTTTGTTGTCAGCCTGAGCGCGCTCGGCGCGGTCGGCGTGGCTGGTTCGGTTCTGCCGCTGGCGATGGCCGTGGCGCTGACGGCGCTGGAGCTGCTGGTCGCGTTCCTGCAGGCCTACGTCTTTGCGGTGCTGACCTGCATGTATCTCAACGACGCCCTGCATCCCGGGCACTGACAAGGTTTCCGGCATTGCCGCCGGATCGATTTTGCAACGGAATTTTAGATCCAAAGGAGTTGAACAAATGGACGCAGAAGCAGCAAAGTACATCGGTGCCGGCATCGCATGCCTCGGCATGGGCGGCGCGGGCATTGGCCTCGGCAACATTTTCGGCAGCTATCTGGCGGGCGCGCTGCGCAACCCGTCGGCAGCCGACGGCCAGTTCGGCCGCCTGATCTTCGGCTTCGCCGTGACCGAAGCGCTGGGTATTTTCTCGCTTCTCATCGCGCTTCTCGCTTTGTTCGGCTGAATGCTTGTTCGGCTGAACATTGGGAAGAATTGAACAGGCCGGCCGCGATCCTGCGGCGGGCCTGAATTTCGGGGATAGTCCATGTTCGTGACATCTGCCTTTGCGCAAGAGTCCGCGCCCGCCGTCGAAGGCGGCAGCGCTGGCACCGGCGTGCCTGCCGAGGCGCACGGCACGTTCCCGCCATTCAATCCGGCGACGTACCCCTCGCAGCTTCTATGGCTGGCAATCACCTTCGGGCTGTTTTATCTCTTCTTGAAACGGGTGGTGATGCCGCGCGTTGGCGGCATCATCGACGTGCGCAACGACCGCATTACCCAGGATCTCGACCATGCTGCCCGGCTGAAAAGCGAGGCCGATGCCGCCGTTGCCGCCTATGAGCAGGAATTGGCGGAAGCCAAGGGCAAGGCCAATGCGATCGGCCAGCAGGCCAACGATGCGGCCAAGGCGGAAGCCGAGGCTGCCCGCAAGACGATCGAGGCAGCGCTTGACCAGAAGCTTGGCGAGGCCGAGGCGCGTATATCTTCCATCAAGGCCAATGCCATGAAGGAAGTCGGCACGATCGCCGAGGACACCGCTTCGGCCATCGTCGAGGCGCTTGTCGGCGGCAAGGCCACCAAGGCCGAAATCGCGGCCGCGGTCAAATCCGTGGCCGGGTGAGGAGCGCATCATGGACGCCACATCTCTCGCGACGCTTTGGGCAACTGTTGCCCTCGTAATCTTCCTCGGCATCGCCATCTACATCAAGGTGCCGGGCATGATCGCCAAGGCGCTTGATGCGCGTGCCGACAAGATCAGCTCCGAGCTCGAGGAAGCGCGCCGGTTGCGCGAAGAAGCCCAGCAGCTGCTTGGCCAATACCAGCGCAAGCGCAAGGAAGCCGAGCAGGAGGCCGCGGCCATCGTCGCCGCCGCCAAGCGCGAAGCCGACATGCTTGCCGCCGAGGCGCACAAGAAGACCGAGGACTATGTCGCTCGGCGCACCGCCTTGGCCGAGCAGAAGATCGGCCAGGCCGAGCGCGAAGCGATCGGCGAAGTGCGTGCCAGCGCTGTCGACATCGCGGTCGAAGCCGCGCGGGCGCTGCTGGCCGGCAAGATCGACGCCAAGGCCGGCGCCGACCTGTTCAACGCCTCGCTGCAGGATTTGAAGTCGAAGCTGAACTGAACGGCTGCATGAACAAGTCATCGAAGCCGCCCGGGAAACCTGGCGGCTTTTTTGTTGGCGAAAGCGACTGAGCGCGTAATCTCCCCCCTTGAGGGGGAGATGTCGCCGAAGGCGACAGAGGGGGTCGGTACGTCCTGGCGCGACGCCCTATGGAACGAAAGAGAACGATAGTGTGCTGAAGGTTCTGCAAAAAGTTTTGGAGAGAGAACGGGGCTTGCTCTGAGGGGCGAGCGGCCATGGCACGGTGGTGACGTTGCGATCACCGATTCCCGTGGAAGGGGAAGTGCCATGACCAATCGAGACGT
>NZ_JAMYOE010000032.1:0-69135 GCF_040319695.1 Mesorhizobium sp. M0898 | reverse complement strand
ATCTCCTGTTGAGTGAGTGGTTCGATGCAGCCTCACCCTGACAGAGCGCCGGCCGCCGTTCACTCCTCATGGGATCTAAAGCCGAAAAGCCAATCAGCCGCGCCCGATCAGGCTGTGCAACCCCGACCAGCTCCGCCTGATCGGGCGCTTACCGGCGTGCCCTTCACCGCCCCAAAACCGGGGTCCCTTTTGCGCGAAAATATCGCGTCCCGATTCCGTGATCATTGACAGACGATGCTGACGATCGCAGCCGATCCAAAACACCTCGGTGCGCGCATCGGCATCACCGCCGTGCTCCACATCTGGGGATCGGCGATGACCCACCATCCGCACGTGCACATGATCGTGCCGGGCGGCGGCATCGCACTGGGCGATAGACGATGGGTCTCCTCGCGGCCGGCCTTCCTGCTGCCGGTGCGCGTGCTCGGCAAACTGTTCCGACGGCTCTTCCTCGCCCGGCTGGTCGCTCTGCACGACGCCGGGCGGCTCGCCTTCTTCGGATCGCTGGTGCACCTGTCCGATCGACGCGCATTCCTGCACCACCTTGCTCCTGTTCGGAAGAAGTGTTGGGTGGTCTACGCCAAGGCGCCGTTCGCCGGGCCGGAGGCGGTGCTCGCCTATCTGTCGCGCTACACCCACCGCGTGGCAATCTCGAACCGCCGCCTGATCGGCTTCGATGAGGCCGGCGTCACCTTCCGCTACAAGGACTACCGGCGCTACGGCGCTGACATGCAGCAGGTAATGACGCTTGCTGCCGAGGAGTTAAGGGACTTCTTCGGTCGGCCCCTCTTTGGCCCGATCAATAGCCGCAAGTAATGACTGAAGGTTTGGCGGCAGTTCTGGTTCGACCCCCAGATTTAAGAACGTTTGTAGGTTATGACGATAGCCATCGGAACGGATCAGTTTCCGAAATGCTTCGGAGACAGACTGATGGTCTGCTTTGTTGCTGGCTGTCATGTTCGGGAAGTCCCTCCCAATGAGCCGCAACTCGCCCGCAACGAAAGGGTTCCATCAGGACGTCGGAATATTTAGTATAATTTCTGAGCGGGAGATCGCATAACCGGCTCGCGCGAAGACCCCCGTGCCACCTTCGTTTGCCGCAGCATTATCCTCGCTCCTTGAACTGAAGATTTGTGTCGGTTTGGCGTCCGCGTGGCACATCGTGAACGTTGGAATGCTTCTGTCCAATGTTTGCTCACGCTGTGATGCCAACAGGGCAGGCGCTTGCGGCAGGGTGCCGAGGCCGCTACGAACGAAACGCCGGCGCAGTTCAACCCACGTGATGTCGTTCAAAGCTGGGGGGATCGATCTCCATCAAGCGGTCTGCGGCCTCGACCGCAGTTCGTATCCTGCTGCACAGCGCGAGATTTTCGGCCAGCATTTCTTCAGTGCGTTGAAGCGCGAGCTCGGTCCGGTGGATGCGCTGCCTGGCATTGGCAACTTCCGATGTCAAAATATCGACCGCCATCCCGTGGCCGTGGGGTTCCATAGTGTCCATGGGTTTCTAATACATGGGGGGCGATATCGTTCCGCGATGTCGGGCGAAACGGCGGGCCGCAGAATAGCGCTAGGGCCGAATGACCAATGCACTCCCTGTCAAAACAGCGCCAGAAACAGGCGAACGACTTCGGCCGCTCTACCTGCCACGGGCAGAGGCGATCACGGTCCAGAGGGTCATTGATCTGTTCAGGCACGACTATAGCGCAAGCGACGACACACTCAGGCGGCTGGTGATCAAGCACCGTCTTCACAATCAGACAATGCCCGGCGCTCCGTCGAGAATAAGCGCTCCCGGTTTGGCTATGGCGCTCGCCGGCGATGATGACGCACTTGCGCGGTTGAGGCGGGACGATCGCGAGCACCCGCACAACTGTTTCAAGCGGCTCGGCATCCCGCGACCCTGACCTGTTATCAAAAGTTATGGTCGCGGCTACTGTCCTAAGTAGATGTCGCGGCCCGACAGGGCCCCATACATGCCCATACGTGCGGAATTCCTCGACGAGGCCGCGCATGCGATTCTCTTGCCTCGAAACAGGGGCCGGAGATTAACGGGAATGAGGTTTATCGGCAAGTCACCCCTGGGCCGTAATCGATTGCCTGTCGGATCGAGGCCGAGCAGCTTCAATTCCTCCAGATCGAACACTGAACTACTTGACCCGTTTTCCTTCTCCCGAACTGTTTCGAAAACACGCGATGAAGACCGAGTGCGCGCGATCCAGCTTCGCCCCTCGCAACGAAATCGGGAGGGCCGACATGCGTTTGCCAGACAAAGTTTGGTGGGGCAGGTTTCCACGTAACTTTTGGTCCGTAGGCCGCTTTGCCCGGAGCTGTGATATGTCCACGTAGAGTGCAGATCCGCGGCTCCAGCCTTCTCGCGCAAGCATTCGGCGTCTCCGCATGATCGACGCAGGATGTTTGCTGCAAGAGTGATGCATGATGGACAGTGGTGGGGCACGCATTGACGATGTCAGGCGTTCAGGATTTTCGCTTCCTTGGCGGCGCTGAGAAATGCCACGCGCGCTAACATCCGGTGAGCTGCCGCCGCCGAGAACCTTCATGCATGCCATACGAGCCTGGATGCGGCGCGCGGTTTCCCCAATGGGCCAGCGGTAAAGCAGCATTTCGGCGGCGTCGCGGGTGCTCGAAGCACTGACTTTGCCCGAGGACAGCAAAACGGTCACGGGCTCTTCGAACGTGCCGACATCTCGTTCGCAGGTCATATGCTGGTCTCATTTCGCAAACCTCCCTAAGACTTTACGGGTGAACCATCCGTTCCGTTGCGTCACGTTTGTCCCGGTAGGCGAACATTCTGTGAGGATGGGCTTCGTCCACCCCATCATGCCTCCTCTCATAACCGAGGGGTCAGTTCTTCGTTTCGTCAGGGGGTCAGTTTCTCAATTCGGCCGACAGGCGTGTCGGAGCGGCTCTTGAGCTTGAGGCCGGCTCGCGAGGAGCTATGGCTGGAATTGGGTGACGCGGCCGATCAGGCGGCGCGGTGACCCGGTGTCGCGGACTGTGCGACACCATTGGTGAATTTGACGCCAGCGATGTCTGGGCGGCTCAAGATCAGTAAGACGACAGTATCGAGGTATCTGCCGCGGCAGGAGGCACGCGACGCTCGATGCGGATCTGCTGGAATGGATTATGCGGAAGCAGCTTCGAGTTGCCGCGCCGGTTCCTGGTGCGGCGCAGCATCTGTCCCGCGCCAACGCCGGCCGGTCATGTTCCTTTAGGCCGAGCGCGGTGGCTTCCGTAAAGGTGTCGATAAATGCCAGCAGGCGTGTGGTCCGGTTACGGTGACGCCGGCGCTCACGGCCGATAACGTGCAGGCCGCTGTTGAGCGCCAGCAGGTGGGGCCGTGGCCTTGCGGCGCTGCCGCAGCATGCGAGCGACTAGAAGGGTGCCGAGCCAGGGTTGATGCTGGACTGATGTCTTCCCAGGCGTCCGAGAGCATCGCAGCAACATCACTTGATGAGATCGGTTATCGTGCTATATATGTAATCATCCTCACCAACCCAGCGGAGTGGGATATCATGGCACATACCAATGACACCATTGAGCTATCGGGATTTGGCGCGCTCACCGGAACTCCGAAGGAGGTTGGTGACCAACTTGATCGGCTGACTGCGGAGCAAGTCATAGCACTAACATTCGAGCATGGGAGTGAACCCGCAGTTCGTGCCCTTGCGGACACGGTCGTCAGCATCGCGCCTCTGGTCCGTACCATCCTGATGAGTCGCCAACGTGAAGCCATTAACTCAATAATCGAGGCCCTGGTCCCTCAGGTGCCGCCCCCGCAGTACATGCTTGTCGAGGCGCGGATGACGGCCGAGGCGAGAAAGGCAGTGCTGGAGAGCGGCGATTGGCTGACCGCTCCCCAAATCGCCAAAATGGCTGGGTTCAGCACAAGCAACCTGAGTGCGCAGCCAAACAAGTGGAAGAAAGAAGGCCAGATCTTTGCAGTTCGGCATCGGGGCGTAGACTATTTCCCTGGCTATGCACTGGATTCCGGCGCTGGATATCGGCCTATCAAAGCGCTCGCTAAGGTTCTTAGCGTCTTACACGGGAAGAAGGATGACTGGGGGCTCGCCTATTGGTTTGCATCGGTCAATAGCTTCCTTGGGGGCAAGCGTCCGCAAGATGTGCTCCCCGCGCAACCCGAGCGCGTTCTTGCAGCCGCCGAGGATGAGTTGGTAGGCGCACTCCATGGCTAAATCAAAGATTGGAAGGGGACCTGGGACTCCAGTTCCCGTTCCATCGCACGATTTGCAGGATATCATCACCCGAACGATATGGCCGGCGGACCAAGTTATCCATCGTATCCATTTGAATCTCTATGCCGGCGTCGAGTTCAATCCAGGCCTGAAAGGCAATGCCCGATTCAGCCCGATCAAGAATGCAAGTGGGGCCAGTATCCCAACTCTATACGGCGGCACGACCTTTGAGTGTGGGGCGATGGAAACCGTCTTCCACGATGTGCCATTCGCGCCGGGCCTGAAGACCTACGACAAGGTGAAACTGGCGGATCAAGTCTATTCGCAGGTGGCGCCGCAGGGCGAATTGGTCTTGGCTGATCTGAGCGTCACAGCGCTGAGGAAACTCGGCATCAAGCGCAGCCAGATCATCGACACCGAGAAGGACCACTACCCAGCAACGCGCCCCTGGGCTGAAGCCATTCACGCACAATGCCCAGATATCCAGGGACTTTGCTGGATTTCTCGGCAGGACGACCGGGCTCTCGCCGTGATGCTGTTTGGCGATCGAATTCCGGCAAGGATGTTGGTGCAGTCCGGCGTGTCGCTCGATTTGACCAGAAATTCTGACGTGTATTCCGAATTGCTCGAACTCGCCGATCGTATCGGCGTAAAGATCGTAGGCATCAGCTTCTGATGGCGGGAACAGGAGATCAGGGCAAATCGGGGGACAGACGAGGTAAGTCGTTGACCTCCCCAACCGCGCCTTCCGGCAACCGTCTGATCAGAGTGTGCCGTTATCAACGCGCCTTGCCCACGAAATCCCAAAACCTAAGGATTGGCAGGCCTTGCAGCGCGGTTGCGTAATCATGTTTCGCGACGAGCTGGCGAGAACGGCGCCGTGGCAACCAACAACATTGCCTACACCCGCACGGAATCGGCGCTTGCCCAAAGCACAAGCTACGACGCCGACTGGCGGACCCGGTACTATGATGCCTATCGCCGCCAGAACCGCGACTTCCTTCGCTTTGTCATGACCGGTGAGTTCCCCACGACCGCCTCGGATTGCTGGGACGGCTATTGCGCCGCCGTCGTTGCCGAGGCTGGCGTGGTAGCGCTGAAGGAAGCCCGTCGTACGCCTGTGCAGATGATTGCAAAGCCGGAGTTCTACGCGTGAAACTGGGTTTCGTTTCATCTCGCAATCTGCCGTTGGACGCGGTGCTTAATCATGCCCAGCGCATGGGGGTATCCGGCATCGAGGTGAACACTTGCGGCTGGTCGACCGCCCCGCATTTTTCAAGGTCACCTGAACTGTAGCGGAGGCTGACTATGGGCATGTATCACAACCGTCCTCATGTCGAGGATATCCGAAAGATGAAGAAGGATAGCCAGAAGATTTCGATGCTCTTCGTCAGCACGCCCGACGAGGCGGCTGCCGCTGCCGCAGCGGGCATTCACATGCTTTCATCGAAGGCCGATGCTTTGATCAGGAAATGCGACAGGCAGCCGGCGATTGTTTCGTACAGGTCGGCCTTCCATACGGCAGTTGGGGCAGCTTTGCTGGCCGTCCGCTCGCTACGGCAGAAGACTATCTGCGTGCGGCTTTCCACTTCGCCGGCATTGGTGGCGACGCCTTCTACTGCTCCGCGTCCTACGACATCCAGAAGGCGCTCTGCGACAACCACCTTCCAGTCGTTGGGCATATCGGCCTGATCCAGAAACTCGAGGAGATCGGTGTCTTCGGGGCGGAACTGGAAGTCGTGCCCGACCGGGTGGCGAAATTCCTGACCGCCTACGCTGGTTTGGTGCCAACGCCCTGGCAAAGTGGGCAGATTAATTGCGAGGAGGGAGTCTCGAAGTCCGGTAATCCTAGGCTCCGGTCGACGCTTGTCCAGGTTGCGTGGCTCTGGGTGCGCCATCAACCCAATTCCGCACTCAGCCAGTGGTTCAGGGCGCGAGTCATCCAGAATGGTGGCCGGTACAAGAAGACGGCGATCATCGCCCTCGCTCGGAAACTGCTTGTTGCACTGTGGAAATACGTGAACGCCGGAGTCGTTATAGAAGGAGCTCTCCCGACGAAACCATCAGCGTAGACGCCAATCGATTCTAACAATCTCCAGGACCGATCAGGCCTGGCAGATCCTCGGTAGACGAACCGACGAAACTCATGGCCTCAAACAGCCGCCGCTGAAGAATGGTTTCGTCTCTTGGGTCCGACTCCGCCGCAAGCGGGATCATGGAACAGGTGCATGCGCCCTGACCGAATATAAGGTGGACTGGGTTCGTTCGCGAACCGCGTCACGCAAACGGACCCATCGAATGGATCTGCGGATTGCCCGGAGGTACATGACAATGTCGACGTGACGCCGTTTGTGGTTGGGCGCCGGCAGGCCGTAGAAGATCAGTTCTTGCGACTTCCTGAAAGCTGACGATCGGCTTGGGCTGCATGATGTCCGGGTTTTGCCCAAAGGGACATAGGGGCATCAAATCAGGCGGTTGCTTTCCGCAATTTGACGCGCCCGCCGCACCGTGCCGTCGGTGTCGGCGGACTTTCGTCTTGTTGCTTCGTCGCTTCTGATCGTCAGCCGCTTCGACAGGATTTTTCCAGTTTCGACGATTGGCTTGACCGGTATGGCCGGAGCGTCCGGAGTTTTCATGTACCTCATGCTTATTGTCCTTTTAGGCAAAAATGAAAGAGAGCGCGGAGCGGCTGTCCGCCCCGGCACCTTGCACGGCGATAAAATTACGGTCGCACGATCCAGGCCAGCAACGCCGGATTAAAATCGGAGTTGCCGGTATAGTCGCGGATCAAAAGCGCGGCGTATGCCTGCCACTGATCCTCGGGGATCTGCTTTTCAATGACCGATGTTCTGAACGCGTCACGCAGGATATTGCAGTCAAAAGTCGAAATCACATCGGCCGATTGATCGTTGTCCATAATGCGGCTCCCATCGAGGGGGCGGGAGTACGATGGACGCTCTCAAGCGCCGGTGCCCATTGTTCTGTGGCCGGCGACAACGGACTGTACGCCCCGCACAGGTGCTTAGCGAATCATTCCGGCGAATTTGCTCGCCGGTGTGCTAGCTCAGCGGCCGGCCTGTTCCCGCCGCTTGGCGTCTTCATCGTTCAGCCGGCCGACCATCTCGTCCGCTTCGCCGGCATTGATGCCGACCATGATCTTGTGATCGGACTCGGCGGGCTGGCCGGTGAAAACGTCGAAAACGGTCCAGCTGTCCGGGCGGTCCATGCGAAGCGCGTAGCGGTTTGCCATAGTCGCGTCCTATTCATTTTCGCCGGCACCAATTTGTGTCGATCGGTTCAGGCCTGCACAATGACAAAGACTGCCGCCAGGACAACGACTGTCCACAGCACCACGCACACCTTCAAAGCCAGTGAGATGCTCTCCCGCATGCGGGCTACCCCGTTCTTCATTTTCCTGGATATGACCGGCGTGGCCGCTACGGCGACCGAAAAACCTGAGGTTTCATGGGTAAGTTCCTTCTGCCGCTTAGCGACTACAACCGCATCTATCAGGTGACCCATGGCGTGCTTCAGGAGGTACCAGACGCGACTGCCGAGAGAGCATGCCTCTTCTTTGCGGCCGTCGGCGGCTATGTTCTCAACCGGTGCTACAAAATCAGAGCGCAGATTGTGGGCGGTGCGTTCTGCTTTTGCTTGGGTGACGGCGGCGGCGAGGTTGCCACCTTCGGGAAATTGGAGGATGGGCAGCTGGTGTCCGGGCACGATGCATTCCGCGTGTGGCTCCAGACCGACACTCATATTATCGACTTCATGGCTCCGATCTATCGAGGGGCATTTGCTGATTACCCGAAATCAGCCGACCTGCCTCACAAGATGATGCAACGGCGCCTGGATGAAGAAGCTCCCGACCTCAATGCCTTGGTGCACACCGGCGATTTTCGGTATTATGCGGATCCGGCTCTGACGGACAAGTTGCTCGACGGTTTTCTCGCCAAGCGGTTCAACGAGGATCTGATCACAGTTGCGACGGCCTGGTACGGAAAACGGCGCACGAAACAGATGCCGAGCTTCGCGATTCAAGACGAGAAAGGGCGTGTGACCCGGCTGTCACTTGCCGCGACGGTCGCCACCAGCTCTGGTAATGGGCGCGGTATCGGAGCGGAGCATTAGCCGGTGTGGTGTGCGGGACCGATCCCGCGCTTGTCCACTGTCCCGGGACTGAGGACGAGGCTCGAGGACTGCGGTTGCGAGCGGCATGCCGAGTGGTTGCTGTGGACACGGTCGACTCACCGCCGAGACCAACCGATTTGCAGCCGTGATCGTTGACACTCGGTGTGTATGATGTTAGATGTCCTCTGTCCGAGGACCGCGGACAGAGGACATGATGAAGAGCCAGGATGTTGTCGTTCTGCTCAAGCTGGCGAGCTTGGAGGACTACGCAAAGGATATCGGTGACGAATCTACGCCGCTCGGGCTAGCCGCGGGCGAGGATCCCTATTCTGTGCGCGGCCTCGAGGCAGCCCTCGGAATCAGCAAGACGGAGATCGGCGCTTCGCTCAAGCGTAGCATTGCGGCGGGCCTCGCGATCAAGGACAGGAAGACAGACCGGCCTAAACCGAGCCGGCGCCATCTGCGCGAGTTCATCGTCCACGGAGTGAAATTCGTCTTTCCGGCGAAACCAGGCGCCATGCAGCGCGGGTTGCCGACGGCGTTCGCGGCCCCCGTGCTACGTGAATCCCTGCACAGCGCTGGCAATCTCATCTGCGTTTGGCCCTACGCGCATGCAAAAGAAATGGGTCAGTCGGTCGACCCGCTGTTCAAAAGCGTGCCGGAGGCCTGCGAGAAAGACAGGCGACTCTACGCCTATCTGGCCCTCATCGACGCGATCCGCGTCGGCAATCAACGCGAAAGCAAGCTCGCCGCCGACCTGCTCGTACAGAGGCTGGGATGACAGTCCAGGGTCAGTTGAAGGCCATGTTGAAGGCCGTCGCCGAGGCACTCGGCGAGGAGTTGCGCGCGCGCCTGGTCTTCGTCGGCGGCTGCACGACCGCGCTCTACATTACTGACCCCATCGTTCTCGAAGGGGTGAGAGCGACCGATGATGTCGACCTTATCGTCGATCTCGCTGGTTTCGCAGAATGGGTCGAGCTGACGGAGCGTTTGCGCGCACGCGGCTTCACCGAGGCGGCTGACGATTCCGTCATCTGCCGAATGAAACTCGGCGAGCTCAAGGTCGACTTCATGCCGGACGACGAGGCGATCCTCGGGTTCAGCAATCGCTGGTACGCAAAGGGGATCGCGACGGCCGTACCAGAACAGCTGGAGGAGGCGCTCGAGATCCGGCGCCTCACGCCGCAGCTGTTTGTCGCGACCAAGTTGGAGGCATACCGCGGACGCGGCGAACGCGATCTCATCGCCAGCCGCGACGCCGAGGACATTCTCCTTTTGGTCGACGGGCGGGAGGAGATCGTCGAGGAAATCGCAAACGGCGAGCCGGAGATCCGGGCCTACATCGCCGAACAGGTTGCCGCGCTGCTCGCTGATCCAAACTTCGACCATTTCCTGGAGGGAAACATTCGCGGACCAGCGGGCCGTACCGACATCGTTTACGACCGGCTGGTCGCGATCAGCACGCTGGCCTGAAAACATGCGCCGGCGACCGTCTCGTCGACGTCAGGGATCGCGCGATTCTCAGGTGCTGGCGAAGCTGATGCGCGATAGCCGCATGTGTGACACACCGCTATGGCGATATGGCGCCCAGAATCTCCAGGGTCGCCGCCAGCAATAGCCTGCCAAGACGGTCACCCACGCTTGCCCTGGGCACCCTAATGGAAACGATGGCGGGCGCTACCGTGACGAACAGGATATAATGCTCACCGGCAGCAAGCTGGTTGAGGAAGGCCCCACCGTCATGAAGCCAATGAACGAAGAGCACCTCGCGGTCCTACGCAGGCACATGGTCGAGATGATTGCAATCCATACCGACCTTGCAAGCGAAGAACTCGGCAAGGCGGCGCTCGACGAGCGGGTGATGGCAGCGATGCGGCGAGTGCCGCGGCATCGCTTCGTGCCGGCCTCGGTTGCACCTTATGCCTACCAGGACATGCCGCTGCCGATCGGCTTCGATAAAACCGTCTCGCAGCCATTCATCGTCGCTCTCATGACCGATCTCCTTGCTCCCCAACCGCACGAGGCGGTGCTCGAGATCGGCACTGGCCTGGGCTATCAAACCGCAATCCTCGCGCAACTCGCCGGGCAGGTTTGGAGCGTGGAAATCATCGAGGAATTCGTAAGCCGTGCGGAGGCTCTCCTGCAGGAGCTAGGCTTATCCAATGTCGGCATTCGTGTCGGAGACGGGTCTCGCGGCTGGCCCGAGCACGCCCCATTCGACAAGATCCTGGTCACGGCGGCGGCTGAGCAGACACCGCCGGCTTTTCTGAAGCAACTCAAGCCGGGGGGACGGCTGGTTCTGCCTTTAGGATCTAAAGAAGCACAGTTTCTGACTGTCATCGAGAAGGATGCGGCAGGGCAGCTCGAGACCCGGAAACTCATCCCGGTTCGGTTCAGCCGGCTCGAAACCGTCTAGTGAGGTGCGACAACTGGCGCGACCGCGCTTTTCCAATCAATCAGATGCCAGCCTTCCGCGTTTCTTTGCACTTGCAATCCCGACCGTGGCTCCGGCGCCGATCTGGCGCTCTAGGGCACTCGGTTGACTTCACCGGAACTCAGGCTCGGGTCGGGCGACAGGATTTGATCGGGCAGCGAGAGCGTTCCCGTGCCGGATAGCCCGAAAAGTTCAGGCTGACCGCGGGATCATCGGTCGGGAAGTCCAGGTTCAGCGCAACCGGACCGACACGCACGGGAATGTTGAAATTTCGGTTTTCGAGCGCCTCGGCCTTACCGGTGATATGAATGCCGCCCTTCAGCGCGTTCTGCTTCTGCTCGGCCTCGAGCGAGGCCATGATCTGTTCACCTTGCGCGCCTCGCCGCTCTTGACACGAAATACCACGATGCAGTGGGCTTGGGGTCCCAGTTGTCGTTGGTGGCATAGGCCAGCATACCCACCTCTTACTGCGTAGGGACTTCCTTGCGAACATCCATCTGCAAATGGGGCAGGTGCTTGCCTTGGATCGGCACTGTGCGCCGCCACCAATCTCGCGTAGAAAGCCACTGGCCTAACCCGGCCCTGCTAGGCGAGAAACTCCATGCGAATAGTGTTGCCTGTCCTGTTGCTCGGCCTGGCCTCAGCCGGCCTGTCGCCCGCCCGAGCCGCGGCGGGCGATTGCGGCGATGCCGCCGCGCTGGTGCAGCAGGCCTATCCCAAGGCCCGAAAGAGCGCCGACGGCACCTCGTTCACGCTTGAACCTCATACCAGCATCACCTCAACGCTCCCGGGGACCGATGCGCCATTCGGCCTGGTCTGCAAGATTTGGCCCGCCCATGTCGACCTGCTGTTGGTCGCAGTGCCGCTGATTGACAGCGCTAACGGCGACCACCTGCATGTCGGCGATATCGAGCTTCTGGTCGTCGACAGGAATACGCGGCGTGTGCGCCAGCGCCTGCTCCAGCCCGGTCTGATGACCGATGACGCGATCGTCATCGAGAAGGTGGAATTCGACACCGGCCGCTATGCACTGGCCCCTGAGGTAACCGCCTTCGGCCTGCGCATCGAACTGGCACACCATTCGCTGACCGCTCCGTTCGCTGAAACCGACCTGCGGCTCTACGCTCGCACCGGCGATACGCTACGCATGGTGCTCGACGGCCTCGTGGTGGCCGGCTCTGGCGGCGATAGCGATGGTAGTTGCGCCGGATACTTTCATTCCAGCCAGGTCAGCCTGGCGATGAGCCCGGCGAGCCATCAGGGCTATCACGATATCACCGCGGTTGAGCAGACGAATACCGATAGTCCCTCCCCCGACCAGAATGGCGAATGCCATTCCCATCCTGGCAAGCCTGTGAAGCGCACCAACCGGCTGCGCTATGACGGCAGCCGCTATGCGGTTCCCGCGGCACTCAAAGTGATGGGGTTGTGAGGCGGCCGCACACGTCCCTGCCTTGGTTCGTCAATGTCATCAATTCCAGTTGAACGGGTATCGACCGTTAATTCTCTCGTGGTAGGAGGCGCTCAAGGGGGCTCTTCTCAAAGGAGCTGATGATTTGTGGTGGTCAAGATTCAAAAGGGGTTTTGCCGGAACGTGGGACGACAGACTTGACGGGCTATTCTCCGCAAAGGTCGACTACACCGGAAAATCCATTCTCGATGTTGGCTGCAATATGGGTGTTGTCGCCTATGAGATCTCCAAGCTGAAACCCAGTTCGATCCACGGGATCGACATTGCCAAGCCGCACATCGAGACCGCAAAGATGTTGTTGAGTGGCTCCCCGGTGCATGCCCGGTTCGATCGCCTGAATCTCGGCAGCCGGCGCCTCGGCAATATCCTTCTACCGAAATACGATATCGTCCTGCTGCTGGCCGTCTATCAGCACATGCAGCGCAACATCGGCCCAGGCAAGGCGCGAAGGGTGCTTTCCAATATTGTGAGGCGCACCTCGAACGTCGTTGCCCGCGTTCCGCCTGGAACGGATGGCGAATTCATCGAAACGCTTTCTGACGAGGGGTTCCAGGTCAAGAGCACTCACACATCGCCTCTTGGCAGTCATGTGCTGGTGCTTGAGAAACCTGCCTTCGGAAATCCGCATCCATGATGACACATTGCTTGTGGTAATCTGCCTCTTCAACATCCCATGTGCCAGCAGCGGGCGCAGACCCGCTGCCTGCCTGCAACTCGGCCCGGAGCGCCCATTCGCCGGGAGAAGCATCTCGCGGCTGCGGTATGCTCTGCCACTGCCTTAACAGAATGGATGCGCCCGTTGGCGTGGGTGACGAATACCAATTTGGCCGTCACGGCGAGAGCACCGGCCGTCCCGCCTGCGGTCGGCGCGCCGCCGGTGTCGAAATTCAGCCATGTGCGCTATCAGCTCGCAGGCGCCCGTCCAGCGCTCTGGCTCAGGGCGCCGGGCGAGTGAACAGGGTTCGGAATAGCTCCTCAGCACGCCGCAGTCCTTCATCTGTCAGAACCACCGACTTCGCCTTGTTTGCCGGATTCGCGATCAGCCCCTTCTCGTGCAAGCGATCCAGAGCATTCCGATCCAACCCCTTCCAGGCGCGCCTCTCTTCATGCAGCGTCAGCCAAAGCAGGCCCATAACGGCATCGTCGATCTTGTCGGTGTCGATCTCCATGCAAGCAGTTTAACACGCGAAAGCGCCGCTGCCACGATCCACACCGGATGGTTACTCCCTGCCACGAGCGTTCGCCTGAAAATAAATGCTTCACCTAGGCGTCGCATCCGCGACGGCGTCAACGGGGCCGACGAGCCGGGACGGGATTGGACTCATCATGATATCTAAGCGGCCGTGGCAGGGTTGCCGCTGGCAATGAAATGCGAATTGGCGAAATCCTCGTCGTCGCTCTGGTTGCGCTTACCGCGGGCGAGCGGCGCACCATTCAGGTGCGCGTCATGCTGCCGGCAGCGCGCGTCACCCGCCGCGGTGTCCCATTTCATAGTGCGACCGACGCGCGGAGACGTTTCGCGGGACGTTTTCTTCTCCGACGCGCTCTCCGGCCGCAGAAGTCTCTCGACCTTGCGAGACGCGAATTTTGACACCTGAGCGGCTATCGCGCAGCGCATTCCGGGCCACAACCGACGTTGCGACATCCACTTCGCTGATTCACTGCCCGTCCAGCGCCAGAATGCGAAATCCGCCGTGAGAGTCGCGGCTTGGCAACAACCGCTCGAGGTCGGTCCGACGTTGCAGGGCCGACGTGTTTTCATCGAGCCAAGACTGACTCTGGTACCGCGGCGGGAATGAGCTATAGTTCACATACTAAGACGGCCGGGCGCTTGCACAATGGCTGGACTGGGTGAACAGATTGCGCGTCAGCAGCGCACCATGGGACCGCTCCTGGTGGCGGCAGTGGTCATCGGCCTTGTCGGTCTGCCCGTCGCAGCCTGGCTCGACCTCCGAGACCTGTCGGAACGGATGCTGCGCAGGCAAGCCAGCGAAATCAGCCGCATCATCGACGAAATGCGCGGATTTTACGGCAGCGACGTCGTGGGACGCGTGCTGCAAGCTAACGGCGCCGTGACTGCGACGCACAACTATCGGGACGTGCCAGGCGCGATCCCTATTCCAGCAACCCTCTCGATCGAACTCGGCAAGCGCATCAGCGCTCATGACGGCTCGGTCAAATATCGGTTCGTCTCGGATCTGCCTTTCAAAGGTCGCGCGCCCCACCAGCTCGATGCGTTCGAGCGGAATGCAATCCTAGCTTTGCGCGCCAACCCGAAGGAGCCGATCATCGAGGTCTCGGGCTCACTGTTTGACCGGCAGGTCCGCGCCGCGGCCCCTGTCATAATGGGACAAGTGTGCGTGACCTGCCATAACTCACACCCGGACAGCCCCAAGACGGACTGGAAGGTAGGGGATGTCCGAGGGATCCAGGAGATATCAGTCAATCAGCCTATCGCTGCGAACGTGCTGACCTTCAAGTATCTGCTCCTATATTTCGGTTTCGCGGCGGCGGCGGGCCTGACGTTCATTCTCCTGCAGCGTCGGCAGTCCGCGTTGATTCAGGGCATCAACAAGGAGCTTTCGGAGGCAAACGACTTCCTGGCCGCGATTTCATTGAAGATCGCCAAATACCTTTCGCCTCAAATCTACAAAAGCATCTTCAGCGGCCAGAAGGACGTCACCATCGCGACCGAGCGCAAGAAGCTCACGATCTTTTTCTCCGACGTCAAGGATTTCACCGCGATCGTGGAACGGCTCCAGCCCGAGGATCTGACGCTTCTCCTCAACGAGTACTTTACCGAGATGTCGACGATCGCGCTCAAACACGGCGGCACCGTCGACAAGTTCATCGGCGACGCGCTTCTTGTGTTCTTCGGAGACCCCGAGACGCAAGGCGTCGAGGAAGACGCGAGAGCCTGCTTGCGCATGGCTGTCGACATGCAGCGTCGGCTGGAGCAGTTGAACAGAGTGTGGCATGACCGCGGAGTTGAACGGCCCTTCCGAGCTCGCATGGGCATCAACACGGGCTATTGCAATGTTGGGAACTTCGGTTCCGATGATCGGATGGACTACACGATCATTGGAGCCGAGGCGAACTTGGCGGCCCGGCTGCAGTCGATTGCCGAGCCCGGCGGCATCTGCCTCAGCTATGAGACTTACGCGCTCGTGCGCGACCTTGTCCGGGCGCGTCCGTTAGCACCCATTGCCATGAAGGGGATCAGCCGGGAGGTTGTCCCCTACGAAGTCGAGGGCCTCCTGGGTGAACTCGCCCAGCGCCCTCAGGTCATCAGCGAGCATGCGACTGGTCTCGACTTGTTCCTCGATGTTGAGGCAATCGACGAGAACGGGGTGGAGCGGGCGAAGAAACGACTTTCAGAGGCGCTCCTGGCCTTAACCATCCGAAGCAAGCCCGCCGCACTTTAGGTTCTTGAACGTGATCCAATCTGGACCGTGGCCAGCCAAGTAAAGTCCGGTTCAACACCGTTCAGGCGCGCCGGGTCCCGGCCAGGAGTTCGCGCATCATCCTCGTTGGTCATCAGCGCCGTCAGGGCCGAGGCGTCGGTGAACATCAGTCATTCTCAGTACAGGCTGTCGCGAAACGCCTTGTCGGCGGGCCTGCCGCGATCAGGCTTGCCCCAGGCTCGCAGATCACGGCAGAACCTGACGCCGATCTCTACCAGGGACCGTCTAGCCTGTTCGCGCTCAAGCTCATGCTTGAGCGCGGCATGGACGGCCTCTGTCAGACCAGTCCTCTTAACTGCGGCGAGCCGGCGGGCCAGTGCGTCGGTCTCGGGATTTTTGATGTGGAACGCCATCACTGCCTCGTATAGCCGTTCAAGTGTATCGGTATACAGCAATTTGGATACACCGTGTGAAGGCCCCGCAGCATCGACCGGACACGAAGCAAATCGGCCACGCCGACCCAACTGTCGGCTGGATGGGATCGTACCGCTGTGTTTACAGATCTCGAGCAGTATCTGAGGTCGCTTGCATAAGTCACGTGCAACACCCGCACTTTCGTACGGGTCTGGAACGGCGCAATCACCGTCTAGCCAAATCCAGCAGCCTTGCCGCTTGCGATAAAATGCGGGTTGGCGAAATCCTCGTCGTCACTCTGGTTGCGCTTGCCGTAGGCGAGCGGCTCACCATCCAGCGTGCGCGTCATGCCGCCGGCGGCGCGTAGCACCGCGTCACCTGCGGCCGTGTCCCACTCCATCGTGCGGCCGAAGCGTGGATAGACGTCCGCCTCGGCGCTGGCGATGAGACAGAATTTCAGCGACGAGCCGACCGAGACGATCTCGGCGGCGCCAAGCGCGCGGATATAGGCCTCGGTTTCCGGCGTGTTGTGGGAGCGGCTGGCAACGACGGTCAGCGGCACCATACCGGCCCTTGCCGAAATCGGCTGGCGATCGACGATCTCGTAGTCGTCATTTGTCTCGATCGTCTCCGCTTTGCCCGGCCGGCCGGAAAAGAAGCGGCCGGTGCAAGGCGCGAAGACAACGCCGATCTCCGGCACGCCATGGCGAACCAGCGCGATGTTGACAGTGAAATCGGTCCTGCGGTTGACGAACTCCTTGGTGCCGTCGAGAGGATCGATCAGGAAGAAGGCGTCGCCGAGATCCGGTGCCATGATGCCGGCAGAGGCTTCCTCCTCTGCCACGCATGGAATCTCTGGAAATGCGGCGCGCAGCCCGGCAAGGATGATCTTCTCGCTCTCGCGGTCAGCCTCCGTCACCGGCGAACTGTCCGACTTTTGGTCGATCGCACAGCCGGCACGAAAGACGCGCATCACCTCGCGCCCTGCCGCCAAGGCAAGGTGCTCGAAGACGGCGAGCATCGCTTCGTCGTCAGATACCGCCGCCGCTGTCATATTGGTCTTCGGCAATGTCCCGCTCGTTCAGCCAGTGTTCCAGGGCGTCCACCATCTCCTCGGCCGATCTGCCGAGGGTCTTGAGATGGATTTCAGGTTTTTCCGGCACCTCATAGGGTGAATCGACGCCGGTGAAATTCTTGATCTCGCCGTTCAACGCCCGCGCATAGAGACCCTTCGGATCGCGTCTGGCGCATTCCTCGAAGGGGGTATCGACAAACACCTCGACGAATTCGCCGTCGGCCATCAGTTCGCGCGCCATGCGCCGCTCGGCGCTGAACGGCGAAATGAACGACACGATGACGATCAGCCCGGCGTCGGCCATCAGGCGTGCCACTTCGGCGACGCGGCGAATGTTTTCGACACGATCGGCGTCGGTGAAACCGAGATCGCGGTTGAGGCCGTGACGGACGTTGTCGCCATCCAGAATGTAGGTATGGCGCCCGGTGGCGAACAGCTTCTTTTCGAACAGATTGGCGATGGTCGACTTGCCCGAGCCCGAAAGCCCGGTGAACCAGAACACGGCCGGCCGCTGGTTCTTCATATCGGCGCGGGCGCGCTTGCCGACATCGAGCGACTGCCAGTGGATGTTTTCGGCGCGGCGCAGCGAATGCAGGATCATGCCGGCGCCGACCGTGGCGTTGGTGATGCGGTCGATGAGGATGAAGGCGCCGGTGGTGCGGTTTTCGGCAAACGGATCGAAGGCGATCGGCGACCGCGTCGAGATATTGCAGATGCCGACTTCGTTCATTTCAAGCGACTTGGCCGCCTCATGGGCAAAGTCGTTGACGTTGACCCGGTATTTCAAGTCGGTGACGGTGGCGCTAGTCTGGTCGGTCTCGGTGCGCAGGATATAAGAGCGGCCGGGCAGCAGCGCATGCTCATCGAACCAGACGATGTTGGCGGCGAATTGGTCGGCGACCTGCGGCCGCGCTGCCGGCGACACCAGCATATTGCCGCGCGAGACTTCCACCTCGTCGTCGAGGACAAGAGTGATGGCCTGGCCGGCGATAGCCTGCTGAAGGTCGCCGCCATGCGAAACGATGCGCCTGACGTGCGAGGACTTGCCGGATTTGGCGACGACCACCTCATCGCCCGGCGCAACCGAGCCGGAGGCGATGGTGCCGGCGAAGCCGCGGAAATCGAGATTGGGACGGTTCACATATTGGACAGGAAACCGAAACGGCAATTCGACCGCGGCCTCGTCGACCGAGACTGTCTCGAGATGTTCGATCAGCGTCGGCCCGGAAAACCAGTCTGTCCTGTCGGAACGGCCGGTAACGTTGTCGCCATAACGGGCCGACATAGGAATGGGCACGATCGTCTGGAAGCCGAGCTCACGTGAGAACTGCCCGTAATCCGCGACGATCCGTTTAAACACCGCCTCGTCGAAGCCGACAAGATCGATCTTGTTGACGGCGAGCACGATGTGGCGGATGCCAAGCAGCGAGGCGATGATCGAATGCCGCCTGGTCTGACGCAGCACCCCCTGGCGGGCATCGATCAGCACGATGGCGAGATCCGCGGTCGATGCACCCGTCGCCATGTTACGCGTGTATTGTTCGTGGCCGGGCGTGTCGGCGACGATGAACTTGCGCTTTGGCGTGGCGAAGAAGCGATAGGCGACGTCGATGGTAATGCCTTGCTCGCGCTCGGCCTCGAGGCCGTCGACCAGCAGCGCGAAGTCGACGTCGTCGCCGGTGGTGCCGTGCTTGCGCGAATCGCGCTCGAGCGTGGCGAGCTGGTCCTCGAAAATCTGCTTGGTGTCGGAAAGCAGGCGCCCGATCAGCGTCGACTTACCGTCGTCGACCGAGCCGCAGGTCAGGAAGCGCAGCAGCGACTTTCGTTCCTGCGCCGCCAGATAGTCGCGGACGCCGTCGGTCGGGGCGAGGCTCTTGGCCATGATGTGGCGCATACTCAGAAATACCCCTCGCGCTTCTTCTTTTCCATCGAGCCGGCTTCATCACGATCAATCAGGCGACCTTGCCGCTCGGAAGTGCGCGCCGTGAGCATTTCGCCGACTATCGCCTCCAGAGTGTCGGCCTCCGACTCGATCGCGCCGGTCAGCGGATAGCAGCCGAGCGTGCGGAACCGCACCATCCGGTTCTCCACTGTTTCGCCAGGCCGCAACTGCATGCGCTCGTCATCCCTCAGGATAAGCATGCCATCGCGCTCGACGACCGGCCGCTCCTTGGCCAGATACAGGGGCACGATCGGGATGTCTTCCTGGAGAATGTACTGCCAGATGTCGAGCTCGGTCCAGTTCGACAACGGGAACACCCTGATCGATTCACCGGCAGCGATGCGGGTGTTGAAAATCTTCCACATCTCCGGCCGCTGGTTCTTCGGATCCCAGACGTGCTGGGCGTTGCGGAAGGAGAAGATGCGCTCCTTGGCGCGCGACTTCTCCTCGTCGCGCCGCGCGCCGCCGAAGGCAGCGTCAAACCCGTATTTGTCGAGCGCCTGCCGCAGCGCCACCGTCTTCATTACATGCGTGTGGGTGTTTGAGCCGTGGTCGAAAGGGTTGATGTTGTCGCGCACACCGTCTTCATTAACATGGACCAGGAGGTCGAAGCCGAGCTTTTGCTGCATCTGGTCGCGAAAGGCGATCATTTCGCGGAATTTCCAGGTCGTGTCGACATGGAGAAAGGGAAAGGGCGGCTTGGCCGGATAGAACGCCTTCATTGCCAGGTGCATGAGCACCGACGAATCCTTGCCGACCGAATAGAGCATCACCGGCTTGGCGAAAGCCGCGGCCACCTCGCGAAAAATGTGGATGGATTCGGCCTCAAGCCGCTGAAGGTGCGTAAGTGCGATGTTCATGGACTGCGAGCGTTCTTTCGTACCGATCCATAGAAGGGCCTGCATCGGAGGCGACCTTCAGCCGCCCGATTCAAACTGCACTTCTGGACAATCTATTCTCGTGCGGGCGTTCTAGCAGATCGTTCCGGTCCAGAACAATGCAAGACAAGCCTGCGGCCGAATGGTTCGGGAATGAATTTTCCGTATGGCCAGCAAAATCGGGAAATTCCTGCTCAAGGAGCCGTTGCGTCTGGGAGGCCCGGAAAATATTACCTAGGCCGTGGAAAGGCCGCTGCATCCTGTCATGGTGCACCCCATTGGCCAACCGCCTTGCGTTGTCGAAACCTTGGCTGCCAGCACGCCATTTGACCTCCGAGGCAAGGTCCGGTTCATCTTTGGCCTGATCGAGGCGGTGCAGCCCGCGGCGGAAACGAGCAGATCGACGAGCAAATCTCCGGCCTCACCGGATCGAGTTGAGGCCGGCTGACTACAGTGATCTCTCGAAGCTGGGTCAAATAGATACGCTCAACCAAGCTATAAACTACTTGGCCTCGCGTGGTGACACAAGCCTCACACAACACCCACGCGCGCCTCGCCAAGCCGCTCGCCTGTATAGTGGTCGCGGCGGATCGGGCCCCACCACCATTCGTTCTGGAGGTACCAGTCGACAGTTTTGGCGAGGCCGCCGGCGAATGTCTCGCGAGGCGCCCAGCCCAGATCGAGCCGTATCTTGGAAGCGTCAATCGCATAACGGCGATCGTGGCCGGGGCGATCCGCGACAAATGCGATGAGATCGCGATACCGCCGAGACCCGGAACGGGGCCGTCTGTCGTCCAGAATGCTGCAGATTGCCTCGACCACCTCCATGTTGCTGCGTTCCGAGCCGCCACCGACATTGTAGCTCTCGCCGACTACACCTCGGGTAGCGATTAGGGCCAAAGCGCGGGCGTGGTCTTCGACGAAGAGCCAATCGCGGACGTTACTGCCGGCGCCGTACAGAGGCAGCGGCTTCTCGTCGAGAGCGTTCAAAATGACGAGCGGGATCAGCTTTTCGGGAAACTGGCAAGGACCGTAATTGTTTGAGCAGTTCGACAGCACGACCGGCAGGCCGTAAGTGTTGTGCCATGCGCGCACCAGGTGATCGGACGCGGCTTTCGAAGCCGAATAGGGTGAGGACGGCGCATAGGACGTCTGTTCGGTGAAGACACTGCCGTCGAAGGGCAGATCACCGAACACTTCATCGGTCGAGATGTGGTGGAAACGGAACCGGCTTTTTCTTTCGCCGGAGAGCCTGCGCCAATATTCCAGCGCCGAATTGAGCATTCGGTAGGTCCCAACGATGTTGGTCTCGATAAAGGCAGCGGGCCTGTCGATCGATCGGTCGACGTGGCTTTCGGCGGCCAGATGCATGACGATGTCGATCTCGTCGCGACGCAGCACCTCCAGAACCGTCCTGTCGTCACAAATGTCGGCGTGCTCGAACCTATAATTGTGGGCATTCTCTATCAGCCGCAGCGAAGCCAGATTGCCTGTATAGGTGAGCTTGTCGAGATTGGTCACATGGTAGGCCGGACTGCCGCACAAATACCGGCAGACTGCTGAGCCGATAAAGCCGGCCCCTCCGGTTACCAGAAAGTTCACCCCATTCTCCTCGAAACGGATTGTCCCGTCAGCACCCTTGGGTGTCCGGCACGAGCCTGTTTCCGCGGAAATCTCAAGCGCCCCCCATTTTCCGAAAGTGTGGCGATACCGACGGGCATGGCTGCATAGCTATAACTGGCATCGACGACACAGCACTCTCAAATCGAAATCACCTATCGGCCGCCTTGGCGTGACCTAGGAAAACCAATTGACGCTCCACACCTAGAGCTAAGTTCCGATGGGAACAAACAGTTTGTCGCCGTTGTGGTCGACCTCGATAACCTCACTCTTGCGGCCCAAACGCTCGGCGAATCCCTTGTGGAAGATGATGGCATTCATATACGCAAAGGTCATCGCTAGTGCCTCGGTCCGCAGCGGATAGTCGACCAGCGAATGAATGAGAAGAAAAGATACCGAGAGAAATGCCGCTTTCTGAAACGGGTCGCGGCGCACCCTAGCCAACGCAGAGAAAAGCAGTACAAAGTAGCTTATCATCAGTACAATAGCAGGAATTCCACCTTCGAAGGCGAGCTCAAGATACTCGTTGTGGGCATGGTTGACGTATTGGCTGAAGATCATACTTTCCTTTTCATAGATCTGATAGGCTTTTTGGAAATTTCCGAATCCAACTCCAATTGGCCAGTTGTCTTTAATACCTTCGACGGTAGTGCGGGCAAACTCTGCTCGGCCGAATGCCGGATCGACCACCTCTGCATCGATCTTTGTCCACGCGCCTATGGTGTAGACGGAAAGCACGACAAAAATTACTAGGGTGGTAAAACCACTGGCTCTGGAACGAGCCGAAAGAAAGGCGACGGATATTATGGTGATCGCCAGTCCGATCAGAACGCCGGCACGTGAACCGGCGGCCAAAAGAAGCAGCAAAAGTGAGATCAAGCCCAAAGACCCGGACAAGAGATGTCCTCGGAACAGGCCATAGTACGCGACGAACGGAATCGAAACGAAAAGCAAAGCTGAAAAATGATTCTGATTCGCGAAAAGCCCAGCGTTGATTGTAAAAGGGAACAGCCCTACAATAGCAACGTCCGTTGAAAGCGAATATTGAATGGCGCCTGCCAATCCATTACAAAGAACTCCCATGAAGAAAAACGGAAGAAGTCCATTGACTTGATCGCTACGCAGCCGAGTTATACCTAAGAACAACGCTATTGATGCTGCCATAAACAATATACACTCGGTGGTGCGACCAACTCCGACGCTTATGAAGCGAAAGCGGGTTTCTCCAGCCATCCAGCGATCCGCGAGCAGCAGTTCGGGCCGCAACCCGTCGAATATGGCCGCCGGCAGCGGGACGACCTGCAAAGCTGCCCAGGCCACGGCAAACATCAACAGCCAAAGGGCAGAATGGGGGATTCTTTGGCCAGAGCCTTGCGAAAAAACGGCCGCCACCGAGAGGAACGTCGCCACCTGAATCAGACTATCTGTGTAGAGGCCGCTTGCAGTACCACCGCCGATCAGCAGAGATAAGAACAAGACTGACCCAAGGAAATATTTATCCCATTCCGCCCGTCGATCGATCAAGATGAAAGTCTCTCAATGCTCAATTTGTGCATTACCAACGTACCGACATACCGAAATCGCCAGCTCTCAGCTATCGCAGCAGTCTCCAAACGCAGCAATTGCAGAGGGCATGCGGGCGATCCAACCGTAAAATTCCCGCTCAGAATTTGACGATTGTAGTTTCCCTCGGGAACCATGAGGCGCGTTATTTCGCCGGCTCGATCCACGCATCTGATCGACCAAAACAGTTCCTTTGGAAGCTTCAGATTCCTCCCAGATGTAAGTAGGGAAATTTTGTAGGACCCTGGAGGCAATTGAATGTATTGCTGAAGAGCAGAGCTCTTGACCGGCGTGTTCAAAAATCGGACCGTCGCCCCACCCTCGCCCTCTACCGCATCCTGAGATGTTGCAAATGTGACTTGCAAACCTGATTGATCGCGGAGCTGCCAATCAAATGGCTTGCCGCTGAAGACCGGCTCGAACGTGCTATTGAAAATGTATCCGCCTAACTTCCTCTCATGATCAGACAGGCTGAAAAGAAACAGCCGATATGCAGAATCGTATTTCTTCTCCCCAATGTACCCGTTAATTACTGTCGACAGCTCGCTCGACAAAGGTGGCGCGCTTGAGTCGGCCAAATCCAGCAGCAGCCGATTTGCAAAATCGCGCCCGTCGGAGGTTTTGCCAAGAGCGGCGAACAGGCTGGCCCTCCACGGCGCGTCTGCCTTGATGGCCGTCAGGACAGCCTGGTATCCATCGGGGTCGGCTAGAATTGTCGGCAACGCCTCTGTGATGGCCGGAAACTCGTCCGGCCATCGCCGCAACATTATATTGATGTCAGCGACCGCCTTTGACAGATCGCGTGTCTCGATCGAGTGGCCGATTGACCTCTGGAGCGCATGGATCTCTGTCTTCGAAAGTCTTCGGGCCTGATCGAAAAGCTCATAGGCTTTCTCTTTTTCACCTTGTCGATATTCGGCCTCGCCAATCAGGCTGTAGAGACGTGCGTCTGCCACGTCGAAGCGAAGCGCACCTCTAGCCTTAGTGAGCAATGCCTCAAGATCAGGAGGAGCGTTGCTTGTATCGTTAAGTTCGTCGGTAATTTCGGTAATTAACGCATCCACGTTCAAGGGGTCAAGCGCGAGAGAAACGCCAGGTGTTTCAGTCTCAAGAAATCGACTTAGCCCGATCGACGAAGCCGACAACGCTAGAACGGATGCGACGAACCAAACGCTGGAACGCCGAAGATTTTGCATAAGCGGGCTGGTCTGCTCCGTCATCGACTATGCCCTCAATTTTCGGGGTGCTCGCGCCGTAATCGTAGTACTGATAGTTCATGTATTTATAGGCATAATTGTAATCGAACTTGTTCACGGCAAACTTCGACATTGTGGCTCCGACAACGTTGGCCCCCGCAGCTCGCAGGCGCTTTAACGCCGTTTTCGCCGACTTGCGTGTGACCTGATTCGTTGAAATGACCATCAACGTGCCCTCGGCGAGCCGGCTGAGGATGGGCGCATCTGAAAGGCCGACGATCGGGGGAGCATCGATTATTACTAAGTCAAAGCGCTTGCCGAGGTTGGTCACGATTAACGCCATTTTCGGTGAAGAAAGCAGGTCCGCAGGATTCGGAGGAATGGTTCCAGAGGTTAGGACCGTCACATTGGGATATTTTGTCGCCCTAAATATGCTCGCCAGATCCTCCTTCCGGACGGTGTTTGTGAGAAGATTGCTCAGCCCGATTGTGTTGTCTAGACCAAAAAGGCGATGAAGGTTTGGCTTTCGAAGATCGCCGTCGACAATGAGAACTCTTGCGCCAAGAGCCGCGAAATCTTGCCCGAGCTTGAATGATGTGGTCGACTTGCCCTCGGAAGGTTCCGAACTTGTGACCAGCAACGACCGCGGCGCGCCTTCGGCTCCAGAGAATTGCAGCGACGTTCGTAGCGAACGGTACGCCTCTGACAGTCCGGATTTCTGATCGGCTATGCTGGCCACAAATTCGCGCTCATCGACAAGCGGCAAGATGCCGAGCATCGCCAATCCCAGCTCTTTTTCGACCTGCTCAGGATTGGTGAAGGTATTGTTCAGCAATTCTATGACATAGATAACAGACGATCCTATGCCCATAAATAGAGCAAGCGCAATTGCAAGATTAACACTTAGACGTGGAGAGTATGGAACGGACGGCTGTGATGCGAAATCCACAATTGCCGCACTTTGTGTCTTCAATTCCGAGCTGACGCCGACCTCATTCAGCTTAGCAATGAGACTGTCATACTGTGACCGATTCGAATCCACTTCACGCTTAAGAATCGTGTATTTGATGTTTTTATCGTTAAAGACGACCTGCTGCTTTTCCATCTCTGCAAGTTTAGACTTAAGGTCGGCTTCCTTGTTCAGCGCTTCTTGGTATTTCAATCGAAGCGAATCCGTGATTGCCAGCACGCCGTTGTTATAGAGTCGTTGCAGCTCTTTGATCTGCGACTGGAGCTGTTGCATTTCCGGAAAACCGGGCTTCAGTACGCCCAGTTTTTGTTGATATTGACTGGTTAAATCCGCCAGTTTGTCACTGAGCTTTCGCAGGCCTTCGCTTTCCAAGACTGGGCCTAGGCTCGACCCGCGACCTTTGTCTATCTGCTCGACCACTCGTCCGGCATCGAGCCGCTCCTGAATAGCTGTCGCAAGCGCGGTGTTCAGTGCCTCGATGTTTGAGCCTATCAGTGACTTGTCGTCGGCAGTAACCGTGATGCCAGCGTCCTTTGCATAGGCGACCAACGCCTCTTCGGATTTTTGAAGCTTCTCCTTTACCTGCAAAACCTGTTCTTGGATAAATTGGCGCGCCAGATCGGAAGTTTCGCTCGTCTGATCGAGGCGTTGATCAATAAAGCTTTGCGCCACCTGATTGGCGATATCACTTGCATATTTCGGCTTCTGATCGACGAATGTTATCGAAAGCAAGCTCGTGTTGGTGACCAGATTGACCGTAAGATCTTTTAGGATGCGCCCGATGGCAATTGCCTCGCGTTGTTCCGGTGTTCTCTCCTGGATGGAAGGCGATTTAGAGATACCGAACGCGCGGTAGAAAATGTTACTGAGAGAGAAGTCGGGCGTGGGAAACAGGAAATCGGGCTTTTCGCTCAGGCCCAATTGGAACACAACGCGCTGCGCCAATGCGCGGCTTTTGAGCTTCTCGCGAGCGGTTAAAAAGGCCCGCACGTCGCTGCTTTCGGAAACTACCTCAATGTCTTGGAAGACCTTGGCCGATGGAACCAGAACTTCCAATTGCGTTGTCGCCTGATATTTTGGCGTTTGCATCATCGTGACGACGACGCCGGCGACCAACCCGGCTGCCGCCATCATGGCGATTAGCCATCGATACTGGACAACGTAAAAAAGAAGCTTGAGCGGGTTGAAGCCTTCAACCTGCTCGGAGTGATCTCGGCCATACGAACTATAGTTTTGAGCACCGTCATAATACGTCTCGCCGGACAGGATTTGGCCGTGGACGGGGCCTGCAATTTGATGCTGCCTATTGCGGTCGAGCATAGCGTAAGATGATCCTAGTTGGCTTTTTTATTGGCGATGCAAGGCATCTTAAGGGATCACTGCAATTCTGGCTGCGCTGGATGCAATTCCAAGGGCATCCTTGAGATTATTCATCGCAATTTTCGATTTTGAAGCAAAAACGACAACTACATCACCACCGTAAATTCGCGGATTCCGGTTCTTGCCTGCACGAATTTCCTCGACATTGTAGTTTGCGACCAGCTTGTTTTTGCCAACATTACGATAGACAAACACTTTGCTTGCATCTCCGATGGGGTTGAACCCTCCCGCTAAAGCGATCGCGTCAAGCAGAGAGGAATTGCTCGACACAGGATAAATACCGGCTTTGTTGACCTCTCCATCGACGGTTATGCGCTGTCCGATTGACTCCTTAACGAAGACTGTCACATCGGGCGACTGCAAATACTTGGCGCCGTATGCAGTTTCGATTTCGTTCTCTAATTGGCGGACTGTCTTTCCTGCCGCGGTGAGGGTTCCGATAAGCGGTAACGAAATTTGCCCACCGGCATCGACCTGAACGGTTCTGTTCAGATTGTCCACTTGAAATACATTAACCTCAAGCACGTCGTTTGGAGACAGAGGCTGCTCGCTGCCGTTCTGGGTATCTTGCGGTGCGGGCAGGTCTTTCACAACGTGCAAAACCCCACCGCCGGAAAGTTGCGTCGAGGATGACGTCAGTTGCAGCGCGTCGACCGAAGCCGCCGAAGATGCAGTTGTGGACGACGTGCTCGTGCAGGCAGACATCAATAGTGAGGCGAACAAGATAGATATGCCGCCTGGCCAGGTCCTTGCAAAACGAAAACCCTCCATCATGCTGTCCCGCCCTTAAACAGGCGACCTAATCCGCCAAAGCGACCAATATTGCTGGGGTGTGATTTTTTCACGCGCGCTTTTCCAACTGGCTCAAGAGGCCGGTTTGCTAAAATCTCGCCTGGGCGTCTCAACACCATGTCGGTGGCCTCATCTTCCCCGCACCGTTTCGCGGCAGCCGCAACCGCCTGCGAAAGCCCAGGGCGCCGGCGCGTAGCGCTATGAGTATCCGACGCGATGATATCCACCCTGCCTTCGTCAATCAGCTTTTCCGAATAATAAAGCGCCGTGCGTCCAAAAGCACCAATAATCGAGTCTGCCGTAAGCTGGATCAGGCAGCCAACCGCGTTCAACCTCTCGATGACTTCGTAATTCGTTTTGATCCAGGTTAGACGCTCCGGATGGGTAAGAATCGGGATGAAACCGGCGTTTATGAGGCGTAGGGCAAGATCCTCCATTCGTGGAGGTAAAACATGATGCGGTGGTTCGAATAGAAAATAGCGGGACCTGTTTAACGTTGGCACGCCGCCCGCCGCTAGTTGGTCCGGAAGATCCGGCGCTATGTGAACATCGGCGCCGACGTAGAGAGCAAGTGGTATGGCGGCGCGGCGCAGCGCCTGATCCAGTAGTTGAACCGCTCGGACGATGTTCGATGTTCCATTCTCGTAAACGCCCGGCGTCACGTGGGGCGTGCACGCCATGTGGGTCGTTCCGTCGGCCACGGCCAGTCGAGCCATCTCCAGCGATTCAGCTAGACTGGATGATCCGTCGTCCAGGCCAGGCAAGATATGGGAATGCAAATCTATCATTGGCGTTTGTGGCTGCAAAAGAGCAGCATGGCAACGTCATCCCAAAAAAATACAAGTGTGTCACCCGCGCGACAGCGAATGATGCTTTTGTCAAGCTCGTGCGGCGGGATGGATGCCAGGCCCCAGCTACTGGCGGATAGAGTTGTAGTCATCATGTTGGCCGACGATCAGCGTCGCACCGCCGCCCAATAGCACAAGGCCTTGCCCCACACCGCGAGCGGCAATAAACGCGCCCGATGTACCGAGCGCTATGCACATGCCGCCCCCCACCGGATTGACTTAATCGTCGCGTTTGAGGGACGTCGGAACTGCGACCTACACCCACAAGCAGCGAAGCGGAAGATTGCGATTCGGTCATAACGCCTCGATAGGCTGGCCTCTGACCTTCGCTCCGCCATATTCACCAGCCCCAAATATTCGCATGCCGCCTTGGGCTGAAGCGATCAGACCAATACACCGGCCACAACGCCAGCACGCAGATCAAGGCAGCCCTGTCGTCAATAACAGATACGCACCAGAAGCGCCGCGTGCATCTGCTGCCGCCATGCGCCTTATAGCCAACTCACTTGCTGACGCCGTGGTGCTTATTTTCCGTCGCGGCCAGAATACCAGCTGCACCAGCCATGCCACCGAAGATCAAAAACGGCAGTCGGCTCCGATTGGGATTGACATTGTTGCCGGATGGATCAGTGGCGGCCGTCTGCTCAGAACCCACGACATTGAGGCAAATCCTGTTCTCAACACGGGAGATATCGAGGCTTGAATTGGCGGGCACGCTCAAATTGCAGCCACCGACACGAACCGAAGCCGACCCCTTGGCGCCGACCACCACGCGGCTGCCGAAATCCAGCGCGCCCCCCGCTTGCGCTGGACCATAGCCAGCTACCTGCGAGATCATTACGTCGCCATTGACGCGGCCTAGCGATCCAATCGGATTTACGCCGCTATCCGCAGTTGCACAGGTGCAAGAAGCATCCTGGGCGAAAGACGATACCGGAGCGAAGCCGAGCAAGGCTACAGATCCGGCCAACGCACTTTTGACAACAAAGTTCATCCGTTTCGATCCTTCTGTCCCACGTCACCTGAGGCCCACCCAACCACCAAGGTACTGAAATTAGCGCGTAACAGCTTTCTGCGCCAATTCCAACCCATTTCGCAGATGCGAGACAATTTTTGGTTTCGGTGTGGTTGATTGACCACACCCATTACTGAAGCGAACATACCATCTTTACACCTGGCTGTAACAGCGATTGTCAGAAAGGATATCCTGGGTACCTGCGATCCGATCCGCAGAGATCGCGCCAGGCTCGTGCAAGTCTGCAGTCGCGGATGCTGTGAGAAGGCAACGGGCTTTCATCGGAGCACCGGCAAGAGCCGCGAGTTTGGCGGTTAGTAAGGCTTTTGGGGCAGGCCGTCTGCTGGGGCTGCCCGACGGGACTGGGGGCGTTGATCCAGCCGAACGCCTCTCGGATGCGCTCGCGGACGAACTGACCGGGGCATAGCGGTCGTCGTGCAGCGCTCGAAACACCGATCTTCGCGTTCGTAGTTTGCGCCACTTGCGCTGTTCGCTCATCGAGGACAACGGCTAACCGGAAACTCAGGGTTTGCCACACGCCACATAGCGGCCACCGGATTGCGCCGGAACATCGCAAAGAAAACCTCGCTTTGAAAACTCTTGCGCGAGATCCGTTCCGTCAGACGTAAAACACTGAGCGACAACGGAACCGCCAAACTTAGCAGCTACTCTTCCGTCGCAAGGGGTCCCAGTCCCAACGGGGCGACACGTTACGGCTCTCCCCTGGTAATCACTGCGCGCCGCCTCGCTTATCAGCTTCTCTATTCCCGGTGGTTTGGTGTAGGAGACGCCGCACAGAGTGATTTTTCTACCGGCAACCCTCATGTCGCGAATAGTGTGGATGGACAGATTCCCTTTGAATTCTGCCTGCGGCGTCACCGTCTCCGGAGCCTTCCGTTGTCTCATTTGGCTGAATACAATCGCTGCGAAGCCAAGGGTAAAAAGGACGGCGCCAATTCCCAAAATAGTTATCGTTTTCTTTTTCAAGTCCCTCTACCATTTATCAGGAGCTATCAAAGATCTGTATAGTCTGACGATTCCAAACCACAGGGTCGCACCATGCCGGTTCCCCAAAAAACCGTCCGCCCGAAGACTCTATTTCAGTGGCTTTCCCTGATGCGACATTCACTGATCCTCCAGCAATAAACTAGCTTATCGCGCGGAAGGAGGTCAAATCCGTCCGCCCCTCGTCGGGGATGCAATAGGATTCGATGGAACGGTGAGCGAACCTAACCTATATGCTGCGATTAGTGCAGTGCAAAGACAGCAACTCGCTTCGTTCTAGCGGGTGAAAGGGAGCTTAAGCGGCGCGCCTATTCGAATTTATCACTCTTACTTTCTAACGTACCAGTCGTCGAATTTCGAGATTTTCTCGTGTTTTCGCTCGTAGCCGACTCTTGTTAGCAACGCAAAGATTCTCTCACGCATTGGCGTATAATTGTGCTCGCAAGTTATGACCTTAATGTTGTATAAATCAAAATCGAACGCCTCAAGAATCTTCAATTCGCTACCTTCCGTATCAATCGAAAGATAGTCTACTTCGAACGGAGCCTTATATTTTCTTAGAAGATCCAATAGTGAAATGGTATCTACAGTGTAAGTTTTTCCCACTTCTCGCTCTCGTGCGCGGCCGTCGCTTCCACTGAATGAGGCTATCGTAGACAACTCCGAATATCGCACTTCGTTGAACGTTAAGGCAGACGACGAATTCTCCCAAACGCATTTCGTCTCCACATTTACGCCTCTGTTCTTAGAAAGAGCGTCGTGCCAAACTCTTGCGGGCTCAGCCACTATTCCATTCCATAAAAACTCCTTTTCCAATAAAAACGTGTTACTAAGACTAACGCCATCCGTTGCTCCAAACTCAACAAAAAAACCGTTCTTTTTGAAATCAAGCTCTGACAGCACAAAGAGATCTTGCCTCAATTGTGACTTTGACTCCCTCAGGAGCTCCACAATCTCTGACCTTGACTCAGGGTTCATCTCCCTCACAAACTGAAGGTCAAAACTACACTTTTCATTTTCACGCAGCGCATGAAGAGAGCTGCGCCTGGTTATGGCAACATCATAGCGAGCAAGAAACTTGCCTACCGCATTCCTAATGCTTCTTCGCACCGTTCTACCTCCATTTTAACTGACAAATTCAATGTTGCTTCTTGTATGACTAACGGAACATCCGTAACGTCTAAAATCAAAACAGCGACGTTCGGGAATGACCTTGCCCATTTCAATTTTTTGGCAAACTCGGATGCCGTAGCACCACCCGCGATAGAACTGTTGGGCTCGAGATCGGAAAATTTCATCTATCCTTGGCGTTCAAGTAGCTGCGCGTCGACATCACAGGCCAAGTAGGCGGACAAAGAATTCGTGGCAGCAAACGGCCAATTGGGGACTGCTTTTGACTTCCGCAACCGCTCGGCGAAACTGGCAAGCGGAAAATCCTAGCTCTTGTCGGGACGAAGCGAATGCCTCTCAGTGCTCCCCTGCCGTCGCACTGTCTGGATGTCGGTTACGCAGCACGTCAGCGCAAGTCGTTTGCACGTCACAAGCAAGTTCGATCTACCCAACATCGGGGGTGCATCATCAGACCCCGCCGACACGAAGAAATATTATCGGGGCTGTAGCTCTATCCCTAGCACTCGTCTGATAACAAGCTTTGGGTTGTCCCCGCTCAACTTCATCTCTCTTTTTACCTCGGACACTTTCGCGTCGACTAAGTACCTATACCAAAATCCCTGAAGTAGATGAAAGTTTGCCCCCCCATTCCGATCAAGAAAGCCGAGCCGGAAGACATAACGATATACAAAGTAAAAGAACGCTCGAGAGCCCAGTGGCAATTTTGCGTACACCCGTTCCTTGATCCGGCGTTTGATCGTGGCTTCCGATCGGTCTCCGAGGTCAGCTACGGAATCGTGGACCGCAAAACCATACTCGAGATTAAGTAAGTCTACTGCCTCGCGACTCGCATACTGGTTATGCTTTTCAGTCCACCATGTTATCGAATTCAAATTTTCGTCAATAAGATCTCCGGTAAAGTCGACAGTTGGACCAGTCACCTTTATGTGTTCATCCATCCAACGGTTCTCGCACTCTCCACGACCTGGCCTAAACAGCCGAATCAGTCGGACCGGAAACACGCCACCAAATCGGATCAATTGGCCTTGAAATATCATCCGGCGACCGCAGGTAACCCCATCTATCTCGTCACCGAGACTCGGCAATCGAGTACGAATTTCATTGGCTAAGGCTGGAGTGAGAAATTCGTCGGCATCAATCCGTAGGACCCAATTCGTTTCAGAATCGAGATTCGCCAGCGCCCAGTTAAATTGATCCGCGTAGTTCAGCCACTTCCGCTGCAAAATACGAGCGCCACATTCAGTAGCTATCATGACGGTGTCATCTGAGGAAAAAGAGTCAACAACGAGCACCCGGTCTGCAACACCTGTCAAGCTTGAAATACATCGCCTTAAATGCTTTCCCTCGTTGAAAGTTAAGATAACGGCTTCAAGTCTCACCTATTGCTCCTACAGCCCGAGAGTCCCAGCCCAACGTACCAATTTGCCGTCTAGTCTCAATTTCATGTTTTCGGGTAAAATTCGCGATGTGCAATTTTCTTGGCCGGATGCCCGGCTGCTACGGTCCATTCTGGAATATCTTTCACGACAACAGAGCGTGCACCAACTACTGCCATAGCACCTATTTTTACATTCGGTCCAACGAACGTATCGGCGCAAACCCAGACGCCGTCTCCCAGGACAATTGGCGACTTGATTAGCGGCATAAGCGGATTCTTGTAATCGTGCGTTCCTGCGCATAAGTGAGCGCCCTGCGAGATAGTGACCTTGCTTCCAATTTTGATTGGGCCGAGGGAGTAAAGTATTACCCGATCGCCTATAGCTGAATATGCGCCTATATCAATGTTCCACGGTATGGCAATTCGCACCGTCTGGTAAATATGCACATTCGATGCAATTCGGGCCCCGAACAGCCGCAAGATTGTGCAACGCCACCGCCACATCGGGCGCGGCGACAAACAGAATAGTAGAGCTCCAAATGTCCAGAGGACTCGACCCACTTGCTCGCGCCGACTCCATTTCCTAGCGCGTCGATTTTCTGCTATGTCGAGATCGCTCATATTGTTTGTTTTTCTGCAGAATGGCTCGACTGCACACGACTGGATCAAGCGAAGCTCACGCAGCCAGGAGCATCTCCACCGCGGTGCATCCATCGGTAAACACCAAGCTGGCTCTCAGCGACACTGGCCCAAGAGAATGTATTGGAGACCAGCGCCTGTCCATTTCGGCCAATCTCAGGGAGGTCTGACGCGGAGAGGCCGGTTATCAACTGCTGAGCCATTATCGTCGGCTCAACCGAAATTTGCATGGCAGCGTTAGCCCTAAATCCCTCCGGCAAATTGCAAGCAGAGGTCATAAAGACCGGCAGACTGTGAGCCCATGCCTCAAGAACTGCCATTGGCATGCCTTCTGAGTGTGACGGCAGAATGAAGGCGTCAGCATGGTGCAGAGCGGCAATTTTGTTTACATCGAAGAGTGGACCGGAAATTACAACATTCTCGGAAATACCGGCCTCTGCAATCGCGGATCGGAGCTGCAGTTCATAGCCGCCGTCATCCCAGCCAGCTATGACTAAACGCCATCGTTCAAACAAAGGTGTGTTCAGCTTCAGAAGAGTTGCCCAAGCTTGTATGAGTTCAGTCAGTCCCTTTTTTCTATGTAGCCGCCCGATAAACAGCAGCGTTTTCTTTCCGTCGTTCGGCATGAAGCGCGGTCGGTGGAACTTGGCGGATCTGGGGGCAGGATCAATTCCGTTCGGAATAACAGCGATTGGATTTGTCAGTCCAAAGTCTCGCATGGACGCCTCCTCCGAACTGCTCAAGGCGTGAAGACAGGCAGCGTTTTTCAAATTTGCCCCCTCATAGACAGCATAGGCAACTCGCTTTTTCATCGATGAAACGCCCAACGCCCAAGAATCAAGCATGCCTCTGGGTGATATAATTACGGGCCGGCGCGACCGCAGGCTTCGGGAAAAAACCTGCCGAGAAAAAACCTGCCAGATCCCGTGCTGATGGATAACATCATGATCGCCCCGAGCCAATGCCATTCCCATGCCTGAAGAGTATCCAATTGATGCTGGCCCTTGCCGATTGACTATTATCGTTCGAACAGGGGCCCACGCCTCCAAATCATCCTTCGTGTAGCGATCTCCTAAGCTGTATACTGTGATATCGCAACCAGCAGTTGCAAGTGCCTGTGCTGTTCTCCGAACTGAAACAAATAAGCCCCCAGCCGCCCGGGAAGCGCTCCCTAAAACGATCCCTACAGACAGCTTTCTGTTGCCACTATGAGACATGGTGCATCGACCTACGTGACAGTCGGGAAAGAAGAAACCGATCCCATTGCGTCAGACCGCGGCCCAGATTGCCGCTTTCGGTCGCAGATTCGATGGCCGAATTCAACCCCTTTGCAAATCGTTGTGGACCCCACCTTGAAATCGTATTTGCTGCGGCCCGTCCCATAGACGTTCGCGCATCGCCGTCCAGCTTAAAAATACGATCAAGGCCTGCCGCGATACTTTCGAGAGAAGTAGGATCAACAACAATTCCGTTAACGCCATCTTCTATTAAGCTACCTGCAACCCCGCATGTGCTCGACACCACAACAGGCAAATTGGAGGCCATTGCCTCGTTAACGACCAGTCCCCACTGCTCAATCAAGGAAACATGCACAAAAGCCTCGGCAAGGCCATAGAACGCAGGCAATTGATCATATCGTTTAAACCCCAACAGGTGAACCTTAGCTCCGATATTCCGAGCTGAGATAACGGCGTCTATCTTAGCTCTCTCAACGCCATCGCCCAAAATTACCAGATCCGGAGCGTTCTGGTTTTTGGCGCAACTTGCGGCAAAAGCTTCGATAAGGCCTTCAATATTTTTTTTTGGGATAAACCTGGCGGAAGCCAGAATATAACGACCCGGCAGCCCGAGCCGACGACGCAAATCGCAATCGTTTTTTCTCGCCAACTCTGCGCCACTTCCAAAGTGTTCGTTGGCAACAGCGTTATAACCGAGAAAAATTCTATTGGAAGGCATACCCAAGCGTTCCAGATACTCCATGTGTGGCTTCCCGCCTACCAGACCGGCATCACACAGCCGAACCACTCTCGATTTCATGTACTCGCGTACGAATGACCGCGTTGCGTCCCCATGTTGGCTCTCCGCCATAACGACAATGCCCCGCGATTTCGTCCGAGCCCAGTTGATAGCCGCAAAACTCTCCGCAGTTGCCCACCCGGAAATCGCGACAACGTCAGGCTCAATCCGATCCAATGCTGCGCCTACAGCTAAGCCAACCGTCCCTGTCCTTACCGCCTCCTCATACTCAGAACGACCAGAGAACATTCTGATCACATCGTACCTTCCTAAATCAGAGGAAAGAAACTCGGAAAAACCGGCCTCATTGACGATCGACAGGACTGAAAGATCAGGCACAAATGAGAAAACTGCACGAATGCGAGCATCGTGATAATGGCCAATCTGTCTAACTATTATCGACACGCGCATCCGCAACCCTCCCCCTCGAAGTAGGCGTGAGTAGTTTTAGCAGCCACCGCTATCAGGTAGCCAGGTGATCTCTCCGAGATACAGTTCCTTATTCCCAACACGTCCGCCATTACTGCAAGGTGTTTCTGAACAAGTTTATCGCTTCAGTCACGCGCAATCCGTAGCCTTCTCTCGTATATCTTCTAGACGTTGCCTCAGCCTCTCTAGCAAACACCGCTCTTAAATTTGGTGACGAGGCTACTTCCTCGAAAGCGCTGTAAAGCCCCTCATCATCCCCAGCATCAAACACTACTCCGTCAATACCTGTCCTTATAACAGATCCACATTCTTTACTAACGACACATACAAGACCTAACGCCATGCACTCATATATTACAGTGGCGGAGCCTTCTGAGTACGAAGGCAGCACCAGTATATCGAACCCGGCCAATTCGCGAAACAGATGCTCTCTGGAAAGATGTCCTCGAAAGACAACGCCTCCGGAAACCCCCCTCATTACCTTTTCTGGAATCATAACGGTACCAAAGCAGTGAAACTCTGCGGTTTGAGCGTATCGCTCTGCCAATCTGCAATACTCGATAGCGCCTTTCCTGTATGAGAAGCCACCGACAAATGCAACCTTTGGCATGCCACTCAGATTTACAGGCTTCCTCGCTATACCACCAGAAGCTACATTTACTCCGTAAGGTATGATGACAATACGCTCTGGCGGAACTCCCGACTTAACAAGTTCATCCTTAACAAACTCAGATGGACACACTATAAGCGAGGCTCCTCGCCACTCTGATTGTTCAATCGCGGACAACAGCTCCAAATACCCGAATAATTCCCGGATACCGGCTTCCGTCTGCGAAATCCCTATTTCAGCCAGCTTCTTCGACAGCCTCGGCAACTGTTCAATTAGATGACGACGAGGGGCAATGCACTGTTCCAAGACCACATCGCAGCCAAGCTCCTGGACCTGCGGAATCACGGGGAGCAATGCAGTGTCATAGCCATAGAGAATTCTGGCCTTCGTTTCTCTCACCGCTTTAACTGTCCGCGGAGCTATGGCCTCGGCCGCAAATATGTGAGGCCATACAGCGCCGCTTCCAGCACGAAGGAAAGCCTTGTAGAGAAAACCGCTGACGATGGAACTCGAAACCACTTCTGGTTCCATTCCAGACTCGTAACGGCGAGCCTTCCCACTCATCTCGGCTATCCATTTTGGCAGATGCAGATCTGTAACAAGTTTCGCCAGCATGTTCTGATTATGTAGCCCGCGAGCAACAGCGTAATCCATCCGGGCGCCGATCTGCTGAACAACGACTTTAGTTGTCATTTAGGTGATTCTCAATTATTTCAGATATCACTTTCTTTGCGGCCCTCTCGTAGCCCAGGTTGTCAACCGCATAAGTGATTATTCTTGAGCGGTTGTTGCGCCTCACACACACAGTGCTACAAAGAGACTTCAACGCAACTCTCAATTCTTCAACATCATAGCCATTCACACATATATACGAGTCTAATTCGCGTTCAATCCTCTTAGCCACGGGGAACGGTGTCGATATCACGGACAGACCGGCTCGAAGATATTCTGTAAGTCTGCCAGGCTGTTGAATCCTGTTCCCGAAGCTCTTCTTGTAGTCGTAAAGCAGAATTCCAATATCAGAGGCAGACACTACCGAGAGCATTTCCTTGTAGCTTAATTCTCCGAGATCCATAACATTTCGCGGCCACGGCCGAGGAACTCGCTCTGATCCGGTGAAAACCAAGACACAATTCTCGTCCACCTTTTCAAAGGCGGCGACCAGGTATTTAGACATTCGCGCCTCAGAGTACCCTCCCGCAAATACAATTGCAGTTTGGTCCGAGCACTGGATGCCGTTATTTTTAATTTTTTCCCTCAAATTTGGACAAGGATCCGGCAGGGTGTACGCGATCGGGAGATAAGTCGGGACTACATGTATGGCGGACCGCCTACCCGAAACCTTGCGCGCAGCCCTAGCTCGAATGTGTTCGTTCCAGATCACCGCAGGCGCGTTGCGAACAACGACCCTTTCGAGCTGGGCCCTAAAATCCTTTCTGTCAAAAATCCAATCTTGGGAGTGATACACCCATCTGCGGTGGCCGAGCGCATATGCAAGATATGCATATCTTGCACTGACAAACCCCGAGAAATATAAAACGTCCTCCCTGTGAAACAGGCAGAAGTGCATGACTTTCATTACGGTCCACGCCTGATCGAACACTCCCTTTCCTCTAGGTATTTTTACCTCGCGGATCGTATATTCATGAGAGTGGTTCTCCTTTAGATACGCCAGCATCATGTTCTGATGCGGCGCTACCGCAGGCTGGGAAAAATACGCAATATTAATATTGGACACGAAACTTCCCCCCGCCAGCTTTATGCGAGGGCCGATGAGATTCTTGGTGCGCAGGGTTGAGTAGGCGTCGTGAAGCAAATAGCGCCCCACCGTATAGCATCATGAGATTTAAGAAGACGATTGGATAGGACGTTGGCATGATTGCCCCGAGTGTAAGTCCACACGTGTAGAGTGCCATCGCCCACACATCCCCACTGTTAGCACGGACCCACCACCTGCCCATGACGTACGCAACAACAATGAAAAATATGATCCCGAGTGGACCAAATTCCATGTAGGCTAGACCCATAGCCGTTGACGTCGCGCCGGTGCGCGCGCCGAAGTTATAGGAATTGCTCAGCAGGTTGGCGACGCCGAGATCGAACATGAGTGAGCTCTTAATTTCTACGCCGACAATTTGAGCGGGTATCCATTGGAACACGATTCTGTTCCAACTTTCAGCTCCCCAAGTGTGAAACCCGAGTTCGTTTGAAAGCCGTATTAGATAGAAAGCGTTTGTCAATTCGGGGACTTGTTCCGCGGACGCGAAGGGTGTCAGTGCCCAAAAGTCGATTGAAGAAATCTCTGAAAGACCGGGCATTTGCCATTCTGAGGTTCCGTCACCGCGGGCAAGGCCTCTCAGGGCGCTGATCCCAAAAACAACAAAGGTGCCTATTGGAAGGATCATTACCAAAGCCAGGCGGGGCAATACAGCACGTCGAGCAAACCAAAAAGCCAACGAAGTGCAAATAAACACCTCCGCCATTGCTCTCCTCCTAAAGTATATAATCAACAGCGGCAAATATAACATCGAATTCGCAAAAAGTATAACGTATGACAGCCTTGTTTTATAGGTGAGGGCAAGGTAAATTGATAGGAATAGTGAAAGAACCTTTAGATTGAAAAAGAAATACATGATTGTAATTGGCCCCGTCCACATAGTGACGTTACGCTCATCCAAATCTCGCATTCCCATTGCAAGCGACATTGCCCATGAGATCGCAGTTATAACGGCTGCGACCCTGATGAGTCCTATGTAGGATACGCGAAACTTAGGTCGCGTTGGGCGTGCCCCAATGATTTGTGTGCTCTGACCCCATCGCCACCCAACTTCTACGCTTAGAAGGCAAGCAGCGCAAAACAAATTCAGTATCGCCAGGTAACTAAGATCCGGAGGGCTCAATTGATAGCGGAGCTGACTTATTTGCGGGATCACCCAGCCCGCGTATACGACCGAAAACAGAGTTGGCAGCCTAAGATATCCATTTGGCTTAGAGAGGCCTAGGATTAACAGTAGTCCTGTAGTGAATATTAGTATTTGATATGATATTGTTTCACTCAGCATCGTTGTTGCACCGGCGTCTATCAGATTTCCCTTGAACTATCTTTTGTGTTCCGCGAAAACAATCTGCAGCTCGCTACTGCCTGTCAGGTCACTGGACCTACTGGAGTCATCGATCCCATCCATCGTGGCGCCTGAGCCCGATATAGCCGTCGGAGGTATTTTGCACCACAGGCATGATGCAAAAAAGAGCGAAACTGCGTGCGTTGAACCAAAGCTGTCTTTTCGCAATACCCTTCAGCTCTAAACTTGGCCCGCAAAAAAGTAACCCGCTGTCTGGTTCAAAACAGACCAGACGGGGTGGCTCCGCTGCTGAGAACGCTGTGGTCCTTGATGACAATGTGTCGGCACGCGCAGGCATCTTGGGGGCTGTAGCTAGCTAGAGCCACTCGATCTGATGGAAAGTTTGCGGGCGACAAAGAACTCGTTAAAATTCTTGCATAGTTCGACCGCCCACTGAATTCCGCGAGAATGGCTCGATGGCGTTTTGGCCGCCTACCGGAACCGCGGTCAATCTGGATGCCGATGGGCTTGAGGAGCATCCTGGCTGAGCACCTTATCTGGGAAGCGGAGGCCAGCTTGGTGGTTAAGCGGCGGTGATCTTGGACGACGGTCCCCTTTGGCGACAGGATCATAGCCAGTGAAGTCCTCAATGCCTTGCCGGCGCAAGATCGATGAAGACGGTGTTGATCAGGAGTATCTGTTCCGGCCATCTCGGCCTAAGATGATCGGCGTGGCGCTTGCCGACACGGCCGAAAGCGTCAGTCGCTAGGTTTCCTGCAAAGCGTCAGAACCGGCGCGGCCAAGCCGCATTGTATCGAAACCATAATTCCTCCCGAGCGGATCATCAGGAAAGCTTTCCTTTGCTCAGCATTGGGCCACCGCCGGGCCTCACTACGCCCCGACGAAGCCGGGTCGCAGCCGAACTTAGTTCGGGCTGCCTGGCACAGTCGTAGAGGTTGAGCGCGTGACCTCAACGACTTCGATCGATATCGGCCCCAGACAGCTTCGCGTCTCTCCTCATTATCTGCATTATCTGCGAAATGCGAAGTTGCGGACCATCAACACCAAATCCTTAACAGTCGCGCTTGTTGGGAAAATCCACGTTTTGATCGAAACTGCGGGGACCAGCTTTTCAACCTTCTTAGAAATGTACACAGTACTTGCGAAATTGCTGAAAGTTCCCGCGATTATAATGCCATAGACACCCACCACGTTAAAAAGCCCAACCGACATAGGGCAAAAGGCACCCAAAAACACCAGATTTCCCGCTAATACTATGCGATTCATTCCGTAGATTTTGCACACTTCACATAATATGTCCCTGGCAGAATTTAATACCACCGACAAGGATAGCAGGTAAATCATATTTGACGACGACGAAAATTCCTTACCAAACAAGACCGGCACAAGAATAGGACAGACCACACACGTCAGCAATCCTCCAGCTAATGAAGCTACCCATGTCAGTCTCAACATTCGAATTATAACACGTGCTAGCTCCGGTTCCTTGCGCTGCACAAGGGCCGGCAAGGTGACTGATCTTATCGCTGTGCTAAACATCCCCACAAACAGCGAAGAGACCGTTACAGCAACCGAGTACAAGCCGACCACCTCGGATTGAGAAAGCCATACTACGGCTAACCGATCAGCTTGAGCGGTGAACATTCTGACGATCCCAATACCGTGAACTGGTAATGCAATCTCGAACAGCTTCTTAATTATTGGCCAATGCTCCACTCCGCTCTTTGGAACGCGAACAATGCCCCCCCTTACGAGGAATACGATAATGATGCTCCCTGTTTGCGCGACGATAAAATAACTGACAGGAGCTTTATACATAGCCAACACACCGCATAATAAACAGTAAATCAGCGGCTGCATTACGAAAAATATCTGCAGCAGATAGAACTCACCTCGCGATCGCAATATACCTCGATAGACATCGCCGATAATCCCTAACGCTGTCATGGCAGCAACAAACATAACTGCGGGAATTGTTGGTATCCCTCCGTATGAGGACATAATGAAAAACATGACAGTGGCACAGACAGGGGCCAATATCAGCGACAAATTCCGCGCCATCACTACGCTGGCCCTCTCGACAGCACTGCCCCCTGACGGGGAACTACCCTTCTGTAGTATGACGGCGTCAGAGATCGGAATCTGGACCAGCGAAACCAATGTGTTTCCCAATGTCAGAACTACTGCTAGGATGCCACGACCTTCCGGCCCAAGCGCTCGAGCAGCGATAATGCCTGATACCAAGCCAGCGCCGAAAACTACAAATGAGGCTGTTAGAGATCCAAAAATAAAGCCTATCCACCTTCCCGGCGGGCTCGCGGTGATCATTTACCTACGATCCAGTGCCGATTGATCCAGCGAAGTCAGTTCGCAACCAATCACAATGCCGTTGGTATTCTTGGTGCAACCGCTCCTTGTCGAGGGTGAACACGCCGTTAACTACGGTAAGTGGGGCCTTTGAAAATAGTTCAAATCTTCTATCTACCTTCAAAACCCGAGCCGGTTTGCCAAACGAAAGTCCTGCCACGCCTGCGTGAACCCTATCTGTTAGGACGCCATCGCAATACTTGTAAATCGACAAGAAATTTAACGGGTTGTAAGTGATGTAGGAATCTCTGCGAGAAAATGTCAAATGTGGCATTGGATAGAACCCATGGACAGGTCTCACTATGCCCCATCGTCCAACCTTGGTTGGATATTGTCTAAGGAAGTCCAGGTGACGGGCAATTCTCCAGCTTTTCCCACCAGCTCTCAATTGAAAACTCACGCCAGCCTCTGCAAACGACTCCGACATAGGAGATGACAGTCGTAGTAAGGGTTCTGGAATGCCATGAAAGCTTGAGCAGATGTACGGACCTCTGGGGGTGAGACGGGGTATTCCTTCAATGTACGAAACGAAAAAAGCAAAGCATATCCCGTCCAGTCCAGAATTGGAGAGATGACCAATCTTCTGAAAAGTGGCGTGGTCCCTAGTATGGATTGCCGTTGGCGGGTATTTCCTTAAAAACTCCGCGATCGGCACCAACTCACTTTCGGAAGCGTTTGAGTGAACACTCAGAAAGCTATAGCTTGCACCTCGCTCAAATATTCTCTTTATGATCTCTCCATAATTCTCTACAAAGCGGTGTAAAATGGGGCCTGAAAACACATAATGATCAGCCTCCGTCCATTCTCTTACATCAAAGACATTTTTGGAGAATTTTCCTGGCCGGAAAGCGCGGAGAATAGGTCCGTCAAACGAAACGATCTTATGCTCCGTCAGTGTACGCCGCAGCGTCTCGAGGATCGACATTTGGTAGAATGCGTCTCCTATGTTGTTCCAAGTAGAATTTTCGACAGCTATTGTTACCACTTAGTTACCCGATCCTTGATGTATTTCGTCGCGTTCCGCCCAAAGTCCGTATGGACAACCGTCTTCATATTGTAATTAGCATCGGGCTGTTCCTAATTTATATGAACTGGTGAAGAATTTCTCGCTGCTGAGCACGTTTCACCCGCTGAGAACATGCGTCTATAGAGCGCACAAAAAGGAAGTTCGCCCTTCTTGCTGCCCGGTCTTTCCCCTGAGATAGAAGTCTAGATCGCGGCTCGTAGTATACTTCGACAAACCCAAAATGGTTCAACGCTTCTCTGACCTCATCATCAACCGTTTCGATTAGAATCGCCATTAATTTTGGGTTCGCTAGTGTATTTGCGGCCCCTGCAATAACATCCACTTCGGCACCCTCGACATCAATCTTCATCAAGATTGGAATTGCATTACGGGCGATTTCATCCAGAGTGTCAACTCGAACAAGGCGCGTTTCACTACCGTCTCGTCTTGAGAGTTGTTTGCTCTCATTATCACTATATTTTTGCTAGTTTGTTCCTGGTGTCGCGTCCAACTGTGAATTCTGCTGACCCCTGTGTGGCACCCAACGCCGCTTCGATAATTGTGACGCGGCTCTGAATTCTGTTGACATTCACGTTGCGGGTCAGAAAGCCTATTGTCGTCGAATCCGGCTCGATCGCAACTGTTCGCGCTCCACACACAGCCGATGCCAAGACAGAATAGCTCCCAACGTTAGCGCCAACGTCTAGAAAGTTGTCGTCCGGTCGCAGAAAATGGAGCACGAATGCCATGTCTGAGAATTCATGTAGGCCGCAATAGATATTGCCGGTAGCACCGGTCATACCTTTCCGGACGACCAACCGGGCTCCCTCCATCCATTTGAACTCTACCTCATGCCGTATCGCGCTCTCAACCTGCCATCTTACATACCGCCACAACGCGCTCCACGGTCGCCCTGAGCAAAGGGGATGAGCCAAGATGAAGTTTATCGTTTTCAGAACTGAGCGCATGGATATCTCTTACTAAACAGCCACCGTTTTTCAGTGTGTAAAACCCGTTTCACCGATCGTCATCCCTATCGAGGAAAGTCTCAAAATAGCGGATCGTATGCTCAAGCCCCTCCCTTAGCTGCATCTTTGGGCTCCAATTAAGTATTGCTTGAGCTCTCGATATGTCCGGCTGCCTTTGCTTAGGATCATCAAGGGGAAGGGGCAAAAAAACGAGCGACGATTTAGACCTGACCCTCGCTGTAATCTCTTCGGCCAGCTCCTTTATTGTAAATTCGACCGGATTTCCAATGTTGATTGGCCCAGTGATCTCATCACTAGAGTCCATCAAACGCACCATCCCGTCGATTAGATCGTCGACATAACAAAACGATCTTGTTTGATCCCCTTTGCCATAAATAGTAAGATGCTCGCCTCTCAGTGCCTGCATTATGAAATTGGAAACAACTCTGCCGTCGTTTGGATGCATACGCGGACCATATGTATTAAATATTCTCATTACTTTTATCTTCAAATTGTGCTGCCGATGATAGTCAAAAAATAGTGTTTCGGCGCATCGCTTGCCTTCATCATAGCACGAACGGGGGCCGATAGGATTTACGTTGCCCCAATATTCTTCAGTCTGCGGATGTATGAAGGGATCCCCGTAAACTTCGCTTGTCGATGCTTGCAGGATCTTGCACCTAAGTCGCTTAGCGAGTCCGAGCATATTAATGGCGCCATGCACCGAAGTTTTAGTTGTCTGCACTGGATCATGCTGATAATGAATCGGAGAAGCTGGGCAAGCAAGATTATAAATTTCATCAACCTCCACATAAAGCGGGAAGCAAACATCATGCCTGAGAAATTCGAACCGAGGATTTGTGTGGAGATGATCTATATTTCTCTTGCTGCCGGTGAAAAGATTGTCAGCGCATACAACTTCGTTACCATCGCGAAGCAGTCGGTCTATTAAATGCGAACCCAAAAAACCTGCGCCGCCGGTTACTAAGATCCTTTTTCTACTCTCATATAGCTTTGTCACGCTACTAATTCCCAATCTACATTGTTGCTATACATTAATAACAAGTAATGTTCATCCCGATCAAATTGAGAGCTCATAAGATATTTGATCGCTTAATACCAAATTGGCTATTGCGTCCTACCGACTTTCTGACGCGGCGCCAATCGAACGTTTTACCTGGGTATGATACTTGGCGAGTTTTGGACCGGCATAAGTTCCGCCTTGAGTATGTCGGACTCTGCTGGCTGGCAGGTAACTTGATTCTCGGCACGCGACGATATCGGCGGCGCACACTTGGGAAATGATTTCGTCCCCTCAAAAACGCCTCCGAGGTCGGCACCAAAAGACGGCGAGGAATAGCTGCTTAAGCATTTGTGAAAACAAGTTGCCCAAGCTTGCGCGCCGGCTTCGCCACCAGTGCGTAGTCAACTATGCCTGAACCGAGCCATCGACGTCTTGCTCGCAACGCCTCCATGTTATGGTTGATATATGACATAAGACTGCTAGTGCTAGCCCCGCCAACCATCATATCTATTAAGATGTGATCACACTTCGCAGATTTGAATTCATAGAGTTCGACGGCCCGCAACATCCAATCATAATCTGACGCGACTTTCAGGTTAAGGTCGAATGCACCTACTGCTTCGGCGACCTTCCGCTTAGCGTAAAACGTCGGGTGAGCTGGCATCCAACCCGTCCGAAAACCTTTGAGGGGCCTGGGAGCAGCACGCCAGCGCCGCACAACCGTCTTGCTCAGATGGTTTTCCACGAAGTTTAGATCGCCATGCACAATGTCGGCGTGTTCCAACCCTGCGGAAATCCGCCCCAGCACCGTTCGGTCGTGAAAGCAATCGTCGGAATTCAGCACGCCTACCGCATCACCCGTATAGAGGCGCAGCCCCTTGTTGAGCGCATCATACATTCCGCTGTCCGGCTCGCTGATCAGCCGGAGCTGGTCCTGTGGGTAGGACCTGACTATATCCAGTGTCTCGTCCGACGAACCGCCATCGACGACTACCAGTTCCTTGTCCGCATGATTCTGGGCAAAGAAGCTGTCAATCGTATGCTTGATGGTCGCGGCCGAATTTCGGCAGACCGTCAGAACCGAGATCTTCATGTCAATCCGGTCCGACGCTGCTTACTGGGCCGCAACGCGCATCCGATCTTCGTCCAGGCGCCGGTGCTCGGATTCCCGCTTTACCGTTTCGAGGTCGGACTGGACCATCTCCTGGATCATTGTCGCCAGCGATGTAGTTGCCTTCCACCCGAGAACGCTCTTCGCCTTCGAGGGATCACCGATCAAAAGCTCTACTTCGGTCGGTCTGAAATAGCGCGGATCCACTTCGACCAGAACGGCGCCGGATTTCGCGTCGATGCCTTTTTCTTCGATTCCGGAACCAACCCACTGGATTTCGGTCCCGACTTCGTTGAACGCAAGCTCGACAAAGCGGCGGACCGAGTTCTTGACCCCAGTTGCAAGGACATAATCGTCGGGCACCTCATGCTGAAGAATTCTCCACATACCTTCGACATAGTCGCGAGCATGTCCCCAATCCCGTTCAGCCGACAGATTGCCGAGATAGAGCTTGTCCTGAAGGCCGAGGCTGATTGCGGCGGCCGCGCGCGTGATCTTGCGGGTAACGAATGTCTCGCCGCGCATCGGGCTCTCATGGTTGAACAGGATGCCGTTCGAAGCATGGATGTCGTAAGCTTCGCGGTAATTCACGGTGATCCAGTAGGCGTAGATCTTTGCCGCCGCATACGGTGACCGAGGATAGAAAGGCGTCGTCTCGCGCTGCGGGATCTCCTGCACCTTGCCGTAGAGCTCGGAAGTCGATGCCTGATAGAAACGCGTCTTTTTTGTCAGGCCAAGCAGCCGGATGGCTTCGAGAAGGCGCAATGTACCGATCGCGTCGGCGTTCGCCGTATACTCCGCGGTCTCGAAGCTCACCTGGACATGCGATTGTGCGGCGAGATTATAAATCTCGTCTGGCTGCACTTCCTGGACGATGCGGATGAGGTTGGTAGCGTCCGTCATGTCGCCATAATGCAACGACAGCCTTACGTTCTTTTCATGCGGATCCTGATAGAGATTATCGATACGACCCGTATTGAACGACGACGACCGCCGCTTGATGCCGTGGACATCGTAGCCCTTTGCCAAGAGAAGTTCCGCCAGATAGGCGCCGTCCTGGCCGGTGATGCCGGTAATAAGCGCGGTCTTCCTAGTCATTGTGCTTTCTCCGAGGTCGATACGACAGTATTTTCAACGGTGATCAGCGTAACTTTTGACATTGCAAAATACCCATTTCAAAAAAGCTGGTGGTTATCCCCATCCTGCGAAGCTCGTGAGCGGCGGCTTGGCTACGTCGAGCAGCGATCTTCGCCGCCTTGTCAACGCGCGCCAAATCCCGTCAGCATGGTTCGGACGGTACGAAACACGATCAGCACGTCGAGCCAAGGGGAGAAATTCTTGATGTAGTAGAAGTCGTAGTGAAGCTTTTCCAAGACGTCGTCCACGGCTGCAACATGGCCCTGGTTGACTTGCGCCCAGCCGGTAATGCCCGGCCGCACGATGTGACGGTACCGATAGAATGGCAGCTCAGCCTCATACCAGTTCGAGAGCACGAGTGCTTCCGGCCGCGGACCGATCCAGCTCATCTCGCCGCGCAGGATGTTGAAGGCCTGCGGCAATTCATCGATCCTGGATTTTCTCAAGAGCTGTCCCAGGCGGGTGATGCGTTCGTCGCCGGCCTTCGTGATGGCCGCTTCCTTCTCGTCGGCAGCCGTGTCGCTGAGCTTCATCGTTCGAAACTTGTAGACCTCGTAGGGATGCCCTCTGTAGCCCATTCGCTTCTGTCTAAATAGCGCCGGTCCAGGTGAATCGATCTTTACGGCAATCGCCACGAACAACAGCAATGGCGAGAACACGACAAGCACAAACAATGCGGAAGCCAAGTCTATTGCTTGCTTCACCTTCAGGTAAGCCTGGTTTGGATTCAAGGATCCCAATGTATTTTCAGACAGATGCTCTATCTCTACCCTGCCGGTGAGCGACTCACTGATTTGCTTGACGTGATAAACCGGCGTTCCCGAGAGGGCGCGATCGGCAATATACCGCTCCCATTCATCCGAAAGGTTGGCTCGAAGATCAGCCACCACGCCGGTCGCGTACTCGACGACCGTGTCGGGCGAATGAATCCTGTGCCAGTTAACGCCCGGTATGTGCTCAAGCCTGTTGACGTCTCCGCCAGGAATTATCGCCAGCCGGTGTGCATCGAGCCGCCGCGTAGCCAAGCTCAAACCAAAATACCACAATGTCGATTGAATGAAGCTCGCCGCAGCCTGGAACCGACTGTAGTCGAATCTGAAGAAGAAGATCGTCGCGAACACCAGACCGTAGGTCAGGGCGAAGGTTGGCAGGATGTACCCAGCCGCCGCAACGCCCGGGAAATTGCCGATGCGCTTATAGATGAAATAACCTGTCATGTGAGCGATAAGTGCCGCAAAGATCGTCACCTGCAGGTTCGGTGACCGGATTACCTCCTGATCGAACGACAGGCGGATCAGCGCCGGCAGCAGAATCGCGAACGTCAATCCGCCAAGCAGCTGAAACCGCATCCGGAGCAGGAGATGCCGTTTGTTGGGTAAATGAATGGTGGTGGCGATCAATTTGAATCCCGCGAATCGGGCCCCTTGAAAACCTGGACGCTCACAGGACAGGATGCCGCTCTCGGCCGACGCTCGAATACGCTATGCCTTCCTTCACGACGTCCTCGCCGCGGTAGACGTTTCGCAGATCAACCATAACCGGCGTCGCCATGAGTGCACGAAGCCGCTTCAGATCCAATGACCGAAACGCATTCCACTCGGTGACGATGACGATCGCATGCGAGCCCTCAGCTACCGCGTAGGCGCTTTCCACGAATGCAATGCCCTCGATCATCTTGCGCGCCTGCTCCATGCCGACCGGATCATACGCCTTGATCGAAGCGCCCGCGTCCTTGAGTGCCTGAATGATGGCCAATGAGGGGGCATCGCGCATGTCGTCGGTGTTCGGCTTGAACGTGAGGCCGAGAATACCGATGGTTTTGCCGCGAACCGAGCCGTCGCACGCCTCGACCACCTTGCGCGCCATCGCCCGTTTGCGCTGGTCGTTTATCGAGACCGTCGCTTCGATAAGCCGCACGGGGCTTGCCGCGTCCTGCGCGGTCTTGACCAGTGCCAGCGTATCTTTCGGGAAGCAGGAGCCGCCATAGCCCGGCCCTGCGTGAAGAAACTTTGCGCCGATGCGGTTGTCCATGCCGATGCCGCGCGCGACGTCCTGCACATCGGCCCCCAACCGCTCGCAGAGATCGGCTATTTCGTTGATGAAGGTGATCTTCATGGCCAGAAACGCGTTGCCGGCATATTTGGTGAGTTCCGCCGTACGCCGGCTCGTATGAAAAATCGGAGCGACGTTCAGCGAGAGCGGGCGGTAGATCTCGCCCATCACCGCTTTGGCCCTTTCGGCATCGGTCCCGACGATGATGCGATCGGGCCGCTTGAAGTCCTCGATCGCCGATCCTTCGCGCAGAAACTCCGGATTGGAAACCACCGCAAAATCGGCGTCGGGATTTTGCTCGCGGATGATTCGTTCCACCTCATCGCCGGTACCGACGGGGACGGTCGATTTCGTCACCACGACCGTAAATCCCTTGAGCGAGCGGCCGACTTCAGCGGCCGCGTCGTAGACGAAGGACAGATCGGCGTGACCGTCGCCACGCCGCGACGGCGTGCCCACAGCGATGAAGACGACATCCGATTGAGAAACCGCATCCGCCAGATTGTCGTCGAATCGCAAGCGACCTTGCAGGGTGTTGGTCGTGACGAGATCGTCGAGCCCTGGCTCGTAGATCGGTATCTTGCCAAGCTTGAGCATGGCAAGCTTTTCCGCATCACGATCGACACAGCAGACCTGATGGCCAAAATCGGCGAAACAGGCGCCCGAGACGAGCCCTACATAGCCGGCACCAATCATTGTTATTCGCATATGCGGACTCTCAATCAGCGCCGATGAGGTAACTTCGCCACACAGCGCGTATCCCCATTAACGACGGCTACCGCACTCCCGGGTGAAAACCCGAGAGCCGATCCTACAACAATTTACATCGCCTCGCCGCGCCTTACGCTTGCGACTACGCGATGGCTACTAGATCCCTGGCATTCAGATCGACAGGGATCTCGCCATTCATGATGGCAACCAGAACCCGAGCCCTTCCGGCTGGATCGAGCCGGTCAAGGCGACCGATCATTTCCGCGAAAGGGCCTGACAGGATCCGGACCGAAGCGCCGGCTGCGAGGCTGTCGCTGAAATCAAGCAGCCCGTCCTTACCGGTCAACGCAATCAAACGCTCTACCAGACCCGAGGGGACCGGCAAAGGCCGGTCGCCTTGCGTAACGAGGGAACGCACACCGAATGTTCCATTGACTGAACGCCAACGTTGCAGTCCGAGGTCAAGGGCGATGAACATATAGCCCGGGAAATACGCCGCAGACCGGGTTTCGAGCCGCCGGGCATGACGCACGGTTTTCTCGCAGCGAGGCACAAAGGGCTCGAATCCCTGGATCCGGAGATGCCGCTCTGCGACATGCTCCTTCCCGGGAAAGACGCTGGCCGCATACCAGCGCGTTGCCGGCGCGGCGGCCGGCTCAGGCGACAGGGCTGTTGCCTTGCTCGTTGTTTTTTCCGCGCTACTCACGTGTCTTCCTTCGGCGGTCGGCGGCATGATCTCAGGTCAACGGTTACGACAGTGTGTGGATACCAACAAGCAACCAAGCCACTAAAGTCAAGGCGGTTGGGTTAAGAATTTCCTACACATTGTCCAGAAATTTAGCTGTGCCTAAATAATCACCGAGCCGCTTTCTTTTTCAGCTGGCTGAGATGCTATGTCGAGCAATTTATTTCCATACGCAGGTGCTTGGTTACGCTGGTCGTGACGAATCGCCCGTTGGTTCTGGTACTTAGTCCGTCGACTTGAAGCTAATGTGACGGATGGCGTCGCGCTAGAAGCCGGCCGCCAGCGACAAAGATCCTGCACGGCCACACCAACTACGGCGAAAAATCACTGTCGCGCAGAACAGGTAATCACCGCTCGACCGGCTTCACGAACGCTTCAGCAGCGACCAGACAGCTGGCACCAGGCTCGCGGCCAGCGCAACCTTGATCAGATCACCGACGATAAAGGGCACCACCCCGAACTGCCAGGATTTTTCCGGGCCGATCAACAGCGCCAGCCAGGCAAAGCCCATTGCCATCATGACGATCTCGGCCACCAGCATGGCATTGAAGAGCTTGATAGGATGGCGATCCCAGCCACGGTCGGCAGCCCAGCCGACGATCGTCGCCATGACGACGAAGCCGGCAAGATAACCGCCGGTCGAACCGAGCATGTAGGCGATGCCGATGCCCTTTTCCGGCGTGCTCTGGAAGACCGGAAGGCCCAACGCGCCCTCAGCCATGTAGAGAAGCAGCGTGGCGACGCCGAGGCGCATGCCGAAGGCGGCAGCGATCAGCAAGACGGCGAGCGTCTGCATCGAGATATCGACCGGTCCGAGCATGACCTTGGTCTTGGCAGACAAGATCAGCAGCAACGTTCCGGCGATCGCCAGCAAAAGCTGTCCTGCCAGCCGGGCCGCGCCTTTTTCGGGCAGAGCGAGAGAAATAAGCGGACGCATCGTCGTTGCAATTGCCATGGTCTTCCCCGTTCCGGATTGCCGCCGAACGCGGCCTTGCGTTTTCCTATATTGGCTTCCGTGCTATGCGGCAATCGGTTTTGCCCTCGCCCCAAAAAAGGTCGCGACGTTCGCATGGCGCTGAAATTCGATACACGCTTCGAACCGTCCTATGGCAAGGGCGTGATCGTTGCGCCTGGTATTCAACGCGTCACGGCCCCGAATCCAAGCCCGTTCACCTTTCACGGAACCAACAGTTATATCGTCGGTCGCGAGACGGTGGCGGTGATCGATCCCGGACCGGATGACGAGGCACATCTTAGAACACTGCTCGAAGCGATCGGGACCAGGCCGGTCAGCCATATCTTCGTCAGCCACACGCATCGCGACCATTCGCCGCTGGCGGCGCGGCTGAAGCAGCATACCGGTGCGGTGATTCTGGCGGCGGGCCGGCATCGCCCGGCGCGGCCGTTGCGCACCGGCGAGGTCAATCCGCTCGATGCCAGCGCCGACATCGAGTTCGTTCCAGACGTCGCGCTGCCGGATGATATGGTGATCGACGGCGATGGCTGGGCGATCCGGACGGTGCTGACGCCCGGCCATACCGCCAATCACGCGGCCTTCGCGCTGGAGGGAACCGGCATCCTTTTCTCGGCCGATCACGTCATGGCGTGGGCAACCACGATCGTCGCACCGCCGGATGGCGCGATGGCCGAGTACATGACATCGCTCGATCGGCTGATCGAACGTGACGACCGGCTGCTGCTGCCCGGTCATGGTGGGCCGGTGGCCGAGCCGCGCAGCTTCATGCGCGGATTGAAAACGCATCGCAAAATGCGCGAACGCGCAATTCTGGAGCGAATGAACAGCGGCGACCGGACAATCAAGGACATGGTGGACGCGATCTATCGAGACACCGACCCGCGCCTGCATGGCGCGGCCGGCCTGTCGGTGCTTGCCCATCTGGAAGATCTGGTGGTGCGCGGCCTGGTCCACACCGATGGCGCCCCGGCTATCGACGGCATATATTCGCCGCCAACGTAGCACACTTTGGATATCATTCCGCCGGCGCCACACCCACCTGCCCGGCGACTTCCTGGTCGAGTTCGGCAAGGAAGTCGGTGATGCGCGCTGCATTGTCGCCAAGGTCGTAGCGGCCGTAACGCGAGGCCGAGCGCATATCGACGATGACCGCATCACCGTCGTCGGTCACGCGGATGGCGACATCGGCGGGAAGGCCAAGCAGCAAGCCCTTGGCCAGCGCATCGACCGTCACGTCGCTTTGCCCTGCTGCGTCTGGAAACGGCGCCGTGAGCCGCCAGCCGCGCCGATCGAGCACCGTTTTGACCGCCTCCAGAACGCGATCGAAAGGCAAGGTGTAGCTGCGTCCGGTAACAAGCGGATAAGCTTCGATTTGCAGGCGCTGCTCGCCGGGTGTCGTCGGCAAAAGCTTGTTCATATCCTTTGTCCGGGTGGAAATATCGAGCACCGGCGGGTCGTCCAGATCCGTCGAGATATCGCGCAGCGGCGGATAGGTCGCCACCCAATAGGCCGCGACGCCGTAAGGGATGAGCACCAGAACCGCCAGCAAGGCGCCGACGATCAAGTCATGGCCGCCGCGATCACCGAAATTCCACAATCGCGCAAAGGCAAACCCGGCGAACAGAAGCGCAAACGCGGCCAGCAAGGCGACAATGGCGAGCACCCACAGGAATGCCGACGTCTCGACGAGATCAGATCGGTGGCCGATGAGTACCGTTAGCAGCAGGACTGCCGAAAACGCGCCGGCGCGCCGCGACCAACCGGCAGCCCTCGACGTCTGTCGCTCGGGAATTCCCGTCATTGCTTTCCGCGCTGCCCCAACCCGAACAAAGGCATAGTGCCTTTCAGCGCCGGCTTGAAGACGCAAAGACGCCGCATCTCCGGTCAATCCGTCGGCAGGTGATAATCCCGGAACTGCTGTCGCAAGGTAATCTTCTGGATCTTGCCGGCAGCGGTGTGTGGGATTTCGCTGACAAAAGCGACGTCGTCCGGCATCCACCACTTCGCCACCTTGCCGTCCATGAAAGCGAGGATGTCGGTCTTGAACGGATCCCTGCCCGGCTTGCGCACGACCACGAGCAAAGGCCGCTCGCCCCATTTGGAATGCGGAATGCCGATGGCGGCGGCCTCCGCCACGTCGGGATGGCCGACAGCGAGGTTCTCGAGCTCGATGGTCGAGATCCATTCGCCGCCCGACTTGATCACGTCCTTGGCGCGATCGGTGATCTGCATGTAGCCGCCGGGGTCGATATGCGCGATATCACCGGTATCGAACCAGCCGTCTTCATCGAACTGTTCGGATCCGATGCCGCCATAATAGGCGCGCGCGACGGCCGGCCCGCGGACTTTGAGCCGGCCGAAAGTCTTGCCGTCCCATGGCAGCTCGTTATCGTCGTCATCCGTTATCTTCATTTCGATGCCGAACGGCGTAAAGCCCTGCTTCTGCTGGACGGCGAGGCGAGCCTCACCCTTCAGCCCGGTATAGTCCGGCTTCAGGGTACACAGCGTGCCGAGCGGCGACATCTCGGTCATGCCCCAGGCGTGGACGACCCGGACATCGTAATTGTCCTGGAACTTCGTCGTGATCGCGCGTGGACAGGACGCGCCTCCGATGACGACTTTCTGCAGATAGGGCAGTTTCTTGCCGGTTTCTTCCAGATGCTGGAGGAGCATCATCCACACCGTCGGCACGGCGGCGCTGAAGGTCACCTTCTCGGTGTCGAGCAGCTCGTAGATCGAAGCGCCATCCATCTTGCAGCCGGGCATGACCAGCTTGGCGCCAATCATCGGCGCGCTCTGGGCAAGGCCCCAGGCGTTGGCGTGAAACATCGGCACGACCGGCAATACGGTATCGCGCGACGACAGGCCCATGGCGTCGGGCATCGCTTCGATCATGGCGTGCAGCACGTTCGAACGATGGCTGTAGAGGACGCCTTTCGGATCGCCCGTGGTGCCCGAGGTGTAGCACATACCGGCGGCGGTGTTTTCGTCGAAAGTCTTCCAGGCGAAGTTGCCGTCGGCTTCAGCAAGCCATTCTTCGTACGCAACCACATTGGGCAGCGCAGTCTCCGGCATATGCGCGTTGTCGGTCAGCACGATAACCTGCTTCAGCGACTTGACCGCGCCGGCGATCTTTTGGAGCAGCGGCAGGAAGGTCAGGTCGACGAAGATCGCCTTGTCCCCGGCATTGTTCATGATCCAGGTGATCTGCTCGGGAAAGAGCCGCGGGTTGAGCGTGTGATAGATGGCGCCGACACCCATGATGCCGTACCAGGCCTCGATGTGGCGCGCGGTGTTCCAGGCCAGGGTCGCGATGCGGTCGCCAAGCCCGAAACCGTCACGCTCGAGCCGCTCGGCGACCTTCAGGGCACGATCATGGATTTCGGCATATGTGCTGCGCACGATCGGCCCCTCGATCGAACGCGACACGATTTCGCGGCTGCCGTGCTGCCTCTCGGCATTGTCGATCAGCTTATGGCAAAGCAGCGGCCATTCCTGCATCAGCCCGAGCATCTTGTTCCTCCCGTTATTTTTCGCCATTGTGGGACGAACCCGCGGATTGTCCAGCCAGGATCGGGCTGTAGCGGGGCGTGGAGCCAATTGAGGCCGAATTCGCCACAATCCGGCCATGCTCGGCGTTAACGTTGATTAACGGCGGGGCGCGATTGGCGAATGAAAGAGGTTCGCATGGACGCGCAGCTCGACGACAAAGCCCTCGAAAATACGCTTGCCGAAAGCCTGGCCGATCTGGTGGCGGCCGATGTGGCGCAGGCTGATCTGGCGCCTGACGCCAAAACCGTTTCCGAAGATGAATTCGTCGAGGTCGTCGGCGGCGCCCTCGAAGCTGTCGGCGGCACGCTCTTGTTCAAGATGTGTGTCGAGAACGAGGGCGAAGCCCAGCACGTCGCCGCCGCATCGGTCGGCGATGGCGGCAATCGCCAGTTCCTGCTGCTCACCTTGCCGACCAACGGTGGTGCTTTGAAGGTCGAGACCACCTCGAAAAGCACCAATCCGGTGGCCGGGATTGCCGCCGCCTATGCCGGGCTGATGGACGCTTTCCAGGCCGCCGCCTGATTTTAGGCGGGATACCGGAGGAAAGCGCAAGACTGCCACCCGCGGGCGATGCCCGCCGGTGGCTGGCAGGTCTTGCGCAAGGCGCTTGCCAGACACATCTTGGGGTAGGAGGCAAGGAGATCCGATATGGACCAGATCGCAAATCCGTCACCCGGCTTTCAACGCAATCCGGACAAGGTCATCACGGTCGAGCCTTATAAGGGCACCGTGACGGTGCGCGTCGGCGATGTCGTTATCGCCTCGTCCAGCAAGGTCAAGGTGCTGAGCGAACCGCCCTATCCGCCTGTTTTCTACATTCCGTTCGACGACATCGACTTCAAGCAGCTTGGTAAGACCGAGCTCTCGACCCATTGCCCCTACAAGGGCGATGCCAGCTATTGGAGCGTGCTGCCCGCCGGCGATGCGGGCAAGGATGCGATGTGGGCCTATGAGCGGCCGTTCGACGAGATGTCAGACATTTGCGACCACGGTGCGTTCTATCCAAACAAGGTGACGATCAAGGCCACGCCCGACTGATCAGTCGGTGGTGCCTTCATCGCCGATGCCGTCGGCATCGTCGAGACGCACGAAGGTGAGGCCTTTGGCCTTCAACGCCAGAAGTCCCTGCACCACGCCTTCGCCGGCCGCATGGGTCGGCTGGTTGACGTGAGCGATGATGACGTCGCCGTCCTTTGCCGCGGCAATGCGCCGGGCGGTCTCTTTTGCGCCGAGCAATGAGCCGCCATCGCCGTTGATCGAGAATCCGGCGATCTTGAAACCAAGCTTGCGTATCATCGCGATCGCCGACGGGCTGTATTCGGCGGTTGCGCCGCGAAACCATTTCGGCGCCGGTTCGCCGGTCACGGCAAGAGCGGCAGCACCCGATTCGACCTCGGCCAGCACGGCCTGCGGGCTGCCGGCACTGCGAATGCCGTAGATCTTTTGCGGCGTGTCGACAGCCGGGACATGGCGGCCGCCATGGTTTTCCAATTCAAACAGTTCGGGATGCGCCCGCATGATCTCGATGGCGGCGGCGTTGTGCTTCAACCAGATGCCGGTGACGAAAATGGTGGCAGGAATCTTGTTTTCCACCAGCGCCGAGAGAATCCGTGTGTCGGTCCTTCCGCCGCACGCATCGAGCGTCAGCGCGACGCGGCCGCCGCCCGCCTGGGCCTTGATGTGCAGCGTCGGTGCGACGAGCAACTGGGCGTTGCCGGGAGAAACAGCCCACAGCGACATCGCAATGGTGCAAAAATACTTTTGGAACGGGCGCATCGATTATTTCCAGGTCGGCCAGATCAAAGTTGAAGCGGCGACCCCAAGACCGGCATCAAGGCGGAAATCGGGACGATGCCCCTGCAAAAGCGTCGGCAGCGGCAATTTGACCGCCGGCCTGACCTTTGGCAAGCGCGAGGTCACAATGCGTGCTCCACGTCCTTAACCTTACGTGAAAGGATCGCGAGCACCGCGTCGACCACCGCTTTGACGTCAAGTCGCCAGACGCAGCAAGCCTTGCTCGGATCGAGTCGGCGGCACAGGTCCCTGGCTATGCACTCGCAAGGCACGGAGGGCCGCGGCGTAACAGTGGCCACGCCGACAGGGCCCCAGACGGCCGGGTCGGTCAGGCCGAACAGGCCGACAACCGGCGTTCCCGCGGCGGCGGCCATGTGCATCGGACCACTCTCGTTCCCGAGAAACAGGCGTGCCTGGCCGAGGACCGCCAGCAGCGTTGCCAGCGACAGCGCCCCGACCAAGTTGACGACCGGCGAAGCGGCCTTGGCGATGATGCGCTCGGCAGATGCCCGTTCATCGGGGCCGCCGACAAGCAGGAAGTCCAACCCGGTCTGTCGCGAGATCTCGTCGATGGCCAGCGCAAAACGTTCCGGCTGCCATTGCCGCCCCCGGAAGCTCGCTCCTGCATGAACGGCTATGAAGCCGCTACGCCGGAGATGATGCCGGTCGAGAAGCGCCAATGCCCTGGCGGTCTCCAGCGACAGCGGCTCAATCGTTGGCACCGGCGCACGCAACTCCACGCCAAGCGCCTCAAGCGGCGAAAGATAGCGGTAGAGATAATGCTGGCCACCGAAGCCAAACGGCTTGGCCAGGACGTTGGCGGGCTGTCGTTCCAGCCAGCGCAACGGTTTTTCGGGAGGATCATATCCGACGCGGGTCTTGGCGTTGACGAGCCTGACGATGATGCGTGAGGTTTTGGAATCGGCCAGGTCGATGGTCAGGTCAAACCGGAACCGGCGCAGAGCGCGCACCATCGCGTAAAGCTCGCGACCACGCTGCACAGGGGTGCCACGCATGCGTACGCGTCGGAACGCCACCACGTCCGAGGCGATGCCATGAGCCGTCAGGAAACTGGCAAAGCTCGCCTCGCAAAGGAACACTATCCTGGCCTTTGGATATTGGAGGCGCAGGTTTCTGGCGAGCGCGGAAGCGAGGACAAGATCGCCGATGAATTTCGTCTGGAGGATGAGAATCGAGCGGACGTGCGTGGGCGGGTTCTGCAACATCTGTTTCTGGCACCGGGGCGGGTTCGGGGGCCGGAAACTGGGCAGAAACGATGTCGGGATTTGGAGCCGACAGACGCACGTTCGCGTGAATTCGGTTACAAATCGGTAAGGTCAGATGCCGGTGGACTCCAACTCCTATCCGCGGCCGTTCTTTGCAGCCTGCACCGCCGCTTGCGCAGCGGCCAGCCTGGCGATCGGCACCCGGTATGGCGAGCACGAGACGTAGTCGAGGCCGACTTTTTCGCAGAAATGGATCGAGGCCGGGTCGCCGCCATGCTCGCCGCAAATACCGAGTTTGATGTCGGGCCGCGTCGCCCTGCCCTTTTCGGCCGCCATCCGCACCAGTTCGCCGACGCCCTCTATGTCGAGCGACACGAACGGATCCTGCTCGATGATGCCTTTTTGCCGGTAGGTCTCGAGGAACGAGGCCGCGTCGTCGCGCGAGATACCGAACGTGGTCTGGGTCAGATCGTTGGTGCCGAAGGAGAAGAATTCGGCTGCCTCGGCGATGATTTGGGCGCGGATCGCGGCACGCGGCAGTTCGATCATCGTGCCGGTCAGATAGTCGATCCTGACACCGGTCTCCTCCATCACGCTTTTGGCGACCGCATCGATATGTGCCTTGACGAAGTCGAGCTCCTTCGCCAGCCCGACCAGCGGCACCATGATTTCGGGGACCACCAGCGCGCCGGCCTTCCTGCCGGCCTCGATGGCCGCCTCGAAAATGGCGCGCGCCTGCATCTCGGCGATCTCGGGATAAGAGACGGCAAGCCGGCAACCGCGATGGCCGAGCATCGGATTGAACTCGTGCAGCGCCTCGGTGCGCCGCCGGAGCTTGTCCGGCGACACATTCATGGCGGCGGCGACCTCGGCCACCTCCTCCTCGGTCTTGGGCAGGAATTCGTGCAGCGGCGGATCGAGCAGGCGGATCGTGACCGGCAGCCCGGCCATGATCTCGAACAGTTCGAGGAAATCCGAGCGCTGCATCGGCAACAGCTTGGCCAGCGCCGTTCGACGGTCCTTTTCCGTATCGGCCAGGATCATCTCGCGCATGGCAATGATGCGATCGCCGTCGAAGAACATGTGTTCGGTCCGGCAAAGACCGATGCCTTCGGCGCCGAAGGACCGCGCCATGCGTGCATCCAGCGGCGTCTCGGCATTGGTGCGCACCTTCATGCGGCGCGCGCCGTCGGCCCATTCCATGATGGCGGCGAAATCGCCCGAGAGTTCGGGCTGCAGCATCGGTACCGCGCCTTTCAGCACCTGGCCGTTGCCGCCGTCGATGGTGATGATATCGCCTTTGCGGAACGTCGATCCCATCGCCATCAGCGTGCCGGCCTTGTAGTCGACGCGCAGCGAGCCTGCGCCCGAAACGCAAGGCTTACCCATGCCGCGCGCAACAACGGCGGCGTGGCTGGTCATGCCGCCGCGCGTCGTCAGGATGCCTTCCGCCGCATGCATGCCGTGAATGTCCTCGGGGCTGGTCTCGATGCGCACCAGGATCGCCTTGCGGCCTTGCGCCTTAGCCTCCTCGGCGTCGTTCGAGGAAAACACGATTTCGCCGGTGGCAGCACCTGGCGATGCCGGCAGGCCGACGCCGATGATATCGCGCGCCGCCTTCGGATCGATCGTGGGATGCAGCAACTGGTCGAGCGAGGCCGGATCAATGCGGGCGACGGCCTCCTCCTTCGAGATCAGCCCGTCCCTGGCCATGTCGACGGCAATCTTCAGCGCTGCCTTAGCGGTGCGTTTGCCTGACCTGGTCTGCAGCATCCACAATTTGCCGCGCTCGATGGTGAATTCGAGATCCTGCATATCGCGGTAGTGCTTTTCCAGACGGTCGGAGATGCTGACAAAAGCCTGGAAGGCGTCCGGCATCAGCTTCTGCAGCGACGGCTTGTCTGAGCCGGCGGCAATTCGCGCCGCTTCGGTGATGTTCTGCGGCGTGCGGATGCCGGCAACGACATCCTCGCCCTGGGCGTTGACCAGGAACTCGCCATAGAGCTGCTTTTCGCCGGTCGACGGATTGCGGGTGAAGGCGACGCCGGTAGCCGAAGTGTCGCCCATATTGCCGAAGACCATGGCCTGGACGTTGACCGCCGTGCCCCAGCTTTCGGGAATGTCGTGCAGGCGCCGGTAGGTGATGGCGCGGTTGTTCATCCAGCTGGAAAACACCGCACCGATGGCGCCCCACAGCTGCTCGTTCGGATCCTGCGGGAACGGCTTCCCGAGCTCCTCCTCGACCTTGGCCTTGTAGAGCGCGATTACGCCTTGCCATTCGATGGCTGTCAGCTCGGTGTCGAGCTCATGGCCGAGCCCACCCTTCTGGTCTTCGAGGATCTCCTCGAAGACCTCATGGTCGAGGCCCATGACGACGTCGGAATACATCTGTATAAAACGGCGATAGCTGTCATAGGCAAAGCGCGGATCGCCTGAATCGGCGGCCAAGGCTTCGACCGTCTCGTCGTTGAGGCCGAGATTGAGCACGGTGTCCATCATGCCGGGCATGGAAGCGCGGGCACCGGAGCGCACCGACACCAAAAGCAGTTTCGACGGGTCGCCGAAACGGCGCCTGGTCAGCCGACCGATGTGATCGAGGGCGACGGCCACATCCGCTTCCAGCGAGGCCGGATAGGCGTGGCCGTTGGCGTAATAAGCGTTGCAGACCTCGGTGGTGATGGTGAAGCCTGGCGGCACCGGCAGGCCCAGGCTGCACATTTCGGCAAGGTTGGCGCCCTTGCCACCGAGCAGATTGCGGTCGCCGGCACGGCCTTCCGCGGCGCCGTCGCCAAAGGTATACACCCATTTGGTCATGCTTGCTCCCCGGTTGCAGGAGATTGGAAATATTGGCAAATCGAGCGATATGATGCTGCAGTGCGAAAGGCAAGGCATCGACCAAGCCGGCCGGCCTCTACAATCGATTAAGGAAAAGCGACGCCGAAAAGACTTGCTTTTCGGAAAGCTTTGTTGTAGAACATAACGAGAACATTAGGTTAGAGCGATGAGAATGCCCGGAAAGCTCGATTATCTGGAAATGCCGGCGACGGGCGGAACGCTGGACGCGTGAGGGCTTTCTACAGCGCGGCCTTCTCATGGTCGTTCACCGATTACGGGCCGACCTATTCAGCTTTTGCCGAAGGGCTGGACGGCGGTTTTCAGGCGGATGCCGAAGATGCGCCGGCCAAGCCGCTGCCCGTGCTCTATTCCGAAAGGCTGTAGGAAACATTGAGCGCCGTCGAGAATGCCCGCGGCACCATCACCAAGCCGATCTTTTCATTTCCGGGCAGCAGGCGGTTCCATTTGGTCGATCCGGCCGGCAATGAAATGGCGGTCTGGGGTGAATTGGTCCGTTCAAAGTGACGATTGCGATATCTATGAATCGGCGCCCATAGTCGATATGTCGGCATTGAGCTTTCCCTCGGCTCGTCCTATAAGGCCGCGCGCACAGCGGGCACGCTCCGGCTGTTGGGGCGTCGCCAAGTGGTAAGGCATCGGTTTTTGGTACCGACATTCCCAGGTTCGAATCCTGGCGCCCCAGCCACCACTCAAATTGTCCAACCCGGAGACATGGGTAACAGATTGTACTTAAGACATGGGTGACAACCTCGTGCCGAACGGGTTGTCGATGGTCTGCAAGGTCCTCTGTTCCAAGTCGATATACCCGAGATCGTAATGCATGAAGCTGACGAGCCAAATGCCGTCGTCGATCTCCTTGATTCCCAGCCTCTGACCGGCGAGCACGGTCGAGATGAGGCGCGGATCGCAGCGCGGAGCGGCTGGTAGGCCGGCAAGCCTTGGAAATTGAGTTTCTAAAGGGGGCTCTGAAAAGCGCACCACGTCCGAGAAGCGGGACTACATCCGTGATCACCGGCCCGGCGGTGTCTCCATCGCTGAAGGATGCCGGCTGATGGGGATCGCGCGATCAACCTACTACGATCAGCCCGAAACCGCCGTGGATGACACAGCGCTCGTCGAGACGATGGGTGAGATCTCCGACAGCTTCGAAGCTTACGGCTATCGCCGCATGCAGGCGGCGCTGCGGCAGCGCGGCATCGTCGTCAACCACAAGAAGGTCAGACGGTTGATGCGCGAGCACGATCTGCAGCCCAGGATCAGGCGGCGCTTCATCGCCACTACGGACAGCGATCGCGAGTTGCCGATCTTCCCGAACCTGGTGAAGAACGTGACACCCGACGGCCCGAACCAGCTCTGGGTGAGCGACATAACATACGTGACGATTGCGGCGGGCTTCGTCTACGTCGCGGTCATTTTGGATGCCTGGTCACGCAAGGTCGTTGGTTACGCCATCGGTCGGTCGATCGACGCGCGCTTAACCGTTGCAGCATTGAAGGCGGCAATCGAACGACGAAAACCCCCGCCGGGCTGCGTCCATGACTCGGACCGAGGGTCGCAATATGCCGCACTCCTCTACCGCAACGTTCTCGCCGAGCACGATCTTATTGGATCGATGGGCCGGCGCGGCAATCCCTACGATAATGCGAAAGCGGAAAGCTTCATGAAGACGATGAAGGTCGAAGCCGTCTATCCGATGGCCTACGAAACCTTCGCCGACGTCGCTGAGGACCTTCCCCGCTTCATTGATGAGGTTTACAACACCCGCCGATTGCACTCAGCGCTCGGCTATCTCAGCCCGCAACAGTTCGAGGACCAACACGCCCGGCAGATGGTCAAAACTGCGGCTTGACCCTGTCCGGTCCGAGGGGCGCACTCTAGTGTCCGGTACAAAACGTCACCTATGTCTCAGGCCGCGCAAAAGGGTCCATCCTGGACATTGTGTCCGAGAGGCACCCTCGCAAGGGTCTGCGATCGAGGAAGTCAAGAAACGAGGAGACAGGTCTATATCTGGTGGCGGATCGCAAGTTCTTGACCCGGTTGTTGTAGCTGTGCACAATTCCTTCTTTGATTTTCGAAGCATCGAATGCGATGGTAATGAGAGCTAAAGCCTCGCCCCCGATATCATGCTGGATTCCGCGCGACCTTCATCGGGTTTCGTCTGCCGGAGTTCAGCCGCAACCGACCCTCGTTGGAACATAATGACATTACGGTCCGTCACTGAACGAATCGCTTTTTCCGTCACGCTGCTTGCCGTTTTTGTGCTGGCGCTTCTACCCTTGCCACGCCTTAAAGAATTTGGACTCGATGTGGGGTTTTCATTATGACAAGCTGAACCACGCCTCCGCTTTCGCCGTACTGCAATTTGTTGGCAGCCTCGGATGGCCAGAACGCAAAGCGAGCCTAGTAATGTTTCTTACTCTGGTTGGCGCTGCGATAGAGGTTCTTCAAGGTACGACCCTGATAAAGCGAGACTTTGATGGACTCGACTGGGCTGCCGACTGCATTGGAATGGCGTGCGGTCTGGCAGCGGTCAGCTGTGCTACTTCACTTGTTGGACGGGCCACTTGACGGCTGTCGTAGCCCGGTCTCTGGTACCAGGGGAATCCAAGATTGTTGGGGTGGTGGACTAAACCGCCGAAGACCCCCGCGAATTCCGGACAACTAGGAAGACTGACCTGGCATCCTTGTGACTTATTTGCTTTGCACGATAAGCGTTAGCGATTGGCCAACACCTGCGCCCGCGTTGGCTCGCATTGGCAGGTCGATTGGCTCAAAGACATGTTTTCGGCTCATTGTCCGATTGCGCTTGTTCTCGCCACCCATTCCGATCGATACCAGTCTACGAATCTGCCGAGACCGATTTCCAGTGGGGTTCGTGATTTAAATCCGAAGTCCTGCTCCAACAATGCCATGTCAGCAAAGGTCCGCGCCACATCGCCAGGCTGCATCGCCTCGAATTGGCGGTTCGCCTTTACGCCCAACAGATTCTCCAAAATATCAATGAAGTCGCCCAGTCGAGCTGGCTGGTTGTTCCCGACATTATAGACTCTGCTGGGCGGAACGTCCGTTGAGGGCGGGTTGTCGAGCACAGCAATAACGGCTTCCACGACGTCGTCGATATATGTAAAATCGCGCCACATCTCGCCATTGTTGAAGACGCGGATCGCCTTGCCTTCAAGCATTGCCTTGGTGAACATCCAATAGGCCATATCAGGCCGGCCGAAGGGACCATAAACAGTGAAAAATCGCAGACCGGTCTGAGGCAGGCCAAACAAATGAGCGTAGGTGTAACTCATCAATTCATCCGACTTTTTCGTGGCCGCATACAGTGACACCGGATGGTCGACCCGATCGACCTCGCTGAAAGGTACTTTCCGGTTGCCTCCATAGACGGAGCTCGATGATGCATAGACCAAATGCTCAAAGTCGGGGCAGCTACGACAAAATTCTAGGACCTCAAGATGACCGGCGATATTGGAGCGGATGTAGGCTCGGGGGTTTTCCAACGAATGACGGACCCCAGCCTGTGCCGCGAGATGAACAACTTTTGTTATTCTCTGACTGCTTAGGGCTCTTACAAGAGCAAGTGGATCGGCGATATCAGTCTCCAGAAAGAAAAAACCTCGTCGTCCGAGCAGGCGTGCCAAGCGAACTCTTTTCAATGTCGGGTCATAATAGTCATTCAAATTGTCGACACCGACAACGTCGTCGCCACGCTCCAGAAGCTTGAGGCAAACATGGCTTCCAATAAAGCCAGCGGCACCTGTGACCAAGATTGGCAAGCAAAACCCTCTGACTGCGCGGTAGTGCACCTAGGACATTTTTCGGTCCGCCCTGCGGAGCGGAGCTAGGTACCATTGCTTGTTCGATGGTTCAATCCGTGCTGCTCGATCGACGGTTCGAATTCGACTGGGGAACGGTACAAGTTGACCGGGGTGCGTGCAACTAGTCCTTGGGCCGGGAGTCTGGCGCGGCTATCGGGCTACCAACTCCTACGCGTCTGAGCGATCTGCCTCACCCAACGGCGCGCAGCAGGCCTCGTGTTGCGAGCCTTGCACTGCGGTATTCTGCCGCATCGCCGTCACCTGTCCCTGGCATGTCCTGCCTTCCGGCGAAGGTAGATAGCTAAATTTGGGCATCTCCGTGTCGGCAACCCAAGTGCTAACAAGTCCGGTCATGAACGAGTAGCCCGTCATCGGTGTAGACAAATTTGGTATCGTCGCTAGAAGACATAACTTTGGTAGCAACCTTAAGCCTAACGTCGGCCAGATTCGCCGGAAGCCAGGACATATTGTGGAGAAGTCCGCTTTGTTTTTGTCGCAGTCTCAGAGATATTATTCTGGGGATCGTTGTACTTAAATTGTCTTTTCATCTCGCGGTATCGAATGCGTTTATTTTTCCGCCCTACACGGCAATCCAGTCCGCGATCAACCACTCTATGAAAGCATGCGGTTATTTTGATTGGCTCTGCGCATGCACCCCCACCTAGGCAAATATCCGCTCTCCATTGTACGTCCCATGGGCGAACTACCGAAGTCCCACTGCTGGTTAAATCTAGTTGACATTCACGCTGAGCAGCTCAACGAATTGCCGGGCGGCACGAGCGACCTAGTGTTCTCACCAGGCTGACTCTAATCTGCTTCAACCAGGCTGACAGAACAATGTCTCCTTTTGTCGAAAAGATCACGCCCTTCATCCGCAATCCAAAGCGTTTCGGATTTCCTTGTTGAACGAGCCGTACCTCACCGGCAAATCGGCACTTACAAAACGCTGCGGATCTGAAAGACAGATTCAGACTGCACCCACTCCTACTTGCCAAGGGTCCTGCGCAACTTTTTCTAACACTATATCGCGAAGATCATGGTGGCGCCGCCCAGCCGGTTCCAATCGGGCGAGCTGTTGACAGGGTCCGTTCCAGTAGGCTTCCTTTGCTTCGATCAGCCCCAATCCCCAATCGCCAAACCCACGTAAATTTCCTTTATTAAGCACTCTGATTGATTCGTGCCACCATCCTGAAGGCTGACCATCGCGAGCAGAACCCACGACTGGTGATTCAAATGAAACGTCGTTCCTTTCTTCGCCTGCTTGGGGGTACCGCTATCGTGCCCCAGACTACACAGGCTGACGAACGAACCGTCGAGAACCCGATCAACCCAACGAGCGCCCATAGCCGAATCCGCAACTCGGTCGCGGGGTTGGGAGAGATTGCGGAACAGGCCGCCGTGACGGCCGAGATGTTTGGCGCTGTCGGCGATGGCACGGCAGATGACGACGCCGCAATGGTTGCCATGTGTAACTGGGGCCGGGAGCATGGGCGCCTTCACTGGATTGGCCAGAAAGGGAAGACCTATACGACCAAACATGCCCATCTGTTCTGCGGTATCGAATACCTGACGCTGGATTTCAATGGCTCCGCAATCATGAACACGCATGGCGGGGTGACAGATGTCGGGTTCGTCTCGAACAACGAAGGGTTGCACTTCGGCACCATCTTCATAACCAATGGTCATGAAGTCTTCACCGGGAACTACTATGCGGGTGAGACCATCGCTACGGCCTCAGCAGGGGACACGGGCGTCGAGGTGACAGGTTCCTTGGATGGAACTGGCCTTACCGCTGGTGCGCGTGTTTTCATCTATGGCTTCAGCGGTGGTGGCTTCTCTGGTTTTCCGCCCGACCCACGCGTCTCGGAATACAACGAGATCGAAAGTGTTGATGGCCGCAGCATCACGCTCCGACGCAGGCTGAAGTACGATTATGACGCTCGGTGGCCGGATGGTTCCGGTACATTTGTATTTGGTGCTCCGCGCATCATCTCTGCGGATCGCAGCAACTTCAAAGGCTACCGCCGCCTCATTATTTACGACATCAATGTCGTTGCCAATCCGAAATGGACGACGGCTAGCGCTAACCTTGCGCGAAATGGCCGCGTGACCATCGGCGGCTTTGATTACTGTGAGATCAGAGGCGGCCGGATGGACGGCGGTATGTATGTAAGCCAAGGTAAGTACGTCCATGCTAGCGAACTTGATGTCCGTGGCGGGATAGAGTTCGACAAGTGCATAGACGAGGTAGTGTTCCGCGGTTCCAAGTGCCTTAAAATAGGTGCCGGTGTGGGCGTGCGTTCGCTCATTCTTGAGGACGTGCAAGCCCAGGATCTCTGGAACCTATCGCCAGCCAAAAACCTTATCGTAAGGCGCGGTCGTCTGGTTGGTCTATCCGCCAGTCGAAATTCCGTTCTGGGCCCCACCAGCTCGCTAACGGAGAACATCTCCATCGAGGGCACCGAATTCATAGTGACCGATTCTACGAAGACGTGCCTTTTCTCCGGCGATTATCGGGAGATATTGATCACGAAGGAAAGCGATTCGCTGCTGTCAATCTCGCGCAGTCAATTCGACTCGTCGCAGATCGCGCGGTTCATGTCGCCCGACGCGATGTTCTACACGGCTATAGGGGTCCCGGCTTTCCGGCTGGGCAGGATGCCTTATGAAATCGATGGTGTTGTCTATTTCGAGGGGGAGTCGCTCACTTCCCTGAGCACGGACGACAAAATCAGGGCATTTTGCCACCGCAATATCACGACGCGCGACCTTGTGTTTGGGGGTCCGTACGGAAAGCAGATTAGGACGCTCGGAAGAGCCATCGCCACGCCGGTCAATATTGATTCATCCGACATCGGGCCGGATTTCTTCGCATTCGACCAACGTGTCATACCGGTCACCGGAGGATCGATCGCCAACCCGATCGGCAAACGAATGTTTATCAATCGCATTAGTGTTGACGTGTTGCGGCCCTATACTGGGAATAGTGAGACGGCAACGCTGCGGCTCCGCAACTACGGCGGCGCTACGCTCTTCACCGTGAACTTAAAAACGGCAGGGTGCCGGGTGATCGACGTGTCAGGAACGTACAACCTGGCATCGGGGGATAGTGGATCGATCGACCACAAGGCGTTGTGGATCGTTGAAATACGGGTAACCAAGGGCCTCTCCGTCCGGTCCGACGTCGAAGGGGCACTGTGGTCGATTCGCTGCGAGGGAGTCAGAACTTTCCTATGAGAATAGACCTCAGCTCATGGCTAGCTCTCAACCGATCACGCTGGCCCGAGAAGGTCCATGAAGTTCGTCGACTGTGAACAATCTTGGATCGCCAAGCAGCAAGCTGCTTAACGAGCTTTGGAGCGCCGCCGGCGGCTTGAGAGCTATGGGGCGTGGCAGGATTGTCTTTGGATGCGGCTCCGATTTCCAGGGGCATGGACCAAGTCCCATAGCGTACCGGTTCGCTTGTAGCGCTAGCGGTTGACCGAGTGCTAAGTCGGACATTGATTTGCGCAGATTGCAGATAGCCAAACTTGACCACTCGGTGTCGCAATCTCGGTTGCGGATGTGATTTCGGTCGCCAGCGAGCACCTGCCCACTATCTGTCCACAACAAATTGGTGTTATCGGCAGAGAGCCTGATCGGCTGAACGCCTTAGCTTAACGTCGCCGAGATTCGGCCGCAGTCAAGTGCATTTCGTAGAAGAATACCTTTTTTCTCACTCCGTGCTGTCGCTCTAGTCATAGTTCGGACTGTTGCCTAGTAAAAAGTAAGCACTAACGTCAGTATAATAGGTTTTCTTACGTATATTCATAAATATATAATCTGTCGAAATTAGGCCGGTGAAGCTTTCTCCTCAGATCAGCTAACTCACGCGCTATTTCTCTTAATACTTACTTTTTGACATTGCTGGAAATTCCCCGATGTAATCCACACACATGATTATCAACATTGCTGAATATAAGGGTCAATGACCGTCCCGATTGCGTAGTATGCTCGATATATTTATTTGCATTTTTGTTGCGGCGCAGCATTCCTATTGGCGATCAACCATTCTATCAGAGCGTGCAGGTATGTGATTTGGCGCTAATATACACCCTCTAGTAGGCAGACATCCGCGGGGCGCTATCGAATCAAAATGAGGGATTATG